>JAFIES010000032.1 GCA_020832415.1 Balneolaceae bacterium | reverse complement strand
TCTTGTAACCACAGAATTCATTCTGTGGAAAAAAGCAGATACCAACTCCAAAGTGTCGTAGACACGGATCATATAATTTCGGGGTTCACAAAACTAAAACATGGTATTTCTTCGATAAAGATTAAAACTTTGGGTTACCTGATTCATTTATCAGCATCATGAAACCCGGCACACTTCGAGAAATACCATGTTTAAATGTATCGTGCCGATGGCACTTTTTACATACATCTAATCTCTTACCCGGGAATGAATTCCCGGGTTATAAAATCAGACGTGCCTCCGGCACTCGGAGAATGTAGATGAATTTTTCCATGGATTACATCATGAGTTTTAGAGTTCAAATCTTGGAGATAGGTATCTGCTTTCATAGCATATCTTTTAATAAATAATACCCGAATTAATGATGAATCAGAAAAGAATAGTGCCATCGGCACGGCCAATCTTGTAACCACAGAATTCATTCTGTGGTACAAAGCAGGCACCAACCTCAAAGTGTCGTAGACACGGATCATATGACTGCGGCCTCACATAACGAAAATGTTGACCCAAAAACTTGGTATTTCTTCGATTGAGATCAAAACTTTGGGTTAGCTGATTCATTTATCAGCATCATGAAACCCTGGCCAACACCAAGAAATACCTTGTTTAAATGTATCGTGCCGATGGCACTCTTTTCTTAATTCTAACCTCTTACACGGGAATAAATTCCCGGGTTATAAAATCAGACGTGCCTCCGGCACTTGGAGAACGTAGATGAGTTTTTACATGGTTTACACATGAGTTTTAGAATTCAAATCATGGAGATAGATATCTTCTTTCATAGCATAACTTGTAATAAATCTTGCTCGAATCGATGATGAATCAGAAAAGAAAAAGTGCCATCTGCACGGCCAATCTTGTACCCACAGAATTCATTCTATGGTACAAAGCAGGCACCAACATCAAAGTGTCGTAGACACGGATCATATAATTTCGGGGTTCACAAAACTAAAACATGGTATTTCTTCGATAAAGATCAAAACTTTGGGTTAGCTGATTCATTTATCAGCATCACGAAACCCTTGCCAACACCAAGAAATACCATGTTTAGTTAATATCACTCATAAAACGATGCCGCTTTTTCAGGGCTCATCTCCGGATTTTGATGCTCGATAACCATCGCTTCCGTCATCCAGTAGAAAAAGTCGGTATTATCCACAAGACCAAAAGGTTTTACCTCCACACCATTTCCATAAACGGCTGCAGGTACTGCACCTGCAGTGTGTTGGGTTGTTCCATAATTGATGTTAAGATGTGTAGGGTTATCATTGGTTCCCCCCTTTAAAATCCATCCAAGTGTGGCAATGGGCTGGCGTGGAAAAGCAGCAGCATCAGGCATCTGAATCTCTCCTGCAATGGCTTGCTGCAACAGTTCTGCATCCGAAAGTGAGACAAGAACGCCGGTAGTATCTTCAATCATATCAATAATAAGATCTGTATCCGGCGAGTTTCCAAGCTGACTCATTATCCAGGGAAAAGAAGCCGTTCTTCGGTTAAGCAGATCGTGAACATCACTGGATGCGCGGTATCGCTCACCCACTCCATATACACTGGCACCACCGGTTCCGTGATCGCTTGCCATAATGAGTACTGTTTCAGGAGTTTTATCAACATAGTCCATCAGCATGCCAAGAGTTTCATCGGCAGCAAAAATTTCCCAGAGTGCTGCACCGGCATCATTCCGATGATTGGCATGATCGATTCTGCCCGCCTCAATATGAAGTAAAAATCCATTTTCGGAGCCGTCCAGTATCTCTATCCCCTTCTTCGCCATTTCATTCAGCGTTGGAGAAACTGCCCCGCGAAATCTTCGGTCAATTTCATAGGGAATATGACCTTCATTAAACGTAGCAAGAATTTTGTCTGAACGAACATTTGCAAAAGCTTCTCTGTCAGTTATCACCGAATAACCACTATCCAGTAATGGCTTATAGAGATCGTTTCCATCACTCCTCAGCTGGGGTGAAAACGCTTCAATTCCCCCGCCAATCATCACATCTGCTTTAAACTCTGCATACTGTTCGGCTATATTTTCTTCATCGCGCCGGTTGATCTGCTTTGCTATCCAGCCACCCGGAGTAGCGTGCGTTATCGTAGTATTTGAGATGATGCCCGTAGCTTTTCCTTTCGCCTTAGCCAGTTCAAGAATGGTTGTGAGCTCATCCCCATCCGGATAGATGGATAACGAGCCGTTCACAATTTTACGCCCGGTGGCCCATGCAGAGGTTGCCGCTGCCGAATCAGTTACCATACTGGTTAAGCTATGGCTCTGCATACTCCCGGCCGATCCCGTCCTGAATAACTTTTCGAGGTGGAGCGGTTTACCAAAATTTCGATGTGAAAAATGCTGTGCTGAGGAGAAATCTTCCCAGGTAAATCCATCATAAGCAAAAAAGATAATATTTCTCGCTTTCCCGATAATGGGTGATGGTGATGATTTTTTTTGGCTGATTGGAAGAAATGCCCCCAATCCGGCAGCCATACCGGTTTTTAGAAAATCTTTACGTTTCATATTGTTTGAATGAATCAAATTAACGGCTGATGATTTTTGGCTCCTTAGAACAGATAAAGAAAAGTGGAACGAGCATTTCTGACCGTTCCACTTTCATTTTAATTTTTATGTGAGTCAGCTAAATAACTGCGCTAAACTGACAATCACCAACAGACTGCTTAGATGTTAAAAAGTTAATCGAACTCCCATGGTTGCATTTACATGGTTGAATGATGATCGGTAATGAAATTCCGGGCCGCCATCATACCAAAGCTGCGGTGAGTTGGTCAGGTTTCTGGCATCTGCAAAAATCTGTATGAAGTCACTGGCCTGGTATCTAAGCGTTAGGTCAACCCTTTCTTGCCAGCGCATATATCTGTCGTTGCTGGGAAACAGGTGGCTTCTGTGATTCGATACCTGCGAAGTACTGATTTGGTACAGATATGTACTTTGGTAATTGTACGACAGCATTGTATAGAAACCGCCTCTTTCAAAGGTAAGAGCGGTATTAACTACATGTGGTATTTGTCGCGGAAGTTCTACTTCCCTGTCAATACGAAGCTGAGCGTTAGAACCGGACCATGTATAGTTGGCATACACTCCAAGGCCACTCAGAAAACCGGGTAAAAAGTGCAGGCGCTGCTCCCAGGCAATTTCAGCACCCCAAACTTCTGCTGTAGTTCCGTTTTGTGGCTTTCTTGTTTGAAATCCTTCAAATGGACCACTTGTTTCTACAGAAACCTCTTCGAAAACGAAGTCTTGCAGGCTCTTGTAGAATAACCCGGCTGAGAGAATTCCCACACTACTGAAATAATGCTCATACATAAGGTCGAGGTTCATCACACGTGACGCTTTCAGATTCGGATTGCCTCTGCGAACAGATTCACTCTCAAAATTTGCAATTTCGAATGGTGCCAGATCTGTAAATGAAGGCCGTGCAATGGCGTTGGTCCATGCAAGGCGCAGGTTTGATCGATTTGTTAGATTATACCGAATGTGTGCCATCGGGAAGAAGTTGAGATATGTGCCGCTCTCTTCCATCTGCTCCCGGCCTGCAAAACGTTCATTTTCATCGATCAGTGTACGGGTACCTTTATATGTGGTGCCAGTATTTTCTGCACGAACACCAGCGAGAAACATCCAGTCATCAATTTCGATGGTGGTCATCAGGTAACCGGCTGCAATTGTTTCTGTGGCAATATAGTCCGATGGGTCAGATACGAGATAAAATTCCAGTTCATCATCAGCATCCATCCGGAAGTTATTCATATTTGCTTCCTTAAATGGAATTCCTTTTGTCCAGTCTACAGTGTGAAATATCTGATATCTGCCATCAACCAGCTCACGATTAAAGCCGTTTGATGCCACCTCACTCATCAAAAATGTACCACTGATATCATTAAACTCAATGACCTCATGGTTACGATCTTTCTGCTTATGGAAGAAACGCCCGCCAAATTTAAAGTTACCGGCTGCGCTACCGAGGTTGTATGGCATCGTAAAGTTTACTCTTGTGTTGATGTCGTTATCAACCACATCATCAATTCGGTTTTCGTAGCGGGTCATCCTGAAACTTGAGGGATCAGATAATACCGATTCTGAACCATTGACCCAGTTTACAATGGCAGAATTTCTGTCAGTTACATCATAGGTCATATCCAGGCCATTTGCCCTGTATCGTAAATACTCCTGATATGGTGAGTTGTGTGTCCCGTATGAATAGGTGAAGCTGTAATCCATCGACATATTTGTGAAATCACTTTCACCGCCAACTGTTAAACTTGCCAGTTCATTCTGAATAGCATTTCGTCGGCCTATCGGTTCAACCCGGGCACCTGAAACTTCATAAACCGATCCATTAAGGCTTACAATATTTCCACGATCAGGGCGCAGCCTGAACTGATGGCGGATGCCCTCTTTGTCTCTCATATTGTACATACCACGTACAAACAGTGAGTGATTGTCGCTCAGTCTGTAATCCATTCGGCCTGCAAGTGCGTATCTGTCGGTTTGAAATTCATATTCACCAATTCGCATTTGATCAATACGGTCGATCATCTGTCCATTAAACTCCTGTTCACTCCAGAAGTGACGAATGTCATCCATTCTGCGGTTTTCACGGCTGATATTACCGCGAAGTGAGTAGCTCAAGTTTCCACTTGATCGTCCATAATGAACGCTCGCTTTCGGATTGCCAAATCCGGCAAAGTTGTGCCATCCGCCGGAAGCCATCACATTAAAAATTCGCTGATCACCTACTGTACGATTAGCAACCAGATTTACAGAACCGCCAACGGCATCTGCATCCATATCCGGTGTGATCGCCTTGGTAACTTCAATGGCACCTATCAAATCAGAAGAAAGTCCTGTGAGAGAAACGTCTCTGTCGGTTGTACCGGTTGTAGCCAGCCGTTCGCCATCGAGCGTTACAGTATTCAGGCCCGGGGCCATTCCGCGAACAAACATAGCGGTTGCTTCACCACGAAATTCTTCCGTTGAAATACCCGGCATTCTCCGGAGAGCGTCCGACACATTTAAATCCGGGAATCGCTGAATCTGCTCATCAGAGACTACGGTAACAATATTAGGTGCATTTCTCTGGCGATTGTAGGCACCTGCCTGCCCGATCGCCTGCGCAACTACATTTACACCTTCCAGTTCGAGGCGTCCTATTTGAAGAGATACATCTTTTCGGAGTTGAACCCCGCCTTCAAGAGTAATTTCCTCCTCGAAAGACTCGTAGCCAACATAGTTAATGGTAAGTATTTGAGTACCGGCAGGAACCCTTCGCAGGCGAAAACGCCCCTCAATGTCTGTGGATGTACCGATATTTGTTCCCCGTACAACTACAGTTGCACCGGTTAAGGGGTCTCCGGTTTCCGCATCGGTTACAATTCCGTAGATGCTTGCCCTTGAATCGTCAGAAGCTGCCGCAACGGGTTGAACGGCATATGACGTTACCAAAAGTATTGATAGTAAAGATAGGATCTGTTTGATCATAACAGTTGTATTTATTCCGTGTATAGTTAGATTTGAAGCAATTACACGGGTAAGAAAGGCTTATTGTGTTACCATTTTGTTAACGAAGTTTTATGTAGATGTAAAGCTTTGAACAAAGTATCCGTGAGATGGGGTTTGATGCAGAGTTTGCATCAGTATTACAGATTCGTCTTATCTGCTTCGGGCGCCCGTGAATAGAATGTTTTTAAACGCTTTGAAAAAATAGATTAAATCTGTCTTGATCGGATTGGCGTTGTACGATTCAAGATATTTTTTTTCTGACTCCAGAATTTCATCAAGTCCTTTTGGTAAATCTGCATAGTAAGGAGGTACAAGTCCCGGTTTCGATTTAATTCGCATCTCCTGGATCTCTTGAGGATACAGATAAAAATAGTGCTCACTTAAAGGCCTAACACCAACCAGTTTCATCTCTCTTCGTAACCAGTTATAAATCATCGGTAATTCATCAATCCAGAACCGTCTGAAAAAATGGCCGTAGGATGTAGTTCTGAAATCATCCTGGAATTTACCTCCTTCCTCCAGGTTATTTATTTGGTATACATACTCCTGCAGATACTCTGAATATGGATACATCGTACGCACTTTATATACATCAAATATTTTACCTTGATAGCCAATACGCTTCAATTTAATAATGGCACCAAATGTGGGCTGCATATCATAAAAAGGCTTTTTTATTTTTTTTGATATGATATAAGTGAGGTTATTGATTTTTTTGTGACCAACTATTTCAAATCCACAGCTTACGAGTCTCCCCAGTGCTTCTGTAAGTGAGATAACTCTGTTCTTACCACCGGTAATTGCAAAATAAATTTTCCTTGTAGGTTTTAACTTTGGAAATACCCGTTTGAGTAAAAAATCAAGTGAATAATAGGGGTAACTAATCGGTGACGGGTATTTTCGAAGCAGCCGTTCTTTTCTCTCATCCTTCGTTTCAACTGTAGCCACCAAATACTGACCGTTCTGCATGTTTTCATTTGCAGCTTCAAAAAATTTATTAACCCTGCCTACGCAATTAATTTTTTGTGTACAGAAAATTCCACTCTCATCTGAAGATAGTGGTTTGAAGTAGTCATTGACAGGAAATTTATACCAAACCAGAGCTGATGTGACTTCTCCGCCTAAAGTTTCATTCAGGTATTTTTTTAATAAAAGGTACTTTGCTGCCTTTTGATCAGTGCAATTTTCTAATTTAGCATTCCCCTTATCAACACGAAGATGTGATATTAATTTTTCTTCTGACAAATCCTATGCATAGAGTTATAGTGGTAGAAACTAAGATGGTATTGCAGGTAAAAATCAGTAACCTAAAAAGATGTTGTAACAACATTTATCTGTTAATACTACATTTTTTAAATGATGTAAACAATTAAAATTCAAAAGAATAATCAAATTATAAAATTAAAGCGTACTGTTAATGTAGCTTCATTATCAGCAATAAAAGTAAAACTACAGTGTATATTGGCAAACTAAAGCCTAATTGTTATTTAGAACTTTTAAAAGATACTAAATCACTCTGTTCGCAGAGCCACAATTGGATCGAGGCGGGACGCTTTCCAGGCGGGGTAGAATCCAAAAAATACCCCAACTGCGGCGGATACTGCGGCGGATACTCCAACGGCTACAACCATCGCCTCTGTTGAAAATAGTGCGGGCCAACCTGCATAAGTTGCAATCACCTCCGTAGCGAGTACACCTAATAATATACCTCCTATTCCTCCAAGCAGACACAAAACCACCGCTTCGATTAGGAACTGCAACAGTACATCCGGTGAGCGGGCACCTACAGCAAGACGAAGGCCAACCTCTCTGGTTCGTTCGGTTACGCTCACAAGCATCACATTCATAATGCCAATCCCTCCCACAAAAAGTGAGACTCCGGCTATGGATGCGAGCAGCCATGTCATAATTCGGGAAGTTTCCGTTGCAGCTTCGGCTACATCCTCCTGAGTTTGCACGGTAAAATCGTCTTCTTGATAGGGCGCCAGGCGGTGCCGCTCTCTAAGTAAGTCTGTAATTTTCTCCTGGGCAATGGCCATCGACTGTTCATCATAAACCTGAACGTTGATTACCATAGCATGCGATCGGCCGGAAATACGCTGAAAGGCTGTAGTGTATGGTACAATCATAATATCATCCTGAACAGACCCCATCAGCGACATACCTTTTCTTGACAGAACTCCAATGATTTCGATTGGTAATCCCCGTACCCGCACCGTTTCACCAATGGGATCTGAGCCCTCAAATAGTTCATCCACAACCGTCTGGCCTACAACAGCAACCAATGAAGCCCTCTCCACATCTTCATCTGAAAACATTCGGCCACTTTCAATAGGCCACTGGCGTATTTGCAGATAATCCGCTGATTGCCCGTATATACGGGTGTGCCAGTTTTGATTCCCATACACAAGCACACGTTGCGAGCGAACTTCCGGGCTGGCAGCCACCACTTCGGGAATCTCATCACGAATGGCATGGGCATCTTCAATGGTAAGTGTATTCGCACTGCCACCACCAATACTAACCCCCCCAAGCTGCCGGGCACCGGGAAAAACCAATACAACGTTTTGCCCAAGTCTGTTCACCTGCTCCTGCACTTCTGAGCTGGCCCCCTGACCAAGCCCTACCATTGTTATTACCGCTGCCACACCAATTACAATACCAAGAGCTGTAAGAAGTGTACGCATTCGGTTTCTTCGTAATGCCTTTAATGCAACATAGGGTACAGCTGAAACTTTCATGATTGCACCTCGCTTTCTTGTTGTATTTTTTCTTCATCCTTCCAGTTTTCAAGAGCCTGGAGAGCATTTAGCGGTTCAATGGTTTTATCTGAGCTCATAAGGCCATCACGAAGCGTAATGATTCGGTTTGAAAAACGGGCTATATCCGGTTCATGTGTTACCATAATAATCGTTAAACCGCCTTTATTTAATTTCTGGAAAAGTTCAACAATTTCGAGTGTGGTGCGGCTGTCCAGATTACCGGTTGGTTCATCTGCCAGTAAAATTTTGGGGTTTGAAACAAGCGCTCGCGCAATAGCCACTCGCTGCTGCTGGCCACCCGAAAGTTCATTGGGATTATGATCAGTTCTGTCGCCCAGTCCAACTATTTCGAGTGCCTCGCGTGCCCGTTTGTGAATCTCTTTCCAGCTGAGATTGTCATCACTGTAAAGCAGGGGCAGCTCTACATTTTCAAGCGCTGATGTACGCGGAAGCAGGTGGAAACTTTGAAATACAAAACCAAGCATTCGGTTTCGAATTTTTGCAAGCCGGCTTTTGTCGAAAGTGGAAACATCTTCACCACCCAGGTTGTACGATCCCTCGGTTGGTTTGTCGAGGCAACCCAGTATATTCATCAGCGTTGATTTACCTGAACCACTGGCTCCCATTATCGATACAAAATTGCCCTCCGCGATCTGTAAATCAATTCCACGCAAAGCTTCTACAGCAAGCGAACCCGATTTATATACCCTTGTAATTCCTTTGAGTTGAACTATAGCCATATTTCAGTATTGTGCCTGGCTTCCGCTAAACAGACTTCTACGCTCCTCTTCCCCGCCGGCTCTCAGTGAGAGCCCTACAGCAAGTTCATCTCCCGGTTCAAGACCTTCAACAATTTCTGTATAAACACCATCACTCAATCCGGTTTTCACACGTTTTGCCACAAGCCGTTCACCATCTATTAAATAGACGCGGCCCTCCATTCCCTCTTCAGATGGCGGATCTTCCGGACGGATGGAATCAGGAAGTCGTGCCCGTAGTGCCGTATTTCTTGCCCGTACCACATCATGGCGCTGTGCTGTAATAATAGAGACTTCTGCCGTCATTCCCGGTTTCAATAAACGTTCATCATTATTTACGGCAATAATGGTTTCGTAATGAACCACATTATCCTCCATTTGAGGGGCATTTCTCACCTGCACAACTTCACCGGGAAATATGCGTCCCCTGTATGCATCCACCTGAAATTCTACAAGCTGGCCTTCTATCACCGTGCCAATATCTGCTTCTGAAACATTGGCGTGGATCTGCATCTGGCTTAAATCAGCAGCAATTTCAAAAGTATTGGCGCACTTAAACTGGCAGCAACCGTCTGGCCAACATCTACATCACGTGATATTACCATACCATCTGTTGGGGATGTGATGGTGGTTCTGTCGAGCTCACGCTGTGCACGCTCAAGGGCATGGCGACGAACTCTCACCTGGGCTTCTGCCTGCCTCAGGGTTGCACTTGCCTGTTCAGCTTCCTGTGGTGAGAGAAATTGCCGTTCCCTTAGTTCCTGAACACGCTGCCACTGCATCCGTGCGAGTTCCAGTCCCGCTTCGGCTGATTCAAGTTCTGCCTGGGCTGAACTTACTTCTGCCTCAAATGTTGACGGATCGATTTGTGCAATCACCTGCCCCCTGGTAACCATACTGTTAAAATCAACAAACAGTTCATTGATGATGCCGCTCACCTGGCTGCCAACAGTAACTTTTTGAACCGGCTGAAGCGAACCATGAGCAACAACACGTTGTGATACCTCTCCCGTGTCAACGGTTTCGGTATGAAGTGGCGGTAGAGCTGATTCAGAATTGTTAAAATAACCCGAACCCCACAAGAAAAGTGGCACAGCCAAAAGAATAAAAATGATCAGATATTTCAGAGCTTTCATAAATTGAGAACGTGCTCAAATTTGTACATGGTATGATCGAAGCTTTAAACCGTAACTAACTTCCCAATATTGACATTTTTTATGTATCAAATTGTTAAATGTACGCTTTCAGTACCTATAGATTGCAGGGGAAGCTGCCTTGTGTTTTGTTATTTTTCTGGATGAAAACAGCATAACTCAGCGGCGGCACAGTTATTTCACCATTCTCCGCTGATGCCTCTAAAGCCCTTTGATCTGTTCCGCGCTGCTGTACCGGATGCAGCTCAAGATTATTAAATCCGGGGAGCTGTATGGTTCGAGTTTCAATATCAGCATTGTAAACAATCAGTATGCCATCCAATTCATCATCTATCGGTTCACCGGCACATATCCCATCAGACAGAGACATTGCAATTATTCCGGGAATTTGATTCGGGCCCACATTATGGAACATAACACGAGTGTTGATTGCAAAAGCCGTATCCAGCCTGAAAAGCGGTGAGCTGTATCTGATTTCGAGCTGTTCCCTGAAGAGCCGGTTTGAAAATTCCATATGCTCTTTTTCAACCGATATCACCGGGTTCGACATGAACTCTTCCATATCTCCCCAAAGATTTTCGTTATCCCATGCGGGCGGCAGGCCGTTTGCCCATTTATGGTTCTCCAGCGTAAAATCAACAGCATTGTACCAGTCGCCCGAATCAAAACTGTTTCGATCCATCGACTTTGAGCGAAGAATATCGGTTCCCATCTGGTAGAATGGAATACCCTGGCTAAAGTTAATCATCGCATTGCTCAGGGTATGGATTCTCACCCGTGACTCCATATCCAGATCTGCCGGCAGCTTGGTTTGTGTGTTATCCCAAAGTGTTTCATTATCATGTTTGTCGATGTAATTCACTGTCTCCTGGGGCAGCAAAGCATAACCAATATATTCGTTTTCGCCGGTTACTCGCTCTCCATATCGATTTGTGTAGGGGTAATTGGCCAGATTCCCTGCCATGCCAACCCGAATCCGATCGGCCTGACTCAGTAAAATCTCAAGACGCCGACCCGGATCTTCATCAGCACGCTCGTTCGGAAAGAGATACTGTCCACTTGTGAACCCCTGGTTGGGCCCATCCCAGGAGTAATTTCCCCCGCGAATACCATCCCTCAAACGATCATTGAAATTACCGATACCGGTTCCGCCCATATTAAACTGGCTGGCTTGTTCAAAAATGCGGTTATCTGCTACCTCACCAAAATTCCATCCTTCTCCATAAAGATAGAGATTGGCACCGTCCACGCCGTGCTCTTCGGTAGTGAGTGCTGCCAATGAATCACGCAGATTCTCCATTACATAGCGCGGATGATGCCCCATCAGATCGAACCGAAATGAATCAATCTTGTACTGCTTTGCCCATAGAACCACTGAATCTATCAGCAGTTTTTCCATCATTTTATGCTCGGCAGCGGTGTTATCGCAGCAGGTTGATGTTTCAATTTCACCCGAATCGGGATCATATCGATGGTAATAGCCGGGCACAATTTTATCCAGCACTGAAAAACGTGAATCAGGACCGGATGCAAAGGTATGATTGTAGACTACATCAATAACTGTGTGCAGCCCGATTTCGTAAAGCGATTTTACCATTTCGCGAACTTCCAGTATTCGCTGTGGCCCATCCGGCTCTGTTGAGTAACTGCCCTCGGGTACATTAAAGTGAAACGGATCGTACCCCCAGTTGAAGCCATCGAGTATCGCAAGCCCTTCCATTCTGCCCGGCAGACTATAGGGTTTTTGAATTTCATCCGTAATCGGGTTTTGCTCAACGAGAACCTCAAAAACCTGCCGAATCGGAGTTTCCTGATATTCATCACAAAACTCCTGCAGGCGATCGTCTTTAATGAAATCGCAAATACGGCTGTATGGGTGATGGAGATCCACCCGCTTTGTGGTGTCTTCAATTACTGTAGCAATATCATTAATAGGCAGAAGATGTAGATGTGTTAACCCCGCATCTGATAACTCCGTAAGATGCCGCATCCCGTCACTCAATTCTTTTCCATTCTCCCCATTCAGCGTAAAGGCACTGTACTTGCCACGGTACTTTTCGGGAACCGATTCATCCCAGATACTGAAGTCGCGTACATGAGCTTCGTATATAGTGAGGTCAACAGGGTTCAGCTGCATCTTTACCAGTTCATCCCAGCCTTCCGGTTTAAGATCTGCAGAATCAAGATCAATAAACTGACTGAAATGGCTGTCCACGGATAGGCTGACAGAGTAAGGATCCGTAACTGAGAACTGATGAAACCTGCCACTTACCGGATGATATACATCAACCAGAAACCTGTAATATTTCCGGTCCCAGTCATACGTGCCTGAAAATTGCCAAACACCACTCTTTGCTGCCGGAGAATCAGCTTCCAGCTGTTCAATCAGCTTTTTCTCACTATCAAATAGTTCTAACTTAACATTTTTAGCTGTTGGTGCCCATAATTTTAATTGAATTTTATTGTCTTTATAAATCGGCCCTAATTCACCTTCATACCCAAAAAGATCGTCAATTACTCCGGGAAACTGGACCCTCGTTGCTGAGATCAAATGATCATCACTATCGTACTCTGCAGCAATAATTTGACCTTTTATTATTTGAAAAATTCTATCAGTTTCAACACTTACAGAAAAGGCTGGACGATCTGCAATATGGCGGAATGCTGATGCAATATCATCAGGCAGTTCAACTCGCTGATCAAGCTCAATTGCAGTACCGCCTATGATCGCACCATTCTCAATGATTATTTCAGTATCAGTGCTATAACGCAGCTCAACACGGTGTGCATCATCACTTACATCCCAAATCAGATAATCAGCGGATACCCAATGTGCAGAAGCGCCATCAACCCCGTTTAATTGCTGTGAATAAATATGCCCAAAAGATATGCCCTGAATAAGAAGCAGGGCTGCAACAGTAAATACTTTTTTCATGTGCCTGGTTTTGAATTAAAAACTAAAAATACGCCCACTCGATGCTTGAATGCGTTTGAATCAATTTCAAAATAAGAAGAATCACCAATTATTACGGGTGCTTCAAGTAACGAATAAAATTTTTCCCGATGTAAATAATTAATCGATTGTATAGCAATAATTTAATTTTAATCTATTCGAGTTATTTGAGCCAAACTATATTCACTTTTCGTTATTAAGTTAACCGGCTTATTGTGTACCTGCCCGGCCGATAACTCAACAACTCAAACTTCACCGATATTGTTTATGGATACCTTCTTTAATTTCATTCAGCCATACCTTTCTTACATCGACAAAGGCAAAATCTACAAAGAGCCATTCAGCTGGCTTTATATGATTCTTGGAGCTCTCAATCTTATTTTCCCGCTATATGTACTCTATCTCGCTATCGACAACAACATCTTTGATGCAGGAGCTAAATTTATCTTTGTGTTTCTGTTCACATGGATCATTATCGCTTTTGCAGGATGGGTTAGTTTTCAAATCTGGTGGGATCGCCGCGAAAAAATTACCGTGGTATCCATAGATGGTGATGAGTTTGTTGCCACGCCGGTATTTTCTCATTTCATCCAGACATTTGGAGAGTGGCTGGGAACCTACATTGCCATTGTTGGTTTTGGCACAGCTTTGATTACCACACTATTCCTTGGTGATGAAGCCCGATTCTTTACTCAGATGTTGGGTATCGGCTTTTTAGGAACCGGTTTTCTTGCAATCTTTTTGATGCCTGTCTACGGTTTTTTAACTTTGATAGCTTCACGCTTTCTTTCAGAACAGTTCCGTGCGATAGCAGCTATCGCAAACAACACTAAAAAATAACAGTCAATCCGAAGAGTGCGGAGTTTCTGCACTCTTCGAATCTGTTTAACCTCCCCTCCTATCAGCTTTGAACTTTTGAATAATCTGTTTCTGCAGAACAAAACTTCACATTGATATAGTACATCTTGTATCTTTTCGATTTCGATTTATTAACAACGTGAGTTCGACATAAATTCTTTGAATTTGACAATCAAAAAGTCCCCTCCTTTTCAAGGAGGGGATTTAGGGGTGGTTTAAACCAGTTTATGAACTAAATTATCAACTTTGAAGTCCTACTCAAAGTACTGTAACCACCCCCGGCCCCTCCTTATGAAGGAGGGGAGACACTTTTTCCAAATTCTTATATCGAACTCACGTTAACTGTGTTCAATGGATTCTACAGAGCAAAACGATACACCCGGGCAAAAATCAAAAAATCCTGATATTGTACTTCTCTCCATCGTTTCAGGGATTGCATGGGTTGGATTGGGAGCCATCCTTATTTACTTCTTTCAGGATGAATCTTTCGTGGAGGTATTGAGCCGAGGCTCAGAATGGTGGTTTCAAATCACTGCCGGTTCAATTGCGGGCTTGCTTTTTGGATGGATTGGAATTCTTATGATGAAGCAGCCCAAGCTTCGTGCCGCTGTTGATGAGTATGCCATCATGAAGCAGGTAAAAGAGCTCGATTTATCTCCATTTCAGGTAGTAATCGTTTCATTGATTGCGGGTATTACAGAAGAGGTACTTTTCCGGGCTGCAATTCAGCCGATACTTGGAATCTGGATCACCTCTGTTCTCTTTATCGCAATTCACGGCTACATAAAATTCGGTTCTGTGCCTCAGGCAATCTTTACACTTTTCACTTTCCTGCTGAGTGTGCTTCTCGGCCTACTCTACATTCAGTATGGAGTTGTGGCTGCAATGGCTGCTCATGCAGTGTACGATTTTGTTGTTCTCTACAAACTTTCGAAAGAGACTCATAAATCTGAATTTGAGATATCGCATCGCTAAACCTATATTTTTGTGTATTAAAGTTCTGATTCAACCCGTTTATCTATAAGACAGTCCCACTAAAACAATTTCTGTTTCCAAACCATGAAATTTGCTCTGCTTCTCGTCATTCTGTTTATGGCTGATGGATACATGCAGACATCTTCGCCCCGTTCGGAACCTTCTGAGGATGAACCGCGGCGGCAGATTACCATCTACAACACCTACGGCTACCTCGATGGAAACGAATGGGTAATACCCACGCGGGTTTGGGTGAATAAAAAACGGCGCTGGATGCAGGGTTTTGTTACCTGGATGCTCGACCTTACCAGTGATTACTCCGATGAGCAGATCAACATTTTCCGATCGCGCCTGCGGGATATCGTAGCCGACAGCAAAAGCCGCAGAACTGTAACATTTCGGTTACCGGGTGATCCTGATGAACACATTTTCAGGGTAATGGATAGTAAGGGCGAATTTCCGAGAACAGATCGAAACGGCCTCATTCTAGGAGAGCTGAGAATACCCGTAGATCTTGTAAACAGAATATTTGAAGAAAATAACCGTACTGATGGGTGGATCGAGTTAGAAGCAACATCAGGCAGATACGTCGGTTCTAATCATATTCAGCTTATCCCGCCTGAAGGATTATCCGTTATTTCTGATATTGACGATACCGTAAAAATCACTGAAATACCTGCCGGTGGCCGTATTGTAGTTCGAAATACCTTCTTCAAAGAGTATTCTGCAGCTCCAATTATGGCTGATATGTACGCCCAGTGGGAAGATGCCGCATTTCACTATGTATCCGGTTCTCCCTGGCAGCTCTTTAATCCGTTGGGTGATTTTCTTTTTGGCGAAAAAGCCGGCTTTCCTGTTGGCTCACTGCATATGAAAAGTGCCCGTAAAAATCCGCTTACCATCAGCTCCTGGCGAGACCTGCTCGAGTTCATTACAAACGAAAACCTCACGTTCGAGCAGAAAATCGATCAGATATCAACCATTTTCGAACATTTCCCGGATAGACAATTCATTATGGTGGGCGATTCAGGCGAGCGCGATCCTGAGGTGTACGGCACCATTCGCGAGCGATACCCCGATCAGGTGAAGAGAATCTACATTCGCGATGTGATTAACGACCGGGAGCTGAACCCCGATCGCCTTGCCGGGATGGAGATTATTCCCGCCCCAACCATTTACCGGCCTGGGCAGATTACCGAAGAGGATATTCTTGATGAGTATTCTTATTCGGAATGATGATTAGTGCTAAGACTCAGCTATAGATTAAGTAGTTGAATCAATTTTCTACTTACCATTTTTCACAAATCTTTTACTGCCGGTTTGATATATTGACGCCAATCTAAAAACCAAACCGATCTTTATGCGAAAAACGATTACTCTTCTGCTATTCTGTTTTATCTTCTCCGGCTCCGTTGCAACCTCTGTTGCACAAAGCCACGACGAAGTTGTTGACAAAATTGTACAGCAGGCTACCGAAAACTCTCATCTCGAAGAACTTGGCCATTACATGATGGATGTAATCGGCCCCCGCCTTGTAGGAACCCCGCAAATGCAGCACGCTCACGACTGGGCCGTTGAAACATTCCAAAACTGGGGAATTGAAGCCCGTAACGAACAGTTTGGCGAATGGCGCGGCTGGGAACGCGGAATAACCCATGTGGATATGATTGAGCCGCGTGTGGTAACTCTTGAAGCGATGCAGCTTGCCTGGAGCCCGCCTACCCCGGAAGGTGGTGTGGAAGCGGGGTTGGTAATCATCCCTGATGTTGAAAATCCCGACGAATTTGCCGGCTGGCTGCCAAATGTTGAGGGCAAATTTGTGATGATCTCAATGCATCAGCCCACCGGCCGGCCTATGTATAACTGGGAAGAGTTTGCCACGGAAGAGTCAATCGAAAGAATTACTCAAAAACGAGACGAAGCCACCAACGCATGGAGACAGCGAATTGCCAACACCGGCCATAACAACAATTCACTGGTAAGAGCCCTGGAAGATGCCGGTGCAGTTGGTATCATCATGTCGAACTGGAGTCAAGGTTTTGGCACGAACAAAGTGTTTGGCGCAAACACAGAAACCATCCCCACAATCGATATCCTACTTGAGGATTATGGGATGCTCTTCAGGCTTGTGGAAAATGGGCACGATCCGGTAATCCGTGTTCGGGCAGAATCAACCGAGCATGGTGCCGTTCCTACATTTAACACCATCGCTGAAATACCCGGAACCGAAAAACCGGATGAGTATGTGATTCTATCCGCCCATTACGATTCATGGGATGCCGGAACAGGAGCCACCGATAACGGAACCGGATCCATTACCATGATGGAAGTAGCCAGAATTCTGAAAGAAGTCTATCCAAACCCAAAACGAACCATTTTGGTGGGACTCTGGGGAAGTGAAGAGCAAGGCCTGAATGGCTCACGAGCATTTGTTGAAGATAACCCTGAAATTGTAGATGGCCTGCAGGTATTGCTGAATCAGGACAATGGAACCGGCCGGGTAATTGATATCAACGGACAGGGTTTCCTCCACTCGTACGACTACTTTACCCGATGGCTCTCTGTAGTGCCTCAGGATGTACGCGGCCACATCGAAACCACCTTTCCGGGAATGCCAAGTGGCGGCGGTACCGATCATGCATCATTCGTTGCAGCCGGCGCACCCGGATTTGTGCTGAGATCGCTCAACTGGAGCTACTGGAACTACACCTGGCATACCAATCGCGACACCTACGATAAGATCGTTTTTGATGATCTTCGCAATAATGTAATTCTGATTGCAACACTTGCATATATGGCAAGTGAAGATCCCGAAACCACTCCGCGTGACAAGCGTGTGATGCCGGTTAATCCACGCACCGGCCAGCAGATGGACTGGCCGCCTATGCGTTCACCTAACAGAAGCGGTGGTTTAAACTAACCAACGGTTTAAAACAGACTCAATAAATGGCGCAAACGTCCTGTTTGTGCCATTTTTTTTTGGGATTTACTATTCCCCCCGATGTCGATTCTTCTCCTCGATCCATCGCGACATAAACTTTGTACTGGCATGAGAATGATGCATCAACATACTGCCTGTAAAGTTTTTCATCCGATGATGATCCAAATCTTTTAAGATTACATTTATTCTTTCCATCAACTGCTTTCCATGATACCCGGCAGAGAATCTCTGATTGATGATATCCACTCCCCTTAGTTGCGATTCCTTCCAAACCAGTTCATTTTGATATAATTCGATCGCTGAGCTGGCAAAGTTCTCTTCCGACTGCTCAATAAAACCGGGCCATGGTAATTCTCCATTCATCCCTTCCGCTCCAATGGGAGTTGTTACACTTGGAGTACCGGCTTGCATGGCGTCGGTCAGCTTGCCCTTCAGGCCCGCCCCAAACTGTAACGGGGCAAGCAGTACTTTTGCCTTCCGGATTACTTCAAGAGCAGACTCTGCCCTTCCTTTAACAAGGAATCCATCTTTCTCACTATGAAGCTGAAAATCTTTTTGTGATGGATAGGCTCCATAAATATGCAACTCAGCATCCGGAACTCTTTTTTTGATCATCGGCCAGATCTCTTTTTTCAGCCAAAGCACAGCTGACCGGTTCGGTTCATGCAAAAAATTACCAATTGAGATGAAGTGCTCCCTTGCACTAAACCCGGGAAGTTCCGAAAGTTCACTCTCTTTAATCGGTTCGAATAAAAAAGGTGTGCAGATTAAAAGATCAGCATCTGTTTTGAGCTGATTTTGCAATAGCTCCATCTCATATTCTGAAATAATCAGAGATAAATCACATCTGTGAATGGATGCCACCTCTCTGAAAGCCGTTTCAGAAGTGAGAAGGTCATTTGGATGAAAATCCTTTCCCTGTTTCCAGGCATGTTGTCTCTCTTTTCGCAATGAATGAAGATCTTCCGTGTCAAGAATTCTCAATGCATCCGGGCAATGTTCAGCAACCCGCCAGCCGTACTGTTCTTCGGTCATAAACCGATCAAATAGTACGGCATCAGGCTGGATTTTTTTTATAAACTCATCAAAACCAGAACTGTTCAGTTCAATAATCTCTTTATCCACACCCAGGCTGGTAAGGTTTTCAGAGTGTGAACTTTCAGCCGCAGATGAGGCGAAGATAACTTGCCATCGCTCCTGCTGAAATAATTGAATGAGCTGCATCATACGAAAGCCCGCTGCAGAAGAACCCGGTTCCGGCCATACTGTACCGATAATCAGCAATCGTCGTTTATTTTCAGACATCAATACCTATCATTTTCAGAATTATCCTGCAGGCTAAAATAAAAGAAGCCCGAACTGCATCTGCAGAACGGGCTTCAATATTAATGTAAATAAGGATTAATTCGAAAGGCTAACTCTGACACCGGCTCCTAAGATCCACTGTTCATCGCGTTCGCTGCCTACAATGTATTTAGCTTCACCAAACCCTCTGCCAAATCCAAGGTCAATTTCAGCACCGGCACCAAGATTAAATCCGGTATCTGTATCAGATTCGGAGATATCACCTGCAGAAAAACGTGAATACAGTACGTTAAGACCGGTAATTGTATAGAGGCTTAATAGCTCCGTATCAACCGCCATAAAATGAACATTAATATTCGACTCGACTTCTGTTACATTGTCCTGGGGTTTGGCAAAGCCCACATCACCACCAATTCGTAAAGGTAGTGTTGGCAACCTGTAATACGCATTTACCTGAAAGTTTACATTTTCTGATTTACTTCCATATCCCACACCGCCACCGGCTGTTATCCGCTGTGCCTCAGCCTGCGAAGTGGCAAAAATGAAAAGTCCGATTGTTAGTATAAATGCAAATTTAAGTGTTCTCATGCAGTAAATTCTTTAGTGATTTTGGATTTAATTTGAGTTGCGGTAAATATGTTCATCAAACTTCAAAGATTCAAAATTTGAATGACCCATTCTTAACTATACACGAATTTTTTTCTGAAAGTGGTTCAAAAACGTAAATATTCCTCTGCTTTCAATTGACTACGCGCCATTTTTTTGGTATCAATAGGAATTCAAATCTACACCCCACAAAGAGGTAACCCCATGCGTAAACTATTATCATCTTTTACAGTACTATTTCTATTACTTTTTGCATTTCAAACAGTTCAGTCGAAAGGGCTGCAAACCGATAAATCATCTGAATTCAGTTCAAGTGATTCATCTGACCGGATTGCCGCTCTGGTCCAGCATTTCGAATCTCAAAATCTGGATCTTAAATCATTAATTGAAGATCCGCGCTTTGAGCTATACGACAGTATTGGTAATCGCTTCAGAAACTCTGCAGAACGCAGAACTCCAACACTTGAAGAGTATAAGCGAATTCTTGGCTACCAGGATAAACTAAATCGTATCCCCGGATTCATTGAAACCCATCTGGAATCCATGGAAGAGGCTGAGAGAACCTACGATATTCCACGTCATGTAATCGCCGCGATTATAGGTGTAGAGTCAGATTTTGGCCGGAATGTCGGCAGTTTTAATCCACTCAGGGTCTATGTATCTATGTACAACGAAGATTACCGGGCCGATTTTGCCAGGGCACAGCTTGAAGAGCTCGTTAAGTTTACAGAGCGCAAAGGAATCGACGTTTTTGAACTTAAATCAAGTTATGCCGGAGCGATGTCATTCGCGCAGTTCATCCCCTACTCGATAAACAGATGGTGGGTTGGTGATGATATATTCAGCATGCATAACAACATTTTGTCTGTGGCCAACTACCTGGCACATTTCAAAAATATAACAGGCACTATTGAAGGTGCAGTGTTTCGATATAATCCAAGTTCACTCTACAGAGATGCCGTCATTTCTCTGGCAGAGGACGCAGCAAAGCTTTAATGCTATTACACTTTCATCCCTTGATTACTGCAAGGGGTGAAAGTTCTATTTCGATCGCCACAAGATCTTTTTGAAGCTCCATTACTTCTCGGATATCCTTATACGATCCTGGTGCCTCATCCAGATCGGATTTGTTTCGTATCGCGTGCACAATACCCGATTCCTCCAGTTGCTGCTTCTCTTTTTCCAGATCAAGTGTTCTCCTAGCCTCATTCCTGCTCATAATACGCCCTGCTCCATGCGAGCATGACTCAAAGGAATCTCTGCTGCCCAAACCTCTCACAATATATGATGGAGTTCCCTGGGAGCCCGGAATCATTCCTTGTTCTCCCAGCCTTGCCCGTGTAGCACCTTTTCTGTGGATGATTACGTTTTTGCCAAAGTGCTCCTCCTCTGATGCAAAGTTGTGCGGTTTGTTGATGAAATCAGAAAACTGAGTGTCCGGAAAAACCTCAAGAATACTCTCTTTCATCCGCTCCATCATCAGCTTTCTGTTTGCCAGAGCAAACTCGATACAGTACTCCATTTCTGCTTTATAGAGATCATACAGAGTAGAACCGGCCGGGAAAAAAGCGAGATCTCTTGTGTAATTCGAAAACCACTTTTCATTCCACTCTTTTGCTTTTTGATTGTAATGTTTTGCAACTGTAAACCCGATATTTCGTGAGCCGGAATGGATCATAATCCAGATAAACCCATCCGACCCTTTCTGAAGTTCTATAAAATGGTTTCCGCCACCAAGCGTACCCACTTGATAGCAAGCACTCTCAAACTCCTGTTCAGTAATTGGAAGATCTCCTTTTATCCCGGGCATCCATTCCAACGGTTGTCTCTCTTTATGATGATTAAACCCAACCGGGATCAATTTACGGGCAGTGCTCATTATCTTTTTCAGATCTGTGGTTTCGGCCTGCTCCAAATTGGTTCGAAGTGAGCACATTCCGCACCCGATATCCACCCCTACAGCATTGGGCACAATACATCCGTCAGCGGCAAAAACGCCGCCAATAGGCATACCATAACCCTGATGAGAATCGGGCATTATCGCAACATGTTTGTATGCAAATGGCAAATTTGCCACATTTTTGGCCTGTTCAAGAGCGCCATCTTCCATTGAATCCAGCCAGAGCTTAATGGGTATACGCTCCGAGTTAATTACTCTCTGCATAATTATATGTTTAAATCAATGAACGTTCAATAAGATGTGCCTGCGTTACCTCTTTTATATGCCTGCATCCCAACAGAGTTAGCAAAATGGCCGTCTCGTTTTGCCAGCGATCCAGTAATGTATCCAGTGCTTCCGGTCCGTCATCAACAAGTGTCTTTATGATGGGCTGCGCCGTTGCTGTAAAATCAGCACCCAAAGCAATTGACTTCACGATATCGAAGGAGGTACGAATCCCACCCGATGCAATCATTTCAAAGTGGTAATTCATTTTTAACTCATTCACTCCTGTAATGCAATCCACGGTGGGTATTCCCCAATCATCAAACAGGTGCAAAGGATTTTTCTGCCGCTCTCTGAGGTTTTCTACTTTCGCCCAGCTTGTTCCCCCTGCTCCTGATACATCAATTACCTTTGCTCCCCTGCTAAGTAATCTTTCAGCGCATTTTTTACTGATACCTGCACCTGTCTCTTTTACGATGAGTGGCAGATCGATCGATTCGGCAAGTACCTCAATGCCAGTTTCAATCCCTTCGAAATTAATATCGCCTTCGGGCTGCATCAATTCTTGCAGCGGATTGAGATGTACAATAACGGCATCAGCCCTGATACTATCTACCAACAGGTTGATTTTATGCTGAGCCATGCCACCTATTAACTGCGCACCGCCAATATTTGCAGCAATAAAAGCATTTGGGGCCATTTCGCGCACGATCGCAAATGATTCGATTTCTGATGGATCTTCGAGCATTGCTCTCTGGCTGCCTACTCCAAACGGGAGGTTTCTTCTTTCGCAAAATTCTGCAATTTGTGCATTGATTGCTCCTGCCTCAGAATAGCCGCCCGTCATAGATGAGATAAAAAGCGGAAAGGAAAATTTTCTACCCAGGAACACTGCCTCTGTGGTAACATCATTCAGACCTACTTCCGGCAGTGCATTATGAACAAAATCGTACCTGTCAAAGCCTGCGCTTTTTCGATAAAACACATCACTGTTTACCGTTAAATCAACATGATCTTTTTTTCTTTTCTTAATAGACATATCACTATTTTTAAAATCAATGTATACATTCTGATCTCTTTATACAGATCTCGACTCCGGCTAATAAAGCATCAGAATTAATATAAAAACAAGCAAAAATCGTTCAATCTTATCTTTAAATATAACCAATAGCCGGAACGGTTGGTGGCTTCAATACAAATATATATGAACAGCAATCCTACTCTTTATTTAATTCCTACACCAATTGGTAAAAGAAAAGAGAATTTTGTGCTGCCCGAGCATACAATTGAATCTGTAAAAAAGCTCACAAAATTTGTGGTTGAAAAACCGCAAACAACTATCAGCTTTCTGAAGTGGATCAAACATCCAACTCCGGAATATCAATTGACATTCAGAGTTTTGAATAAGAAAACGCCTGAACATGAAATTTACAGCTTTCTGCAGTTGTTTAACGATGGGAATGTAGGTTTGATGTCGGAAGCAGGGGCTCCGGGTGTGGCAGACCCGGGAGCACTTTTTGTACAGCTGGCACATGAAAATGGAATAAAGGTAGTGCCGCTTGTTGGTCCGTCCTCAATACTGATGGCATTGATGGCTTCGGGTATGAATGGCCAGAGTTTTGCGTTTCACGGGTACCTTTCTATTAACGAAAATGAACGGATCAAAGAGATTTCCAGACTGGAGGATGAATCCAAACGAACCAAGAGAACTCAAATCTTTATGGAAACTCCTCACAGAAACAGAGTTCTTTTTGAGCAGCTTAAGAAAACATTACAACCATCAACACGCTTATGCATTGCAAGTAATATCACCCAGGATGATGAGTTCATTCAAACCAAGAAAGTGCATGATTGGAATGGGGAACCCAATCCCGATATAGAGAAAAAACCATGCCTTTTTCTGATTCATGCTAATTGACAACGTTCGAGTTTTTTACGCATTCTTTTAGAGCATCAATAATTCTTGATTTTTTAGTTCTGAAATTTGAATAGCTCATTCCAATCATCTTAGCTGTCTCCTTATCATTTTCATTGATATACTCAAGAACCAGCTTAAAAAATTTCCTGTTTTTAAATTTCAATTCACGAATGCATTTTTCAAGCTTCTTTTCTCTCTCTTTACTGTACAATACCTCAAAAATATTTTCTGAAGAAGTATCCTGAATGGGAATGAACATTGCATAATCACTCGGTACTTCAAACTTTTCCCTCCGTAATCTCATCAGATATTCATTTTTTACGGATATAATTAAATATCCAAAAATGTTATCAATGTCAGTCAGGGAATCTTCAAGAATTTTTTCATAAAAGTTTTCAAAAGCTTGCTGTGCACAATCCATTGCAAGCTCATCTTCAACGCGCATAACCGATCTTAAATAGAGAGCCATTCTACTGACCATTATTCTGGATATTCTATTTATCTCAGAATCATTGCCCGATTTAACCAACTCATAAAAATTCCTGGCAGATAATTTTTTGTTTTCCAAAAAGCAGCGACCTTCTTTTCTACTTGGATTGTCTGAAGATTAAAAAAATTTCACTTGGAACATACGAATCAAAAATTTATAGGCAAAAATATTAAATTTATTTTATGTTTGTATATTACATTTAATCAATATTAAATATTTTTAATGTATATGATTAGATTTTATAAATTATTGTAACATTTTGCTTTCTCAAGCATCATACTAACGTAAACTATGCAATAACTCTGACACTCATTATTTACAAACTCAATATTATCAACAACAATTAAAAACTCGACTCATTATGAAAACTCTCAAACTTACTCTCACAGCTCTCTTCTTTACACTCTTAGCAGGCTGCGCTGGACTTACCGACGCCACTCTCGAAGATACCGATACTCAGTTCAACGCAGACGACACACAGATCATCAATATGGAAGCACCTGATTTTATCCGGGGCGGTGATCAGGAAGATATGATTGACGTGCGACCACGCGACCGTTACCAGGATAGATATTGATATTTCTATACATCTTGCAAATTATTATGTTGCGTTAATGATATTAACTTATAAGCAACCATCTGCGCAATGTTCATAATTGCAAAAATTGCATTATTATTTTCATTTGTTATTAGTACGGCACAAGAACCTCAAGGTGATTTTGCTGACACTTCAGAACCTAAAAATCAAATTGAGATATTTGAAAATTGGTTGCGTGTTTTAGATGAAGCAAATGAGAAAGCTGCTGTTTCAGGACAATCAGTTTTTGACGTTACCAGTCAAATGTTATTTGAACTGTATTTAGATACTCAAAATCCAACTTATCTAAACTATTCGTTACATGAAGCTAGCAGATTTCAAAGAGAAAAAATTATTTCCTTCTTTGAATCAGAGAATGAAATATTTGAACTTATCCCCGATGTTGCAAATAAATTACTAAAAAGTTCAATCCAGCCAGCCTATTATGAAATCAGGCCATTTACTGTTGATGATATTTATTTATTTATAGGCTCTCAAATTCCCCAGGAACTTGAACAGGAAGCAAAAGCACTTTTGGATTATTGGCATGATAATCTGCATGAGGTTATTGAAGCAGATCCTGTCACTGGAAGTATTAAAACACAAGCTCTCATTTATGGATACGATAGGTTAGATAACTTTCAAATGGTCTATGAACTTGGAATGGATTTAGCAAACAGCCACCCTTTTCCTGATTCATTTTTCACTTTAAGCCTTTTTGACACCATTTCGTATGCAACACGCGTACTTGGATATTACTCACATTCTATCAAAATAAATCTTGAAATTCTTCAACCCATTTCAAAAACAATTGGAGACTTAAACGATTATCTATCTATCAAAATGGACTATGCCCTTCTGCTCTTCAGGGTAGGTAATGTGAATGCATCTCTTAGAGAATTTGAAAGTGTATTTGAGCAGGATTATTCTGTTCTAGATTCCCGCTATCAAGCGGCTCTCTTCAATAATTTAGCGATAAGTTACTTAAACTCGGGCCAGTTTGACAGGTACGTTCAATTTCAATTAAATGCCTTTGATATTGCCTCTCAGGAAGAAAACTACAGTCAGCAATTATCAATTCTACGAAATCTTTTCATCTACTACAGGCGCCAAAACGATACAGATCTTGCCTTTAACTACCTTAGCCAGGCATTACAAATTGCTACAGTGAATGAGCTAACTACAGATATTGCCTCTATCCACATTTCACTTGGTATTTATAAAAGAACTGTAGAATCAGATTATGAAAAAGCATTAGAGTACTATTTTGATGCTCTTGATTTATCAATTGAGACCAATAACTATCAGCATAATTTCATGAGCTATGTTGAGATTGGTGACACTTATCTCTTAATGGAAAAATGGGCCAAATCAGAAGAGTACTTTAATAAAGCCATGGAATTATCCTCGTCAAGGGAAGATTCAAGAAGTTTTGTACAAGCAGTTATTCGTTACGCGAATATGTTGACTTTAGATGGGCGATTTGACGAAGCAGAGCAATTACTTTTTCAATTCAGTGAGGAAGATTATTTGCCACAGTACTTTAATATCAGAGTACTTGCTAACAATATTAAAGTACGGCTTCTACAGAATAAAAATAAGGTTCAAGATGCTATTAGCCTCTCTGCACCAATGATATCAGATATTACCGATCACCTCAGAGAAAGTTCTGATCAGCAAACAGGCCATATGAGAATGGACAATGAGTTTACTGAAGCCTTTAAACTTCATACTACTCTTATGTATGAAACCGGGCAATACCAAAGAGCACTTTCAAAAATTGGTGAATTGCGTAATATCTCCAGATCCGGTTTTTATAATAACCCGCTTTTGAAATCCAAAGTCCTATCCGAAGAGCAGTTAATTGAAGACTATAACATCAGCACAAGAATTCAACAACTTCGAAGCAGATATCAAACGGCCACCGGTGAACAGAGAGTTTACCTCGGGAATGAGTTGCTCAATGCCATTTCAGAACGAAACAGACTTCAAAACCAGGCTTTTCCAAATTACAGTGAACGCCACTATGACCAACTTTTCGGCAATCTTCGTAGAACTTTGAGGTCAGATCAAATACTCTTCTATTTTTCAGTCTTTGAAGATGACATTTACCGATTTTCAATCACCCGATCTGGAATCACAATGAATGTATATCCCGCCGATGAGAATCACTTGGATGTACTTCGAAGTGGCCTTAATACCTTAGGTTACAGAACTACGGATCTGCATAAACTGTACGATATTTACACAACATTCTTTGAAGATGGCATCCCTGACGGTATAAAACACATTTATATGATCCCTGACGCAGAGTTTTACAGATTGCCCCTGGAAATCTTGCCGCTGCAAAAGGCAAATACTCCCCATAGCTATGGATCTGCCAGGTATCTAATAGAAGAATACAGCGTGAGCTATGTAAACTCACTCACTGAACTCATTCAGGGTACTGACACCGGCCAAAGTAATTTTGAATACGACATGGTTGGATTTGGCATAGAAAACTTTCAGGAAGCAGGACATCCATTTCTCCAAAACCTGCCCTTCAGCTCAAAAGAGATCGTAGAAAGTTCCGAACAACTTGATGCATTTTCGAAGAAAACTTTTTTCATTGGAAATGAAAGCACAGAACGAAATTTCAGAAATATTGCCGGAAACAGCAGAATATTACATTTAGCAACTCATAGTAAAGTGAATGATGAAAACCCGCTTTTCTCCACACTTTATCTTTATGCAGATGATAGCAAAGGTGAAGTTTCCGCCGAATATGATGGCATAATTCATGCCTACGAACTATTCGATATGAATTTAAATGCAGACCTGATCTTTCTCAGTTCTTGTGAATCCGGTGCCGGTGGATATCTGCAGGGTTCAGGTGTACTTGGATTTTCCAGGGCTTTCTCATTTGCCGGTGCAAAAAGTTTATCGATGAACTTATGGCCTGTACGCGATCAGACCGCATCCGAAATATCTGTTAACTTTTACCGATCTCTAAATAGTGGTGAGAATAAAGCTGAATCTCTCAGGCAGGCGAGGCTTACTTACTTAAACAACACCAATAGTGATCCCTATTTATGGGGGTCATTTGTACTATATGGAAATATTAGTTCACCACTTCCCCGCCAAAATCATTTTACCGCAATATTCTTTCTGTCTCTTGGCTTTGTAATTATTATTGGCAGCAGTGTTATTGTAATTTTGGGTAATAAAAATGACCTGAAAAGCACTTAGAGTAAAAAATGATATTGTATAATCAATCATTGCTCTCCTCTTATCAGCCCTTGGGTAACCTAGCCAACTATTAGCATGCCTTCCCTTGGTTTTGGAATCAGATGAGATGTGTCTTAGCTCAATTTTCGCTATGTATTTAACAAATTAGCGGCTTCAATAGGAGTTCAATCAATCAAATGCATACTTTCCTTTAACTCTACTATATTTTCATTGTACTTACAATATCGTTCCATCATTGATATCTCGAAGCCAAATGAATAATCTTCTCATAATCTGTACTTCAGCTCAGGTGAGCAATAGCTGAAGTATTGTCTTTGGATAATTGTATTAAACTTGTCTTCAGTCAATTTCAATTAAATATGCCAGACAAAGTTGAACTGTCAAAAGCTCTCTATCATGTTTTTTGCTATTCTGCTGAATGCCCCGTCAAGTTCTATTACTTGCTTAATATTGTCCCTGGCCTCTTCAAGTTGATTTAAGTGTATTTGTGAATTAGCAAGATACCATAAGCTTTTTTCAAGATTATGTGTATCAATTTGATCCTTATTGCTTATTGAAGTGAAAACAATCGAAGCATTAGCAAATTCACCTGAGTTGTAATAAATAGTTCCATGTACAATTTCCAGTTCCGTTAACTGTAAATCTGATAATTCAAGCTCTCTGGCAGTTTCAAGTTCAGAAATTGCAGTGTTAAGATCACCTGAAGCAGTGTATGAAACAGCTTGCTGTAAATGATATTCAAACTGTGTGGCAACTTCAGCAGATCTTTCAATATCGTACTCAATCACAGAAATAGGTGTTATTTCTGAAGTGAAGTTTGCCGGAGGGAATGCATTATAAAGAACAAGCATACCGGCAATCAGGATAGATGCGGCAACGAGATATGGTCTAATGCTGCTAAAAAAGCCGGTATGAACTTGCTCAGTTTTATTATTTAAGGAGTAAACCGGTGTTTCATCAATTGAACTAAATGCCCCATTTTGCCCCATTGATTTGAGAGTAGTTAATGTTTCAAGATATTCAAGGTCATCAGGACTGGCTAATAGTTCTGCCCACAGTTCTTCTGTTTGGCTTTCGCTAAGGTTACCTTCCAGAAATTCATGAATGGAAAATTTTATGTCATTGTTATTGATCATTGTAGGTGACTTAAGCGTTATTTTCTTTCTCTAATCTGTTGTTAATTTCCTGAATTGTGCCAATGAGATATGTTTTTTCAAACGGTTTTTGTATGTATGCATTAACCCGAGATTTCAGGCAGGCCTCCCTCACATTTGGATAATCATTTGTTGTGAGAGCGATTATTGGAGTTGACTTATAATTCTCTAGATCTCTTATTTCATTGATCACATCAAATCCATCAATACCTCTTCCGAGATTAATATCCATCAAAATGAAGTCATACTGTTTTGATTTAACCTGTTTTAGTGCAACCTCACCATTTTCCACACTCTCAACATCAAACTCATTTTTCAGAAATATGGATACAAGTAAGCGAATCTGTGCGCTGTCTTCAACATGAAGCATCTTAGGTTTTTTCTTAACAGGGTTTACTCCTGCCCTGTCCCTGTGCATCAGAGACATGCTTCGTGATGTCATTCGCTTTCTGATCAATTTTGGGCCAGCCAAATCGCTTGGACTTAGATACTCTTCGTACAGCGTAGGTGAATCCATTGAGTGGGCTACAGAACCATCAATATAATTGTATGAGAATGCTTTCGGGAAAAGTACGCAGGTTTTCATAAAACTTACTTTCATTTCAAATATCGCTTAATTGATAATATAACATTGTGCGTCTAATGATATGATGCACGAACTATCAATTTGTTACACTTTTTTTTGAATTTTTTTTCTGAACTAAAAAAACATCTCTGATACAGGTTTAGAAGCTGTTTATCTTTCAATTTTCGGGAAAGAATCGGGATTTATATCTACATTTCATATGTATACCTTATTTAAAATCATAAAATTATGAGCTCCTTAAAGAAAACGGCTGGCGATTTTCTCAATTTTAAAGTAATGGCAATTGCCGGAGTATCATCGAAGGGAGATACCGCCGGTAATATTGTATTTAAGAAACTGCTTAAACATGGCTATTCAGTCTATCCCATTAATCCCAATAGAGAAGAAATAGACGGTGAAACATGCTATCCCGACATTCAATCACTTCCGGTTATTCCTGATGTTGTAATCATCGCAACTCACCCTGATGTTACACCCGATCTGATTCATGATTGTGGCAAATCCGGGGTTAAGTGGGTATGGATTCATCGTTCATTTGGCCAGGGAAGTTATCACCCTGATGCTGAATCAATTGCAAAACAGTACGGTATCTCTCTGATTCCCGGTGGCTGCCCGATGATGTTTGCTGAACCTGACATCATCCATAAATGTATGCGATGGTTCCTGGCAAAAACGGGGAAAGAAGCTCTGCCTGTAATCCCCTGACAAACAGAATTAGTTTTCCGCTCATCAACATAAAAGATTGAACGATTAGCCCGATTCTTTGATTTTTACAACTCTGCAAACTGCCAATATCCCATTACATTTAACACGTTGAAGAAACCACTGATTGTTTTCTCCTTTCTTGCAGGATCTGTACTGCTCCTCTGGATTTTGTATATGACTCAAACAGAATCCTGGAGTCTGTTCAGAGATAACTGGTTCATGACTCTCACGATGGTTGTGGGATCTTTCATAGCGGGGGCGAGTTCTGAGGGTGGTGGTGCCATAGCTTACCCCGCCATGACCCTGCTCTTTAACATTGAACCGGATGTAGCCAGAAATTTCAGTTTTGCTATTCAAACATTTGGGATGACCTTTGCTGCAATCTGGATTTTCCTCTCAAAAATTAAAATTGAGATGAACTATCTGATACTGGCAGGTATCGGAGGTTTTATTGGCATTATTCTGGGTTCGTACACAATTGTGCCACTCATCAAACCGGATTATGCAAAGATGATGTTCGTCTCATTCTGGCTGAGTTTTGGTATTGCACTGTGGGTTGTGAATTTCATCAGTAAACGAAACAGCGTCAACAAGCTCCCGGTACTTAATACTTCGCAAAAAGTTGAGCTTCTTGCTGTTGGTATTATCGGGGGTGTTTTCAGCTCCGTTCTGGGTAATGGAATTGATATTTGCACCTTTTCTTACGTTGTACTCAAGTATGGGCTTTCCGAAAAAGTTGCAACTCCAACTTCAGTTATTTTAATGGCTTCCAATGCATTTATAGGGTTTATTCTTCACCTGTTTATTATTGATACCATGCAAACGGAGGCTATCAATTATCTGCTGGTTTGTATACCTGTTGTGATTTTTGGAGCACCACTCGGAGCGTTCGTGATTACTCTTATCGGAAGAAAAACAATCTCCACTATTCTTATCTCCATCATCGTTATTCAGTTTATAACTGCGCTTTTTATTATACGCCCCAACAGCGAGTTAATGCTCTTTTCAAGTATCATTTTTTCTGTGGGTTTGCTGATTTTCTTTGTTCTTACGAAGAGAAATGGTGCCTATAAAAAATCATAAAATACTCTGAATCATCAGGATGGCAATAATTACAATTAAGACTGAAAAGCTTATCTGAATAATTTTTTGTGATATCCGTTTTCCAATCCATACTCCCAAAAATCCACCGATAAAAGCTCCAAATATCAGTGGTAGTCCGGTTCCGAAATCTACATACCCAATCCGGTATTCTGTCATGCCATTCGGGCTGCCTGCAAAAAAGGCAAACTGCAGCCACCCTGATAACGAGATAAAAACAATTGCCAGTGAAGAGATACTTACAGCTTTCGTCATCTTTAGTTTAAGCAGAAGGTTCATCATCGGTACCATCACAATACCACCGCCAACGCCCGCCAGTGCCGCTATGAACCCGCCAAAACCACCGGTTGCTGAAAATTTGAATATACCCGGTTTTTCTGTCTCGGTAGTTTCAACCGTTTTACCTTTACTTCTTCGATAAAAAAGTATGGCTACAGCGACCAAAAGAAGGGAAAAAACAGCTACAAATACCTGCTCTGTGTAAAAATCTGACAGCACCATCCGTTTCCCGAAATAGACACCTGCACTGCCCAGAAGTCCAACGGTCAAGCCCTCTTTCCAGTAAAAGTTTCGCTGGTTTCGCTGCTGAATTGAACTGCTTATCGAAGCCGTAAATGTGCAAAAGAGCGATGTTGCAATCGCCCAGGTGGCAGGTTCAGGCAGACTGTAAGAAGTGAACAGAATGAACAAAATAGGCGTAAAGAGAATGCCGCCACCCAATCCAAAAAGGCCTGCAATAATACCGGCCAGAATACCGCACAAAATGAGCAACAGAAAAAGCATCAGATTGTTATCTCACCTTCCATGTAGGTTACGGCATTACCCCCAATTTCTACTCTGTCCTCTTTTTGGAAGCAAAACAGCTCTCCTCCCCTCTCCGATAACTGCCTTGCTTTGAGCCTGCTTTTGCCAAGGCGTTTTGCCCAAAAAGGAGTGAGAACTGTGTGGGCTGAACCGGTAACAGGATCTTCAGGAACACCCACAGCCGGTGCAAAAAAGCGGCTCACAAAATCCACATCAGGATTATCAGCCGGAGCCGTAACAATAATGCCTCTTACTTCCATCCTTTTGAGGAGAATCATATCGGGTTTGATTTCTCTTACATCTGCTTCTTTCTGTACAAAAACAAGCATATCCGTGTTCACACCTGTATAAATCGGTATGATTCCAATCGCCTCGGGCAGCAATTTTGGCACCGGAATGGGCTTCGGCGGATTGGATGGAAAATCCATTACATACAATCCATCACGTTTTATAACAGTAAGTACACCACTTTTCGAGTGAAAAGAGATCTCAGGCTTATCATAACCCAATCTTTCAAAAAGAATGTGGGCAGATGCCAGAGTTGCATGTCCGCAGAGGTCTACTTCAGTCTCCGGCGTAAACCATCTTAGTTTATAAGAACCGTCACTGTTTTCTGAAAAAAATGCAGTCTCCGACAAATTATTTTCAGCTGCTACCTGTTGCAAAACCGAATCTTCCGGCCACTGCTCCAGTGGAATAACGGCTGCGGGGTTTCCCTTAAATACATCTTTCGAAAAAGCATCAACCTGAAATATTCGCATAATTTTTTGTTTTTAATGTAACGATTCTCTCTATCGGGTTAAATTCTATTTTGAATAACCGGCTGATCCCGGAAAATTACTATTTCAGTTAAAAGTTCACGAACTTCTAAACATGCATGATAAGATGATACTGCACCCAGAACATTCTCCCTCAAAAATTGGATTTCAATCCATTAAAGAGGCAGCTCTTCGTAAAGCATTTACCCCATATGGGCGGGAATTCCTAGAAAACCTTCACCCGTCTGCCAGCTTCGGTGAGGTAACAGAAAGGTTGTTTCAGGCTTCGGAATGGATGCATTTGCTGCAAAGCGGATCAAACCATCCCCTTTCTGTAACTGAAGATGTAAGAGAAGCAGTGAAAGAGAGCCGTATTTCGGGAAATCTGCTGCCCCTTGATGATTTTGTGACCATTCTTCAAAATGCTGCCGTTGCACGAATCGTTAAGCAATTTTTTGAAAAAACCGAGGGAGATTATCCTTCATTAAAAAAAATCACAAACCGTCTTGTAAACCTTAAACCTCTTGAAGAAGCCATCAAACGAGTGGTAACCGAAAGAGGTGATCTTCGGGATGATGCCAGCCAGGAGCTCAAGCGAATTCGAAACAGAATCAACCGGGAGCGTAACCGCCTCAGAAGCACAATCATGCAGGTAATGAGACGCGCTGCTAAAGATGGGATGACCTCCGATGAAGGTGCCACCATCCGAAATGGCCGTATGGTGATACCGATTCAGGCAGAGTACAAAAGAAAAGTTCAGGGTTTTATACAGGATGTATCTTCTTCTGGGCAAACGGTTTACCTTGAACCGGTAGAGGCACTTCAGATCAACAATGATATCCGCCAGCTCGAGTCGGAAGAGCAGCGGGAGATCGAGAAAATTATTCGTCAGCTCACATCAGAAGTACGCAAATACGCTGATAGCCTGCTCAAAAATACAGTACACCTTGCACTGCTTGATGCCATTCACTGCCGCGTAAAAACAGGACTCGATATCGATGGCTCCATTCCGGTAATTTCAAAAGAGAATACCCTGGATCTGATCAGGGCAAAAAATCCAAATTTGCTGCTTAAAAACAGAACTCTTAAAGAAGCCGAGCCCGTTGTGCCGCTGGATCTTAAACTTTCGGACAGTGAACTTGGGCTGATTATTACCGGGCCTAATGCAGGGGGAAAATCCGTGGCCATGAAAACTGCCGGGATTCTAAGTATGATGCTGCAAAGTGGTTACCCGATTCCCGTTCAGCCAGACTCAACCCTGCCAATTTTAAGCGGACTTTTTCTTGATGTTGGGGATGATCAATCCATAGAAAATGACCTAAGCACCTTCTCCTCGCGTCTGCAATGGATGAAAAAAACCCTCGATCACCTGCAGCCCGGATCACTCGTATTGATTGATGAAGCCGGTTCGGGAACTGATCCAGAGGAAGGAGGAGCGCTCTTTCAGGCTTTTGTTGAGGAGGTTATCAATCGTAATTCCAGAGTAATTGTAACCACACATCACGGCTCACTGAAAGTGTTTGCGCACGAGCATCCGAACGTGGTGAATGGAGCAATGGAGTTCAACCAGGAGAATCTCTCTCCTACCTATAAGTTCAAAAAAGGAATTCCCGGGAGCAGTTACGCTTTTGAAATTGCTGAACGGATGCATTTGCCTGCAAAATTAATGGAAAAAGCGCGCTCTCTGCTGGGTGAAAATCGTGACAAGATGGGTGAACTGCTGGTAAGCCTCGAGAAAAAGATGCAGGAATCGGAAGATCTTGCTTCGGAATTTAACAGCCGCCTGCGAGACATCGAAAAGCGTGAGCGTATTTACAAAGAGCAGAGCGATAATACCGAACAGAAGCGAAAGAAAATTCTTGAAAAAGCATACAAAGATGCCGGCGAAATTATGCGTGATGCTAACCGGCGTATTGAAGAAGCTGTTGAAAAGGTGGTTCAAGAGGGGCGTGATGACAAAGAAAAAATCAAAGAAGCACGCAAAGATATAGCCGGAGCCAAAAAAGAGATCTCTGAAAAGAAGCAAGATTTTGAAGAGGAGTCGGAAAAGGAAATTTTCAGAAGTAAAGAGAAACCGGCTGTGGGAGATTATGTTCTGATCGGTGAAAACAACACCTCCGGCGAGCTTGTTGAAATCTCCGGGAAACAGGCAACTGTTCTCATGAATGGAATGCGTGTAAAAGCGAAGCTGAATAAACTGGTTAAAACCAATCCGCCTGCAAAAAAGAAAGAGTCGCGTTTTAAACGATCGTACTCTACATCAGGCGATCTGGATCTTTCAGTGAAACCAACACTCGACCTTCGTGGAAAACGGGGTGATGAAGCTATCAGCGAACTGACTCTCTACCTGGATAAAGCAATTGCACGGGGGCTTAAACAGGTTGAAATTATCCATGGAAAAGGGGAAGGAATTTTACATAAACTGGTTAACGAATACCTTGAAAAACGCAGCGAAGTAGAATCTTTTGAAATTGCTCCCTGGGAAAGTGGCGGTACAGGCTGCACTGTTGCAAATTTAAAGTAAGTTAAACCAACACACTTCATGAAAATTCTGCTTCAAATATTCTTACTCTGTTTTATTTCCGAACTAGCGGTTGCCCAGCTTGTCAGCTGGCGGGATCTGGTTGAAGGTGATCTACCTCAGCCCACTGAGAGAATTTACTATGGAACAAGCGAACATACATTTGGAGAGTTGTGGCTGCCTGATGAAGAACCCCATACCTCGGTTATTCTGTTTCATGGTGGCTGCTGGCTCGATATCTATCCCGGTGTGGAGATTATGAATCACATGGCTAATGCTTTAAAGGAGGCAGGTTTTGCGGTTTGGAATGTGGAATACAGCAGGCTTGGCCAGGAAGGTGTTGGTTATCCCGATACGTTTCGGAGTGCCGTCTTCGGGTCTGATTTCTTCCAAAGAGTAGCGGCCGATCACAATTTGAACAGAGACAGGGTGATTTTGGCCGGTCATTCGGCCGGTGGCCACCTTGCTACATGGCTTGCTGCACGGCATAACATTCCTGAAGAGAGCCCGCTGAATATGGATATTTACAGTGAACTACATGAGAGAGTCGAAATTCATGGGGTTATTTCATTGGCCGGAATAAACGACCTTCAGAGATATAGTAACTACGGTGCGTCCTCCTGTGGTGAAAATACAGTTGAACGGCTCGTTGATTACGAAAACAGAGGAAGTGACGCCTATCTTGATACCTCACCTGCAGAACTGCTCCCCATGGGCGTACCATTTATTGAAGTTTCAGCGGCTTTTGATGCGCCGGTACCCCCATTTTTCGGATTCCATTTTGTAAACCAGGCTAAGGCTGCCGGTGATGATGCAACCCACATACTGCAAACAAATGCCGGGCATTTTGAAATGATAGCACCTTGGAGCGATGAGTGGCAAAAGGTTCTTAATCTTTTCCTAAACTTGCTGGATTAAATTTTCCCATGGCTTATCTTAGCCTTTCATTTTGTGTAACCAATTATTGAATCATCATGCGAAATTATCTGCTTTTACTTCTTGCCATGTTACTATTTACTGCTTGCACTGTTGAAGAGGCCACCTGGGACTTTGATCTCCAGGGCCATCGGGGTGCACGAGGCCTTCTTCCCGAAAATACCATTCCAAGCTTTTTGATCGCTATTGATCATGGTGTTGATACCATAGAGTTTGATCTTGTTGTAACGAAAGACAGACAAATTCTGATCTCTCATGAACCCTGGTTTCATTATCACATCAGCACCAAACCTGACGGCACACCCGTCACGGAAGGTGAACAGATGGAGTATAACATATTTGAAATGACGTATGAAGAGACCCGCCGGTTTGATGTGGGTAAACGGGGGCACGTCAATTTCCCAAATCAGCAGCCACTTGAAATCACCAAACCGTTGATGAGAGATGCAATTAGGGCTATAGAGGCATATACACATGAACTTGAGCTGCCCCCGGTGGCCTATAATATTGAAACTAAAAGTAACCCTGAACTTTATGGGGTGATGTACCCCCAGCCGGCAGAATTTGCCGAATTACTCTACGAAGAGCTCACCATGCTTCACAAGGAGTTCGATCTTTTCGACAGGATCATCATTCAATCTTTCGATCCTGCTACGCTCATTGAGTTTCGAAAGCTGAACACAGAGATTGCACAGGCAATATTAGTATCCACTGACGACCCCATGGAAACGTACCTAGCTGCACTCGGCTACACCCCTGAAATCTGGAGCCCAAATTACAGACTGGTATCCGATGAGATTGTAAACGAAGCTCATCAGCTTGGAATGACAGTGATTCCGTGGACCATCAATAACGTAGCAGAAATGCGCCGTCAGCTGGAAATGGGTGTGGATGGTATCATTACGGATTACCCCGACAGCGCAGCAGTTTTAAGACCATAAAATATGTCTGACCGAAAACGTGAACTAATCGAACAGTTAAACCTGCTGCCACATCCTGAAGGTGGATACTACTCTGAAACGTATCGAAGTAAAGCTCGTCACGATGGGCCGTCAGATCTATTTCCAGCAGGCAGAAATTTGAAAACCGGTATCTATTATCTGCTTGGCAGTGAGGATATCTCTCATTTTCACCGAATTAAATCGGATGAGATGTGGCACCACTACGAAGGTTCAGCAATCACAATTCATATGATCCACCAGGATGGGTCGTACCAGGCACTCTATCTTGGAATGGATCTAACAAATGAACAGAAACCGCAACATGTTGTGCCGGCAGATACGTGGTTTGGGGTTACTGTTGATACTCCCGGCAGCTATGCACTTTGTGGCTGTACGGTTTCCCCGGGATTTGATTTTGATGATTTTGAAATGGCAGGCCGCTATCAAATGCTCCAGGCATTTCCGGAACATGTGGAGATCATCAAGATGCTCACTAAACCCTCAGTATGATCTGATCAGAAGCTTTTTGCTAATTTAAGTGCTAATTCCTGAATCTTTTTCCAGGAGCCTTTTCCATCAGTGATATTTTTATACCCCATCTGAGTGAGTTTTCTTGTAACTCTTCCGCCTGCTGATATGATGGACGTCTTTGTAAGATCAAGATCCGGAAATGCAGTTTTTACTCTTGTAATGGAAGATTCGTTATGAAAAATAACACCCGCTATTTCGTTACTGCTTACCTGCTTTCTGTAATCATCCAGCTTTTTCCGATCAAGACTCTCTTCTGAGAAAACCTGAAATTCTGCAAATGGCAGCTCAAGCTCTATGAGTAAACCCGGAATCTCATCTGTTTTTTGATCACCCGACGGGTACAGGATGTTTCCTTCATAAGAAATCCGAAGCAAGAATTCGATTAAATCAATTGGCCGGGCATCATCACGGGGTTTTATTGCGGGTATCTGATACTCTTCCAAAATATCGGCGGTTGGCTGATCCATTACAAGGTGTACAAGTTGCTGTACCCGATCAGACTGGCCATACTCACGCATCCATCGAATAAAATAACGGGCATGCAGCCTGCTGCCATGGATTACATATGCAAATTTGTCGAGCTCCCTCTCAACCTCATTGTGCATCTCATCGTCAACATCGTAATGGTACGTTTCAAGAGGCAAGTGGAGAATGGATTCCCGAAGAGTTGTACCAGCTGACAAAAACTCCGGCAGAGTGTCCTGATGCGCAGTAAACAGTATCTTTTTCATGCTCATCTCTGTTTAGATTTAAAAAACATATCCCGCCCCAAAATAAATTCTCCACGTTTCATTTGAAAAGCCGATATCACCTCGTACAATCAAGTCAGGATTGAGAAGAGTGATTGCACCTCCTACCACAAATACATGTTTCCAGTTATCAAAAAACGCACCGGAATCAAATTCAGAATAGACTCTGCCGGTGTCCCAAAAGGTGTGCATCCCAACATCAATTCTGCCGGAAAAAACGCTGAACAGCCACGACCTGACTTCTATCATATTTAACAGAGAACTATCTCCCCTGAATCGGTTTCTGTGGAAGCCCCGCAAGCCATTCTCATTTCCAATAACAGGCAGTGCCCAAAATGGCGCATCGCCCAGAGTATGTTCCGCCTGAAGACGGTGTGCAAGTGTAACTCTGCCAACAATTGGAATAAAGTGCCTGAAATCACCACGAAGGCTTGAAAAAGAGTAATTGCTGAACAGAAAAGATTGGCTGGAGTTCAGGCTCGCTTCGTATCGAATACCCGTTGATGGAGCAAATTCGTTGTTTCGGCTGTCGGCAATAAGCCCGATTCCAAATTTAAGGGCTCTGCTGCTGCCAAAACCTTCCGGTTCTTCTCCCGCAAAGCGTGTATCCTCTCCAACAGAAATCCCATCTACGTACCAGAATGATGTCTCTCCAAAGAAGTCAATTTTACCTCTTTCACCAAATGTTAAAAATCCCTGCCGAACTCTGTAATTCAGGTATAACTCCCGGTTCTCGTAGAAGTTTAGACCGTCATTGAATTCTGAAGAGGAGAACTGTGAATCATTACCAAGCCCAAAATAGTGTGCCTGTTTTTCTCGCTGTCCCACAAAATCAATACTGCTTCTAATTTCGGAACCAAAGAGCCTGGTGCGTTCATACTGCAATTGCGATATGATATCTCCTCTAGTAGAAAATGTGATATCGGTTTTCAGCGAACTCAGAAATGGTTTTCGGTTGATATCGTAATTGATCCTTTGCAAAAATCCGCCACCAATAAAACCCTGGTCAGAACTATATCCAATAAGCGGTAAAACCGAATAATAACTACCAATTTTTGCATCCGGTGGGAGCGGATCTCTGTCGGGCGGTATAATCTGTGCAAAGGCCGCAGTTCCTGCAAAGAAAAGTATCAGAAAGAAGAAAACCAGGCGAAATCGCATCTAAAGCAACCCCTCTTCTTCCAAAAATTCTATTGTTGTTATTGCGTGCCTGAAATGCGGAATTACAATACTGCCGCCAACTACAAGAGCAACATTCAGCGCATCCACGATCTCATCTTTGGTTGAACCGGTTTTGGCGCACTGCTCCAAATGGTAATCTATGCAGTCATTACATCGCAAAACCGCCGATGCCACCAGCCCAAGTAACTCTTTCGTTTGCCCGGTTAATGCCCCGTCTTTGTAAGTATTTGAATCAAGATTAAAGAATCGTTTTACGCCAAGGTGATCCAGTTCAAGAATTTTATCATTTGCTGTTTTACGCTTTTTTCGAAATTCTTCAAGACGGTTTGTTTCTCTGCTCATATTGCTATTGATTGACAAGGATTCGTTTTTCATATTCCACGCTTAAAGGTAACAATTATCTCATTTGTTTAGCAGAAGAAGATCATACAAACACAGACTGGTTGCCATGGGCGACAGTATGGCCCAGGGCTTTAAAAACGGGGGTATTTACCGCACCGATTTAAGTTTTCCGGCAATGATTGCCCGGTCTATGGGTGAATCTGTGCAGTTTGATCAGCCATCATTTTCCGCCCAGGCTGGAATTCCAATCAATATTGAAGTTCTGATCCGCGGGCTCGCTGAGAAATATGGTGATGCGATTTCCCTGAGGCATTCGGTACCTGCAGCAAGGGAGATGTACAGAACCCTCAGCAGAATAAAATCGTATTGGGACGGTCAATTGAAATCGCTGAGTGTTGATCAGCCTTATCCATATCACAATCAGGCTGTTTGGGGGTTTTCTATCAGCGATACCATGCTGATCAATGAACTGTACAGCCGTAATCACATCAAAAATAATCGCCCAAAATACTCGGTGTTTAATGTACTTCCCGATAATGCCATGTACACTACTGCAAGGCTTGTGCTCAATCCTTCATTAAACACCGGTTACGAAAATAACACTATGCTCAACAATGTTGAATTACTTCAGGCTGATGGAGGTATTGAAAACCTGATTGTGTGCATCGGCCATAACAACATTGTCGGTTCGGTAACAAAACTACGCATTGTCTTTTCTGATTCTGATGATCTGCATAATTATTACGCCGACAGAAAGTGTACGGTTTTCAGGCCGGAACATTTTAAAGAAGAATTGCGCCGACTCTACACAAAAGTTGCCGGAATGAATGTGAAAAACGTATTTGTTCCCACCATTCCTTATGTAACCATTCCGCCCGCAATAAGAGGTGTGAATAAAAATGGGGCATCGTCAACGGGTGGGTATTTTGATTATTACGCCCGTTTCTGGATTTGGGATGAAGATTTCGATCCCATAAAACACCCGCACCTCACAAAGGATGATGCCATTCTGCTGGATCAGATTGTAGACCAATACAACGAAATCATTCGAAGACTGGCCGGTGAATTTGATTTTTGTGTGGTACCCGTTGCGAAATATGTAAAAGCAGCTGCCAGGCGAAGGCATCCAAAGCAACAGATTGAACCCTATCCTGCCGACTTTATTCGGGCACTGCAAAGAAATCCAAAAACCGGTTATTTGGTGAATAAGGATGGTCATCCGCGAATTTCAACCGATTATCTTCGGCTTGATGATACTACCGGCAAACTGGACCGGGGCGGAATTTTTAGCCTCGATGGGCTTCACCCCACTACTATTGGTTATGGATTGATTGCAAATATGTATAGGATGAGTATGGAGAAACGCGGAGTTAAATTCGAGAATTCGTTTGACTGGGATTTTGTCATCGAAAACGAAACACTGGTTACCGACCCACCACCTCTTATGCACGATCTCAGAAACCTCTTGCGATTCCTGGCGATGACCGGGCAGGAGCGTCTCACCTTTTTCGGAAAAAATATACTCGAATTGCTGCTGGAGACATTCTCAGCAAGGCCCGAGATCGATTAACTCCCGGAGATTCGATCAGCCAGTTTTTGGCCATTCATAATACAATCCGGCACAGAAATCCCATGCCTGAAGTTTCCTGCCAAAAAGAGCCCGGGATTTTCCTGCTCAATGTTGTCGAATGTGTGCAGTACTTCATCATACCCAACATGATATGCCGGTATGGATTTAGGCCAGTAGATATGATCCACAAAAACAGAGTCACCCTCCAGGCCGATAATGTCTTTCAGTTCATCAATCACCAGAGGAAGAAGCTTATCCGTTTCGAGTGATGCAAGCCGCGGCTGCCTGCCGCCCCCAATAAAAACTGTAAGTAGATGATGGCCGGCAGGAGCCCTGTTATCAAAAAGTGTGGATGAAAAGAGTGCCCCGAGAATGCTTCTTCGCTCTTTTTCGGGAACCAAAAACCCAAAACCATCCAATGGGTGACGAACATCCTCTTTTCTAAAACCAAGACAAAGAACCGATAACGGAGGATAGTTTACCGACTCAATTTTTTCCATTGTCTCTTTATCAACAGAGAGAAATTCTGAACTCCATTTATAAAGAGGAGTATTGAGTACTACATTATCGAATGGGCCAAACTGCTTTGTTCCGGAAATGAGATACCAGCCATCCAGCTTCTTTTCTATACTCGATATATCTTTGTTGAAACGGATGTTATCAAGTTTTGAAGAAATTGTACCGGGCAGTTCGCGAATACCATCTTTAAAGGAAATAAGCTCTCTTGGAATTCTGCCTGCTTCTTTTCGTTTTTTTGCACCTGAAAAACTACCCCAAATTAATGAGCCGTACTCCTGCTCAAGGTTATGCATTGCAGGGAAAGCGTGCCTTAAGGAGAGTGTATCAGGGTTATTGGCAAAAATTCCGGCCACAAACGGATTGATTGCATAATCAAGAATCTCAGAACCAAGACGGCGTTCTGCAAATTCTGCCACTGTTTGATCCGGATTATCATTTTTTGAAACAAAGGGCTCTGCTAATACCCTCAATTTTGCTTTTAAACTAAATAGCGGTGTACTGACTGCCCCCCCTGCAGATGCCGGCAGCGGAACCAATTCTCCGCTTTTTAAAATGTACCGTTTTTCAGCATTGGGGTTGGCAGATATTTTTGCCGGAAGAAGATCCATCTCTTCAATAAAATCTTTTACTGCTTTATCCTTCAGCAAAAGTGTATTTGGCCCATATTCAACTTGCCAGCCATCCGTTTTTACCGTTTTCATGGCACCACCTGGTGCTGTGTTTTTTTCAAACACTTCGCAGTAAAATCCTTTCTTTTGCAATGAATATGCGGTCACCAGACCGGTAATTCCTGCTCCAACAACCGCTATACGTCTATTTTTCATTTATTTATAATTGACCTTAGGATACAGAATTTCATAATATCATTATTTAGAAATATTCTAAATAAGCTTGCAATTCAGATAAAAATATCTCTAAATTAGATTCAGTCTAAATAGTAATTCTAAATTTTTTTGTTTTGATAGCGAATAACCTCCTTAAACTAACCTTCTCTGCTCTTATTGGCACCTTCTTTTTATCCACAGCCCTATTTGCAACTACCATAGATCCCGTTGAGAGTGATACAACAAAAACCATCGATGAAATCATTCTTGACCGCATCACAGTTGTTGGCCAGCCAATTTGGATGAGCCGTATACCCGGTGCTGCAAGTTATGTAAGTGCAGAGCAATTGCAGAGGCAAAACTACACAGATATAAACAGAATTTTGAGGAATATCAGTGGTGTAAATATTCAAGAGGAAGAGGGCTTTGGTCTTCGTCCTAATATTGGTATTCGGGGCGCCGGTAATGAGCGAAGTACAAAAGTGAATATTATGGAAGATGGTATTCTTGCAGCACCTGCACCCTATTCTGCTCCTGCTGCCTACTATTTCCCAAATATGGCAAGGATAAGTTCCGTAGAGGTACGAAAAGGATCTTCTCAGATAAAGTATGGGCCAAATACCACCGGAGGCGCCATAAACTTGATATCAACTCCTATCCCCGCTCAGTTTAGCGGCGTGGCTGAAGTGAGCCTTGGTGAACGAAGTGCAAATAAAATTTATGCCAATATCGGCAACCGTTCAGAACGTTTCGGATATCTTCTGGAGGTGAATCAGGTGGGTGATGACGGCTTCAAACAGCTCGATAATGGAGGTGATACCGGTTTTCTTGTACGTGATATTCTTGGGAAGGTAATGTTTCAAACATCAAACAGTGCTTCTGTCTATCAGCGTTTAGAGTTCAAGGCAGGTTATCATGATGAACACTCTGATGAAACGTACCTTGGTTTAACCCGGGATGACTTTTCACTGTCACCCATGAGGCGGTATGCCGGCTCTCAGGCTGATCGAATTGATACCGAACACATTCAGTTTTCGGCGAGACACTTTGCACTGTTCTCAGATAATGTCGACTTAACAACTACACTTTACAGAAATAACTTTACCCGGGCCTGGTATAAACTTCATGATCTAAATACAAATGCTTTGGGCATAGAAACTGGTAATCTCTCTGAAATTCTGCGAAATCCTGAGGTGCATCAAAACGAATATGCTGTATTGGCCGGAGCAGATAGCGCGCCGGATGCCCTTACAGTTCGTAATAATAACAGGGAATATTACTCACAAGGTATTCAGTCTATTTTGGGAGTAAACTTTGATATTGGCAGTGCCCAAAATCAGCTTGAGTTTGGAGTTCGCCTGCACCAGGACGAGGAAGACCGTTTCCAATTTGAAGATGATTACCAGATGCTGAATGGTAATATGATTATCACTACTCCCGGGATTCCGGGCACTCAGACCAACCGGGTTGGTTCGGCAACAGCACTCTCTGTTTTTGTACAGGATGAAATTCAGTGGAATAACTGGACATTTACACCCGGCCTTCGATTCGAAAATATTTGGTTCACAAACCGTAATTACGGCACCAGTGACCTTGAGAGAACCGGCTCAAATCTGAACAAAAATGAGTATTCAGTAAGCATCTTTCTGCCGGGGATCGGAGCCACATATCAGGTTAGCAATTCATTCACTTTACTGTCCGGTATCCATCGCGGATTTTCACCTCCAAGTCCGGGCTCTTCCAGCGATACCCGGTCAGAAGAGAGTATTAACTACGAATTAGGTTTCCGTTATGTGAACGACCTTTTCCAAACCGAACTGATTGGTTTTTACAATGATTACGACAACCTGCTCGGCTCCGATCTCGCTGCCGGCGGTGGCGGCGGAACAACCGCACAATTTAATGCCGGAGAGGTGGAAGTATTTGGAGTGGAGTTCTCTTCAAATATCGATTTTGGATTACTTCTAAACACTACATCAGTATCCATTCCGGTAAACCTGAATTACACCTATACCAATGCCACATTCCAAAACTCATTTAGCAGTGGCTTTGGCCCGTGGGGCAATGTTGAATCCGGTGATGAAATTCCATTCATTCCAAGACACCAATTTAACAGTGGTGTATCGTTTATATACAAAGGGTTTGATGCAAACATTAATGCATCATACATGCCTCAAATGAGAACAGCTGCAGGTAGCGGATCTTTTGATCCTCTGTTCAGCACAGATAGCTTCTTTGTTGTCGATCTGAGCACATCATACAACATCCATCAGTATGTAAATCTTTTTGTAAACATTCGAAACCTGCTTGATGAAACATACATTACATCAGACCGACCCGCGGGTGTTCGTCCCGGTTTACCCCGTACACTCATGGGGGGGATGAAAGTCTCGTTCTAAAAGATTTGTTTACACAATTAAAAAATAGCCGCGAGAAATCAGTGGCTATTTTTTTGCCTGATAAAATCGAACTTCTTATTCATGTATCACTTAGAGATGAACAGTTTTTTTAAATTACTGAAGGACTCAGTACCTTCAAGCCGAATAAAGGTATGGAGTATATGAAAATTTCGGTTTTAGGATGTGGGTGGCTCGGTTTTCCTCTTGCCCAGCGGCTTCACAAAGAAAACTATTCAATTAAGGGATCCACAACTACGGAGAAGAAGTTAAACACGCTTAAACTGAACGGAATTGAACCTTATCTGATCCGTTTACCCGAATCTATCCATAGCCGGGATATCCAGCCATTCTGGCAAAGTGACTTGCTGATTCTCAATGTTCCACCTAAACTGGGTGATAACCATGAGCCTGAAAATTTTCTTACCGCAATAGAGCAGATTATTGAAAAATGCAGGGAGCATAATCTTTCGTGGATACTCTTTACAAGCTCTACCTCAGTCTACAGCGAAATCGGCGGACTTACCAGAGAAGAGGATGTGAAGCCAGGAAGTGCCAAACGCCCCTCTGGTGAAACTTTGATCAAAGCAGAAGAGATCATCCAAAAATCGGGGATTGATTATACCATTCTGCGGCTTGGCGGACTATACGGCTACGGAAGGCACCCCATTCACTATCTGAGCGGCAGAAAAAATCTTGATGGAGCTGCTAAACCTGTGAACCTTGTGCATCAGGTAGATTGCGTGAATGTTATCAGTGAAATTGTCCGCCAGAAAAAGAGAAATTCTGTTTACAATGTTGTTTCGGACGGACACCCGCCACGAAAAGAGTTTTATGAAAGTGCTGCGGAATATTTTAACCTGCCAAAACCCCGTTTTAAACCGAAAAATGGCAAAGATTACAGAATTGTTTCCAACCAGAAATTAAAGGAAGATCTCCACTACTCCTTTTTCTACCCCAACCCGATGGATCATACTCCCTGAGCTTTACTCTCCTCTTTTTTCATCACATAGATATCCTCAGCTACACCATACCCGATCGTGGTTGTATGTTCATTCTCAATGGACAGCTGAAGCGGGCCGTTGAACGGCTCTTTTTTTGTGATCTTTATTTTTACACCGGGAATCAGCCCCTGATCTTCAAGATATCTGAGTAGTTCGGGGTCCTGATTTTTCACCCGGATAATGATGCTCTCCTGATCTTCTTTTAGCACCGTAAGCGGCTCTGATGATATAGCCGGCATAACTCCCTCTTTCGTGGGGATGGGATCTCCATGGGGATCTACAATCGGGTTATTGAGCATCTCAGCAATTTTGTCCTCAAACTGCTCGGAGATGTGATGCTCCAGCTTCTCTGCCTCATCGTGTACTTCATCCCACGAGTAGCCAAGCATCTCTTTTAAGTAGAGTTCAATGAGCCGGTGATGACGAATGATCTCAAGCGCAATTTTTTCTCCCGCATCAGTAAGTGTTGTTCCGTAATACGATTCATAGTTAACAAGGCCCATCTCAGACAGCCTTTTCAGCATATTGGTTACAGATGCATTTGCAACACCCATACCTTCAGCCAGGCTCGACGTAGATACACCTTTGTGGGTATCCTGTTCAAGCTTATAGATTGTCTTCAGGTAATCTTCAACCGACTGACTTCGGGACATAGTACAAAGTTTGGTTTGTAAACAGTTTTGAAATGAACAGACCTATCTGTTTTCAAGGTATTCATCAAATGTTTGTGTAAGAAAGGCATCACTTCCTACAAAATTCAGAAGGTTTGAAAAGACACCCTCCTCCAGGTAGCCCGGCTGCGCCCCAATAATTGCTCCCTCATGATTCAAAAAATACGTAGTGGGAACATTTCTGTTTTCAAGAGCACGGGCAAATTCAGCTTCCGACATTTCATTACCCAGATAACTTACTGTTTCGTCGGATTCAACGTTGATCCTGACCAGAATAAAGTGCTCGTTGATGGCTTCAACCACATCACTGTCTACATACACTTCGGAGTGCATTCGCTGGCAATACGGACACCAGGCTGCATACACATCAACAAGAATTTTTTTCTCTTGTTCAGGTGCCATTCTGAGAGCCTGTTCCAAAGAAACCGGTTCTACCTGAGATGATTGTGAATAGAGTTTGGCCGGCACAAAAAGCACCAAAAGAGCGATAGAGAGAGATAAAATTTTCATAGCGCAAAAGATAACTGATTTCTTGAAGTAAATCATTTCTTCTTAACAACGATCATAGTGAGATCATCGTGTTGTTCATGTTTGTCTCCAAACTTTTTAAGATCCTCTTCCATTCGCTGAATAAGTTCTAATGAAGTGAATGAATTGTACTTCATAATCAAATTGTGCAGGCGATGATCACCGTAGAGTTTATTGGTTTTACTAATCGTTTCTACCACACCATCGGTAAACAGAATCAGTATATCGCCTTCATTCAGTTTGATCTCATCTTCCGTTATATGCTTATCAAACAGCTCTTCGTTTGCCATACCGATAGCCAGTCCCGATGGTTGATATGGATAGAGTTTACCCTTTTTGCTATTGTAAAACAGTACGGGATTATGCCCGGCTCTTGAAAAACGAAACTGTGCTTTTTTGATATCCAGCACACCAAAAATCAAAGAGATGAATGTACTTTTATTAGCATTTCTTCTGAAGAGCTTATTTGTTTTGCTCAATATTTTCCCTGGTGAAGAGAAGTCGTTGCAAAGTGCATGTAACACTCCTTTAATGAAAGTCATATAGAATGCTGCCTGGATACCCTTTCCACTAACATCTCCAATGGTGATGGCCAGTTTGTCATCAGAAAGAGAGATAAAGTCAAAGTAATCGCCCCCTGTTTCATAGGCAGGTTTACAGATTGCTGCTATATCAAAACCATCTACTGCAGGCCTTGCAACCGGCAGAAACGACTGCTGTACCTGTCTTGCAATTTGAAGCTCCTGCTTAATTCTATCCTCCTGTGCAAGTTCCCTTATGTAACCGGGCACAAAATCGGGCAATTCATTCCCCGTTTTCCCTTTGTAAATGTTGTATGCACCTATCAAATAGCCTGTAACAAGAAGCAGTGCAAATGGCAGGAAAACTATAATATCGGGCGATGGAGATAACAGCCAGCCGGGCGCAGTTGATACAACGCCAAAGAATACAAAAAGAGATATGAACGTTGTGATAAAGTCATTCTTCAGATAGATTAATCCGAGAAGTAACCCCACAACACCGGCTGTTAAGAGTTCGGGCAGCAAACCACCCACGTCAAAGGGAAATGGATATACTACACTCATCATTACGGCAGGCAATAAAAGTACCATAAAGTCTGATTTGAATGCAGACCTGAATTGCCCCAGAAATATCAAAAATATCACCTGAACAATGATAAATGCGATGGCGAAATTACTTAGTATTTCTGCAATGTAGGGCAAGTAGGTAGTATCTGATATAAATTCAGACGGAACAGTGATATATGTCCCCGGAATTAAATAGATCACAATACACCAAACTGCAGAAATAACAAACCCCAATGAAATTCCGCGAATGATATTTACCCCAACCGGCACATTAAAAAAGTGGCTGGTTCTGATCAGATCATACGTTCTGAGTTTATCGACCCAAATTTGTCTTGTGATGGAATCGGATATAGCCGTTACTGCAAAGAAACCAACCGATGTTATTGCTGCAAAAAATCCGATGGTTATCAGCATTGGCAGTATGAAGGAAAATGTGATAGAACCGAAGGAAGAAATATGACTGTATAGCTGCTGAAGCGTGATTAAAAACGGAAAGAGTAAACCGGCAAGAACGGCAATAAGGATGGCAGCTTTTGTATCTACCAGGCGCAGCCGAAAGCGGTTAAAGAGAAGCACAAAAATCCAGAATATTGCGAACAGAATTACAATCGCCCGCACACCGGAAATGTATGGTGTAAAATCTGTTACCCTGGTTGATGTATCCAGGTAGGTGTAGTCCATCTGCAGAATAGAACCATTTTCAAGCACGGTTACCTCTACCTGAACATTTTGCCGGATCTGATCAGAACTGTGCAGGTAGGTTACTTTCGCCGCCTGTACTTCATCTATCTCAAATAGTTCTGTTGATTCATGCAGAAAAATGTTTTCGGGCCATCCTGACTCTTTGAAGTAGTAACCGGCAAGTTCAAGTGCAACATTTTGGTTAAACTCACCCGTTAAAAACTGCTCAAGTTCCTGATCTATAAATTCCGGTTCAGAGCTTTCAGTACTTTCAAGAGGCACCTGTTCTGTTCCGGAAGTTCGAAGCATAGGTAAAAAATCGTGGCTGTTTTGAATAGCTATGAATTCTCCCCTCTCATTCAGCAAAACAGAAACAGTTTTGGCAGATTCACTCATAAAACCAAAAACAGCATCCTGATCAAGATCAGCTACTTTCAGATTTGTCTGCCAATAAAATGCCGGATACAAAGTTCTATTCTCATCCCGTACATAAAACTCTTTTGCTGAAGTTTGACTTTGCAGCGAATCAAGAAAGCTTTGATTGATTTTAAAGCTTGTTACATCGTTCTCGCTGGTTCTGTACCCAAACTGATTTGCAATGGCCACACCTCGGTCTGAAGCAGACGACAAGCCCAGGCTGCTGTCGGCCACTCGTAATGGATGCAGATCCGTATAAAGCCAGTAAAATAAAAATGCCGCGATCAATCCTGTTATAAGCAGAATAATATCTTGTTTTGCGGTATCGCTTCCGGGAATCAATTTTCTGTAACTGCTTCTTTATGTTGTTATCTTTTCTGAACTGAGTAATAACATACTACACAACTTTTTACTTTTTTAATATAAAAACTAATCCTTTTCAAATTGAAAAAGCAGCAAGATAAAGCTGTGTAATCAGGAATTTACAGCGAATTTAAGACCGCTTTGTTTCAAAAATCTTCAATTATCTGAAAAAGAATTATGTGCCTCATTGTATTTGCAGTAAATGCCCACCCAAATTATCCGCTGATTTTAGCCGGAAACAGAGATGAATTTTATGAACGGCCTGCTGATTCAGCAGCGATATGGAATACTGAGCCAAAAATAATTGCCGGAAAAGACCTGAAAGCGGGCGGCACATGGCTTGGAGTGTCTGAAACCGGACGCATCGCCGCTTTGACGAACTACAGAGATATGAGACAGATCAAAGAGGATGCACCAAGCAGAGGTGATATCGTAAAAGAGATTCTGACCAGCCAAAAATCAGTCCCGGACTTTTTGTTCCATTTAAAAGAGAGTGCACATCAGTATAATGGGTTCAATTTGCTAGCAGGCTCTTCGGATGCGTTTTATTACTTTTCGAGTGTTCCGAACAGTTATCATCAAACAGAACCCGGCGTATATTCTATCAGTAATGCTTTGTTGAATACACCATGGCCTAAAACGGAGTGGACAGAACAGAAATTTACTAAATTATTGAATTCTGGTGAGTTGAATAATGATGAGCTGTTCAGCATGCTTCAAAATAAAAGCACCTACCCTGCTGAAATGTTACCTGATACGGGTTTATCCGAAAAACTTGAGAGAGCTGTATCCGCAGTATTCATCAAAACAGAAAACTACGGTACCCGATGTTCCACAGTTGTTAAAGTTAACAAGAAGAATGTACTTACATTTGAAGAGAGAACGTACACTCCTGAAACCGGACATGTTTCGGCTATAAGAACGTTTGAAATACCTCTTTAAAGAAGTTTCAGCCGATCGGCTGCTTGCCTTCTCGCGTTTGGAGCTGCGTTTTGGTTCGATGCTATTTTATAGTAAATCTTTGCTTTTTCACTATCCGGCACTCGTTCTGCCGCCCTCCCGGCAAATAAAGCCGCCAGTGTATGTATATGCCTCTCCTTTACATGTTTAAGTGTTTCACCAAATTCAACAGACTTTTCGAACGCTTGCAGGGCCGTTGAAAAACTGCCTGTATAATATTGAGCCCTGCCATACCAGTACCATAGTTCCGATTCCAGAAGGGCATCGGGGGGAAGATTGTTTTCTGTGCGGTAAGCCATGGTTTCTTCAAAAAATTTGATCATCTCATCAAATTCATTCAATTGGCCCATGGTTACCATGTACTGGCGGCGATAGTAGCTGTTCTCCGGGTATTGATCTACCAACAGCTTGAAGTAATACTTTGCCTCATCAAATTCATTTTCATAGTTCAGCAGAATATTCCCCAAAAAGTAGGTGGCTTCCGGCCTTGCAAAAACGGCATCAATAGAAGCTTTTTTCAGCGTATTGAGACCCTCTTCCCTGCTTCCATCAGGCAGGAACATCGCTACAGGCCGTAAAAATGGGTATGTTTCGGGTATGTACGCGGAATAGTAGTACTTCATTCCTTCAGCAAAAAGATTATCCGGCAGGGTGGGATCTATTTCGATTAGACGCTGGTGCGCCTGATAACCTCTCCTGCCAACCTGAACGCTTGTAAGCCACTCTTCACGATTTGCATGGAGCCTTGCAATGTAACTGTTAGAGACTGCCCTGATAATTAATGCATCTTTGTGATCCGGTTCGCGCCGAAGCAACCTTGATGCTTCAAAATCTGCCTCTCTCATCAGATTAATAAATTTTTCATCGTGTGAAGTATCTACCAGATCTTCAAGCACATCCCACCATAGCTCCATCCCGTTCCAAAGTAACCAAATGGGATGGTCAGGATAGATCTCTTTCCATATAAAGAGTATTTCACGCGCCTCATCACCGTTTCTGTTGTATAACGCATCGATGGCATTGCGAGCATCTGCACCAAAGCGCTCATCATCAATTAAGACCTTGGTTTGAGCGGTTAATACATTGCTGTTATCCAGCGTCGACAGAAATACAAGAATTGCCAGAACAGCAAAAATCTTGTGAATTAAAACCGGGTACATAGCTGTGCGTTATTTTAGATGATCTAAAAACCACCCTTCTGTTAAGTCGATGACCTCTTCAAACTCAGGCGGAAAATCGTTCTTTTCAAACGGATGAGAAACCTGAAAGGTATGTCCGGCATTGTCAATCAGGCGTATTTCTTTATCGTAAGCCGGTGATTTTCTGTAGAGTTTTTCCGTCTCTGATACGGGTACAGCTTCGTCGTCTTTACCGGCAATAAACATAGATGGGATGTAGATCTCCTGAACACGTTTAATGGCCATTAACCTGTCAGCATTTGTGATACCATCATCATAGGTGATCTTATCGAGAGGAAGGATTTCTCCGGTTCTTGAATTTTTTATCTCAGTGAAGCCTTTTGTTTCCCAATCTTTTTTCATTTCGCTGCTCCACCTTGCGTTATAGTCCGATACGGCAGACCATGTAACAAGACATTGAATTTCTGCATACTCAGCAGCAGCGGTAACAGCGGTGTGCCCTCCGCGGGAGTGCCCGATAATTCCAACTCTGTCGGTATCAAGAATTACTTTATCACTGGCAATTTCTTTATCCTTAACTGCTGTTATTATGGATCCTACATCACTTAAATCCTGGCTTAATGTTTGCCTTCTGAACAGCTCAGGCTCATCAAACTCAAGCATACTCTCACCTACTCCATTCAGCGACATATTAAATGCAACAACGGCAAAACCTGCCCTGGCAAGCTCTTCATAAACATCGGGGAAAGCACCCCAGTCTTTAAATCCTTTAAACCCATGCAGAAACAGAATTACCGGCAGCACTGTACCGGCTGATGCCACCGGCACAAGAAGATCATAATGAATAGGTAAATTTTCGGTTGATGAAATTTGACCACTTGTTTTGGATACACTGCTGAATCTCATTTTTCCTCTCTGTTGAAATCTAATGTTTCCAGTTTTACAAGTTGTCTTAAATCATTGATCTCTTTCTGTCTGAGATATCTCCATCGCCCCATTCTCAGGTTTTCATCACTAAGGCCCGCATAACGTGTCCGTTTTAATTTCTCTACATCTGCACCAATAAAATCAATCATGCGCCTTATAAGATGGTTTCTGCCCTCATAGACAGAAATGGTAACGATAGACGGATCGTACATATCATGCTTAACACGAGCCGGCTTGATCGGCCCGTCATCAAGAACCACATCCGTTCGTAATCGCTCAACTTCTTCAGGGGTTAAAGGCCTGTTTGCAGTAATTTCATACGTTTTTTTCACCTGATAGCTGGGATGCATCAATCTGTGTGCAAGGTCACCATCATTCGTGAGAATAATCAGTCCGGTTGTATTTCGGTCTAATCGCCCCACAGGATAAACTCTGTGCCCGGTAGCATCTTCAACCACATCAAGAACAGTGTTTCGGTCTTTCTCATCATTTGTGGTACTGATGGTATCACGTCCCTTATTCAGCAAAATGTAGACAAACGGTTCCAGTGACAGCCGCTGATTCTCTACCACTACATTATCAGCCGGTTTGATTTTCATACCGAGTTCGGTAACAACTTTGCCGTTCACTTTTACTTTCCCGGCTTCTATCAGTTCATCGGCCTCTCTGCGAGAGCAGTACCCTGCATGGGCAATAAATTTATTTATACGTATCTCATCTTCAATAACCTGCTTTTGGGAAGCGGTTGAGGATCGGTTGGAGAACTCTTTTGCCCGGTTTTTTTCACGATTAAGTACTGGACGCTTTTTCTTACCGCCTCTTGATTGATCTGGTCTGCTATTTCTTTTTTTACGCATATTACAGTTTAAACATTTTGATTGAATTTATTAAAAAATGAGTGGATTTAATCAAGCCGGGCTGATGGAGATGAATAAAGGAACTTTCGAGCCTCTTATTTATCGGGGGTGTTCTGCTCTTTCTTTGGAACCGGATCTGCGCCCGATGTTCCCCAGGGATGGCATTTCACTATCCGTTTTAGCCCGAGCCACACTCCTTTTAAAAAACCCCACTCTTTTACTGCCTCAATCATATAATTGGAACAGGTGGGATAGTGCCTGCAGTTTGATCCCAGAAAAGGTGAAATTGCAAGCTGATAAAATCGAACCAGTTTGATTAGTACCCAGCTAAACAGATTTCCAATATGTTTAACGATCAATTTCAAAACGGGTACCGCCTTTCTCATCCTTCAGGCGAACTCCAATCTCCTGCAGTTCATCCCTGATTTTATCAGAAGTGGCAAAATCTTTGTTCTCTCTGGCCTCTTTTCTGATCTCAATGAGAAGTTCTATCAATTCATCTGTTAAGCCATCTTCCCCTGTCGATTCAGCTTGCAAGCCAAGTATTGCGAATACAAATTGATCCACTGTATTCACCATCTCGTGCAGAGCATTTTTTGAAAGATCTGTTTTTGATAACTGCCCGTTATGCAGCGCATTTATTTTCGATGAGAGATCGAAAAGAGCCGCAAGGACCTGGGCAGTGTTAAAATCGTCATTCATCGATTCGTTGCATTTTCTGCATGCATCCAGAATCTCTTTATCGAGCGAGCCCTCAGCATCAGAAAAATCGGGGGAGCTTTTTAATTCATTCAGCAGGGCTACAGCTCCCATTAATCGATTGTACCCTTTTTCAGCAGCAGAAAGTGCATCATTCGAAAAGTCAATTTTACTGCGATAGTGCGACTGCAGTATCAAAAACCGAACAACCATCGGGCTGTACGCTTTTGCAAGTTTTTCGTGGCGCCCTTCAAAAAGTTCGTCCAGATTAATAAAATTACCGGCTGATTTACTCATCTTCGCCCCGTCGATGGTAATCATATTGTTATGAACCCAATAGTTAACCGGATCGTGGCCATGGGCACTTCTGCACTGCGCAATTTCTGCCTCATGATGCGGAAATTGGAGATCGAGTCCGCCACCATGGATATCAAATTTATTTCCCAGGTACTTCAGGCTCATTGCGGTGCACTCAAGGTGCCAGCCGGGGTATCCCTCTCCCCAGGGAGAATCCCACCGCATAATGTGTGCAGGCGTGGCTTTTTTCCAAAGTGCAAAATCGTGCGGGCTTTTTTTCTCATCAATACCGGCGGTATCGCGGCTGCCTGCCTGGAGATCTTCCAGAATTTTCCCGGATAGCTGCCCATAGTCATTTTCTTGTTGATATTTCTCTAAATCAAAATAGATGTTGCCATTTACTTCGTAGCCAAAGCCGTTATCAAGAATTTTTTTTATCAGGGCAATCTGCTCGATAATGTGACCGGTTGCTGTAGGTTCGATATCCGGCCTCAGGCAGTTCAACAGATCCATCCCCTTGTGGTAACTGATGGTATATTTTTGAACAATCTCCATCGGCTCAACCTCTTCAAGGCGGGCTTTTTTCGCGATTTTATCTTCGCCCTGTTCGGTCTCTTCCTGCTCAAGATGCCCAACATCAGTAATGTTACGAACATAGCGAACTTTGTACCCCAAAAATTTCAGATAGCGATAGATCACATCAAACGTAACAGCTGCCCGTGCATGCCCTAAATGCGGATCACCATAAACCGTAGGCCCACATACATACAATCCAACAAAAGGCGGGTTGATTGGTTCGAACTCTTCCTTTTTGCGTGAAAGACTGTTGTAGATAGATAACTTGGATACTTCTTTTTCAGGCATGTTTAATCTGTAATACTGTGCGTTCAGGGTCTACATTTCCGTTTCAGCACGGATGTAGTCAATAAACTTTTGTTTTGTAGTCTCTTCTTCAAAAATGCCGCTGTATTCTACGGTAACCGTGCTGCTCTGCTTATCTTTAATACCACGGGTTGATACACACAGATGCTTGCTCTCTATAAAAACCGCCACATCTTCTGTCTGCATGGTTTTCTTTAATTCTTCAGCAATCTGCAGGGTTAAACGCTCCTGCACTTGCGGCCGGCTGGAGTAGTACTCCACAATCCGGTTTATTTTTGAGAGACCGATAACATTACCGGAGCTGACATAGGCTACATGAGCTTTGCCCAAAAATGGCAGAAAATGATGTTCACAAAATGATGTAACATCGATATTTTTAACCACAACCATGTCGTTGTAGTCGAACTTATTATCGAATTTACTGGCTTTGGGTTTATTCTCCGGGTTTAATCCGCTAAAGATCTCCTTCACATACATCTTAGCAACTCTGTGAGGTGTTCCCTGTAAACTCTGGTCGTTCAAATCTAACCCGAGAACATGCATAATTTCTGAGAAGTGTTTTTCAATTCTCTTGATTTTTTCCCCGTCACTCAGGTCAAAAGCGTCAGTTCTCAACGGTGTATCAATTGAAGTGGCTAAATGGTTATCTCCAATTTCTTCAACTATTTCCGGATCTACTTCGACAGTTCCGGTTCTGTTTTTTTCTTCTTTACTCATTAAATGTGTTTCAAATATCTTAAAAAATGTTACAGACTCTAAAAATACGGGTTCCTGCTCCAATATCATAATGATGCAACATACGATTGGTAGCGTCAAACTACAGTTTAACTATCCGTTGTTTTCTTTTTTTATGTATTTGATCACACTACAATGAACAATAGCCTTAAGTTGCCTTCTACTCATACTGTGTTTTAGATCGAAAGGACATTAAAGAGTTATATTATCTATACTTACAGATGGCATAAATACATCGATTTATTAGCAGCATGTTCAGGATTCAATCCATGCACGAAATTTCAGCCGATAACCGCTATATGGCCGCTAAGCATCTCCTCGATTTCGAGCTCTTTTACATAAAAATCATTACCAATCAAGGTGTATAAAATTTTGCTAATTTCAGAAAAATTTCTTCCGTAGTGAAGTACTTCAGGCCCTGCTTTCAAGATCTTGTTAGTTGATATCTTGGCACCGATTTTCAGAAGAATGGGTACCTCAAAATCATCCTGTGCTTTTAATCCTGGAAAAGTTGAAATATTATAACTCTTAACCATTTCAGTTTTCTACCGGGTACAGCAATATCTCCATATAGTCGGATTTCGATCTATGACTGACTAAGCCTAACAGAGTTTTTCCTGACAGGGCAAAATGCTCTGTATTACGAGATTGCATGCTTTATTTACAAGGTTGGCTAAACCATTGATCATAGCGTTTTCCCGTGGATTTTAGATGGAGATAATAAACCGAGTTTTTATGATTGGTTTGAAGTAGATTAAGATCAAACGAAGAAAACCAAAAATGCTGTCCTATTAAACTTAACCACTACAGTATTACTCATTCAAGACGGTCGTTCCCATTTGATTAACAGATCGTTTATGCCCTGTATCAGATAAGTTAAAGTTCAATACAGACCAGGCACACCCTTCATTACATTCTAAATAGAATTCCTGTTCTGTACGAGATATCAAAATAGTGAAATTGGCAAGATCGTAAGATCCGGCATCCCGGCTTATCCTGTTTTGATCATCATTTGTATCTGCCATACCGTACTGATTTATTCTTTGTTCACAGATACCGGTACTACAAGTGAATTTTAAAGACATCCATGCGCACCCATCAATACAGGTTAAAGAGATTTCATCATCATTCGTCAATTCAAAATGAATTAAAAACTCATCAACAATTGTATCCGATTTTGTATTGTCAGAATATTGAAGATTCGTTTGAAATTGAATAAAGAACAGAATAATTATAAATATTTTATCCATAGTATTTTAGATTTCGGTTTTAATCAATTGATATTCATAACTGTCATTATGTGCTACCCAATATATTCTTGATTCTTTCATTCGTACAGGTTGATAGTTAAGATCGGCACAAAGTATTTTTAAGTCCTGGTTTTTCAGATCTTTAATAAGAAATGCTTTTTTATCCGTTGCAAACAGACTAAATAAAAGATGTGTTTCACTTGTAAGAACTTCGCTGAATAATGCCTCAAAGGCTCTTGTTTCATTTTTCAGCGCTTGATTAAAAAAATAAACAGACAGATTTGAACTCGTACTATAACGTTCTCTCATCGTTTCGATATAAAACTCATAATCCGGATTGTAACTAAAGTTGACTTCAGCATAATCGTCATCCAGTTTATTATTTTTAGAGTATCTGAATGAAGTATTATCAAACAGGTACAACTCTTCACCTATAAACGTAGGTATTTTGTTTGAAAACAGTTGAAACTGCCCTGCAAAGTCTCTTCCATCTTCAAAATGCCTGATGAAATTATTGCTCACTGAAGTGAATACGGTATCAATCATTTGAAAGTCATCCCGGAATGAAACCACACGCTGTTCGTATCCATCATTCGATACTCTGTTTATGGTATATAAAAAAATAGAACTGGAATCCGCATGCATAAGAATTCCCGAGTAGCTGTCATCAAGTACCTGTTCTGAAATAAATTTCTCTTGTTCAAGATCATATGATACAATTTTTGATAAAGACAGGTCATATATGTACATAGTATTCCCAGCAACAGTTATTGATGTTGTTAAAAACTCAAATGGGCCGGTACCGGTTTCCCCAATGGTTGTAAATTCTTCTGTGTTGAAATTATAAGCTACAATTTCACCCCCTTGAGGGACAGACATGTATATCTTATCCTTATATATATAAATGTTATTCAGTCTACTCAGATCAATTTCGTATGTATCATCTATGAATATAAAATAATCACTCAGGTATTCATCACATGTTAGGTCTTTGTTCTCAAAAGTAACAAAGCTATCATCTCTACAACCTGATAAAAGAATCAAAAGGAACAGAGGTATTGTTATAAAAAAACAGTTATTTAACAAAACAATTGAATAATATTACATTAATCCAAAACTTTTAACCGTAATAAAATTATACGATAATAAACTACACAGAGTAGTATAACACTGTGTAGTTTTAATGATGCTGTAATTAAACAGGTTGCTTTATCCACTTTCTTCTGGCTCTGTTGAGACTTTACAAGTACAACTATATCCCCATGAATCGCAACACGAATAATATCCATCATTACATTCAACATCACAGCTAGCTGAAGAAGAAGAACTCGAACAAGATGAAGATCCTTGCCCACCTGATGCACAATCATCATTAAAAAGTGTTAGTGTACCAGCTATGTTATACATTATTTGTTCACAAACCATTGTTACGTTTTCTTCAGAAGTGTTATTATCTAATAATTCTGTGTCCACTGAAACTGAACCAATTATAAAAAATATTAAAGGCAGGACAATTAGTAAGGTTATTTTTAGTTTTCTCATAACTAAGTATTTTATACTGTTAGGATTTTATCACAAATAAAATTAAAACTTTAAGAATGTGATTTATTATAAACTATAAACACATTCATTATTAATTAATTTATATTCACCCTTAAATTCCTCCTTATATTTACTCCTCCCCATAAGCTCAAATATTTTTACCCCCCCCGTTTCTCAGTCTCCACTCAGAGGGTTTTATTCCTTCCTTTCGCTTAAAGGTATTGCAAAAAGCAGAAAGTGAGGAAAAACCTACCAGTAACCCTGTTTCAGTTATTGTCAATTCATTCTGTAAGAGCAATAATTTAACCGCTTCGATACGATGATGGATGTAGTACTCACATGGACTACGTCCCATATAAAGTTTAAACCTACTTGAAAAACTTTTCCGGTGTATGTTACAAGCTTGCTGTATACTTGATACAGTTAACTCTTCATTAAACAGATGTTCATGAATATAATTGACAACATTTTTTACCTGAGGAGAGCAATTTTCAATATTCCTCGAAAGCCCCTCCTTGTACTCTTGTAAAATCCGGCTGCTCTGTAACTGTTTCATCTTGTCTCTAAAAATGAATATGGATTGGCGTCTCTTTGCTTTCTACTGGAGGTTTAATATAAATAAATTTATGAATATGTTATTAATTAATTGGTATTTGCATTGTACTTATCAGAATGCAAGATTTTGGCTGCTTCATAAAATGAATACCCAAAGTTTTAAACTCTCGATATTGATTGTTATGCTTTTCAGGCAAATATTTCTTTTATTACTAAATATTGTTATAACTTTAGTTATGAATTACAAACAGCTCATAGATAAACTTTCCGAGCAGACCGGTAACACCAAAACAAGAACCAAAGAGATTCTTGATGATACCGTAACTGTTTTAACTGACAAACTCAGTGAGGGAAAAGGTGTGTCTATACCAGATCTTGGCACATTCAGCACCAAAGTAAACGAGCAGAAAAAAGTGTACAATCCTCATTATGATGCGTACATAATGGTTCCACCAAAACGAGTGGTGGAATTTAGCCCCGCTGCAGGGCTCAAAGAGGAAGTAAAGTTCTTGGAATCCGGCGATGAGTGAAAAAATCACCTTTAAAGAGCTGGTCGAGCTTATTTCCAGGCAATCGAACCAGAGCCAAAGTTCTGCCAACAGTTTTATTCATGAGCTGGTGCAGATTATTGAGGGAGGTCTGAAAAAAAGCGGCTCGGTAAGTATATCAGGCTTCGGGAAATTTGAACTTCGGTGGATGAACGAACGTCCCGGCACAAATCCCCAAACCGGTGAAGAGATTACAATCCCCGGGCAGAATAAAGTGGTATTCAAGCCCTATAAGGCTCTCCGTGAAGATGTCAACAAACCGTTTGCAAGCCTCAAATCAACTTTAGTTGGTGGAGCAGATGCAAAATCAGCTGAAAATGAATCTGATACTGATTCTGAAAATCAGAATGACGATGCAAAAGATTCAGCCAATGAAATAGGCATTCCTTTTATTGCTGCAAAAGCTAAAGAGGTGCACAGAACTTCGGTTCCTATTGATGAACTTTTGATTGAGCACGACAATCCTCACTTTCCGGAAGCTTCTACACTTACTGAGAGTGATGAGGATTCAGCTGCAATCATCCCGCCCATAATGCCAAATGAAGAAAAAGTAGCAGAAGAAGTTCAAAAAGCGGGGACATTTAAATGGTCTTACGCAGCTGCGGTAATTATTGCCCTTATTGCCTTTATTATTCTCTTTTTCATGTTTCAAAGAATGGGTGATACAGGTGAGCCCGTTACAGCTGACCAAACTGAACAGCTATTAACTCCGGTTTCACCTGATGATGTTTCAACAGCAACTGATGCTGCAGATGATCCCGAACCACCCCCACCCGAGCCACAAACAGAATTTCAGACGGAAAATTATACGGTTGAACCCGGTGAATCACTTTGGACAATTGCTGAGTCAAGACTCGGCAATCCATACCTTTGGCCACTCATATATCAGTTAAACGGTAATATCATTACCAATCCAAATCAGCTTCCGGCCGTAGCTGATCTTGATATTCCCGTTATTTCAAGTCCCGAAAATCTCAATGAATTTGAAAGAGAGCAAGTAGCACTCGGTTACTTTGCACTATACGAATGGAACAGAGAAAACAATCCGGATGAAGCCCGGTTTTTCCTCTGGGCTGTTGGGGTATTCTCACCGGAAATTCTGGATGAACCACCCTCTGAGGTGGATCCGGATGATCTGGCTTTTGCCCTGAACAGATAGATCACATCTTAACCAAACTTTTCTAAAAATAGGAGAACGTATGATACGCCATATAGTAATGTGGAAACTAAAAGACGAAGCAGCAGGCGCGACAAAACAGAAAAATGCGGAGAAACTAAAGTTGATCCTTGAAGGACTCCGAACAAACATCGATGAAATAAAAGCTGTTGAGGTGGGCATTCAGATCAATCCGGATGATGACCAAGCATACGATGTTGTGCTCATTTGTGATTTTGAAACTGAACTCGATTTCAAAATGTATACACGAAATCCACATCACAAAAAAGCCATTGATTTTATCGATCAAGTTACTGATAAACGACGATTTGTGGATTACAACGTAGATCTTTAATGTATAATCTTCTGCAAGGTTCATATCATTCATCGAGCTGCAATTGTGCTGAGATTTACAATGCTGTTTTAGAAGAGCTGTTCAGTTTTACAAGAACCGGCGGAAATGAACCTGTCGAGGCAACTCATCAGGCAAGAAAAAAGCTGAAACTTCTCCGGGCATTCGCTAAACTGATTAAACCGGCAAGAGACAGTTCGGATTATAAAAACGTAAACATAGCGTTCAGAGATTGGGGAAAAGTATTCTCTGATTTACGGGATACCCATGTGCGGAATATCCTCCTCGATGATTTCACTCAAAATACTGAGTATAGTGATGAGATCGAGCCGTTACTTCTTTTAAAGAAACTCAACCAGGCCGAGCTCTCTGCATTCGAAAGCGCCACACTATACAGGCATGATGAATTCACACAGCTTGAGGAAAATTTTAAGAATACTCCGTTAGTTCGAGGCTATTTTTCTGAACCTGTAAACGTTGGTTTGGTTCTTTCAGGATTTGAAGCCTCTTTTCTGAAGAGTAAAGAGGCTTTCTCGAACGCGTTTTCCGAAAAGCACCCTGAAGAGATTCACGAATGGAGAAAACGTGCAAAGGATGTTCAATATCAAACAGAACTGCTGATGTCTGCCGATAGCGAGGATGTTTTACTGAACCTCCACACCAAAATATCTGAAATCTGCGATGATTTGGGCGTTGCAAACGATCTGCACATGATCCACACGTGGATTGAAGAGAATACCTCCCTCGCAGAAAGTGAACAGTTCTCCGGAATATTGAATATGATTGATTCTGCAAACAAAGAGTGCCTTGCTCTGGCAGAAACGAGGGGAAATTCATTCTATGAATTATTCCCTGAACCGCTGTCAATTCTCACCGACAAATAGTACACATCTTGGACTTCGAAGAACCTGAGCATATTGAAATAAATGGTGTTCTTGATCTGCACCCTTTCAAGCCGCAAGATCTGTCCACACTAATTGACGAATACATTTATGCATGTTTGGAGAAGGAGATCTACTCCGTTCGTTTTATTCACGGAAAAGGTATTGGTAACATTCGGCGCAGTGTGCATTCTCTGCTCGATCGTAATCCGCATGTAACCGGGTATCAGCTTGCAGACCAGTCCGGTGGCAGCTGGGGAGCAACCATTGCTAATCTGTCGCCTGAAAAATCAAAGCCATAAAAAAAGAGGCCCCATTGAGGCCTCTTTCTATTGATTCCGGTTTCAATAAATGAACTTAGTTCAGAAACTGATCGAATGTAAATGATACATAGTAGATCGCACCAAGGTTTGGCCCTCCATAGTTCAGGAAGTGCCTGTTGTTGGTGATGTTTGATCCGCCCAGTTTTACAACAGATCTGAGATTCGGTACACGGTATGAAACCTGAGCATCCAGTGTGGAAACAGCCGGAACTGTACCATTTGCAAAAGAGGATGTCCACTCGAACTCATCTTGCCATCTGAAGGTGAAATTAAAGCCCAGGTTGTTGGTCAGGCGTCTGTTCCCAAACGAAAGATTCACCTTGTGTTCAGGGGTGTTAAAGTCGAAAATAAAACCCTGGTCCTGGTCGGTAATTAACTGGTTCCAGTTGTAATTGGCTGAGAGCAGGAAATTCCTTGGCAGGCTGTAATCAAATCCAAAAACAGCGCCTTGTGATTTCACCGTCTCATCTACATTTGTATAGAGTTGGAAGGTATTATCAGCACTACCTGACAAGAGTGAACCAGCAATCTGCTGATCAATCATAGGATCGCCCGTGAATGCAGCAGCAGCTCTTCTTACCCTGAACTGCGCAATGAAATCGTTATAAACGTTATAGTAGTAAGCTGCATCAATTAGCAAGCGATTTCCGAGCAACCCTTTGTAACCAACTTCAAATGACTGAATTTGCTCAGGCCGTACTTCTTCGAAGTTTGTGTATGGAACAAGGTTTTGTGCTGCTGCAGGGTTTCCGGCAAGAAGCTCCGCTGTGAAACGATCGACCGACTGCATGGTAAATGCATTCTCGGTTACATTATATGGAGCTACGGTTTCATTGAGTCCACCAAGCAGGCGTGCTGTTAAAACATCAAGATCGATGTACTGACCCTGCGTGGTTGGGTTTCTGAAACCTGTTTGATAGGAAGCCCGGATATTCTGACTATCTGCAATTCGGATAACTGAAGAAATTCTCGGGTTAATCTGCCCGTCAAAATTCTCATTCTTATCGTAACGGAGTGAGCCGGTTAAACGTAACCTGTCATCAAGCAGGGATTTCGCAGCTTGTATATATCCACCATACTCATTGATATCAATACCGCCATCTGCATCCGCAAAAATGGTACCGTTTGAACGCAGCTGATATTGACGTAAGCTCAAGCCAACCTGCAGATCTACAAAGTCGATCTCATTTTTGAAATCGTACTGGCCTTCCACATGCAAAAATCTGGATTCATCATTAAACCGTGCACCTGTTGGTACTACACCCTCCAGTGCAATTTGCTTGGCGTTTTCAAATTCCGGAGTACCCGGTTCAAACCGATTGGCATCGGCTGAAGATCTCGCTGCTGCATGTAAATTATTTACAATTGAAGGGTTGCTTAATATGGCCTGAATGGTTTCCGGATTAAATGCAGGATTTCCTTGCAACTGGTTTGCTGCCTGTAACATACCACCTGCAAAGGTTGCTGCATACTGGCCAAACCACTGTGTAGTGTTCAGATATTGATCGTTGATGGAAAATCCAACAAAATCTGCGATATAAGAATCACCGGAATCTTCAAATGTGCCGTAAGCACGTACCATAAAGTTATCACCTTCCAGCTGCAGTTTGTGCTGGGCTATACTGAAGTTACTCAGGCTGTAACGCTGTGCACCACTATATACTGATGTACCGTATCCATAATTAAATGTATAACTGGCTTCGAGGTTATCGGTTAATCTGTAGTGTAATGAAGTACCAAGTTTAAGATTTTCGGCATCACTATCCACAATAAATTCCTCTCTATAGCCGGTTCTTGCTACAGGTTGTGAAGGGAGTGCTGAAAGATATTGCTCAGCTAAACCTACTGGGATACCTGCAGCAGCAGCCAGTCCCTGGGCAACTTGTGTTCGATTTGGCCCGGGCAACCCTAATAAAGCCAGGTTAAACGTTCCATCATCTCCATAAAGATGAACACCATCATAAGCCGGGTTTATATCAACACCGGCCGGAGCCAGTGAAGAATTTTTATCGGTGTAGTTAATACCTACCCAGTCATCAGCCTGTGAATAGCTAAAGTTCACTTTGAAAGCGAACCGATCGCCAATTACATCGGCATAGCGTAAGGAGGTTTCGAACATTGGGCGGGGATTGCCCGGTTCACCCAGTGCAGAGTTACTGTCTAAATGATTGACACCATTCTGAACATGCACGCTCAAACCGGGATATCGAAATGGATTTTTACTGTTCACAAGAAGAATTCCGTTGAACGCATTTGGCCCGTAAAGTGCTGAAGATGCTCCCGGCAAAAATTCTACACTTTCTACGTCGAGTACAGATGGGCCATTCAGATTACCAATTGGGAAGTTCAGCGCCGGAGCCTGAGTGTCCATACCATCGGTTAGCTGTACCATACGGGTATTACCTGTTGAGTTAAAACCACGGGCATTAATAATCTGAAAGTTAATGCTGCTGGTTGTCATATCAACACCTTTAAGGTTTGCCAGACCCTGATAATAGCTTGGTGAGGGGGTTTGATTCACCGCAATAATATCCATCTTCTCAATGGAAACCGGAGCATCTAAGATACTCTCTTCTACTCTTGAAGCCGAAACTACAATATCCGTCCCAAGCACTGTCTCTTCGCTTAGTTCAATTCTCAGATCGGCAACGTTTTGTTCGGTCACTTCAAATCGCTGGGAGGTATATCCAATTATGGAAACCGAAATGGTTATTGGTGGGGTACCGTTATAGCGCAGGCTGAATTCTCCCCTTGCATTGGTGGCAACACCAACCATACTTCCTACAACAACAACATTCACTCCGGCAAGAGTTTGTCCTGTAGCAGCATCTACTACTACACCTGATATTGTTATCCTGTCATCATCCGGGTTTTCTGCGACAGCTGTTTTCGCGGGTACAATCAAACAAAGAGCAAAAACAAAGCATAGCCATTTACCACTGGAAAAGTATCTGTTATTCATCTTCTGGTAGTTTAATTCGAGTTATTTTTAGCAGAGCAGCTTCTATCCTGTGAACCTACTTGGTTCCGAAAATAACCGCCATTTTTTGGTATATGCAAGCGCTTTCAAATATTTTTTTACAATTTGTTAATACTCAACTATTTATAGGTGTTTGTTTGTACATTTGCAGCGTTACTTCTTTGAATCTTGTTTAACTTAATTTCTACCTAATGCAAAAATCACTCCTCATTATCTGCTTAATTATTCTAGTTTTTGGCGCGAAGAACACTATTGCTAATAATCACCATGAGTCGGGAAATACCATTACAATACAAGCTTCCGGCGAGGTTCAGGTAACGGCAGACTTGATTTTATTTAATGTAAATATCACACAATTTAATGCAGAAGCTAGGGAAGCTTTCCTGGAGCATAAAAAACAGGAAGCCTACCTAACCTCGCTGCTACTTGAAGAGGGAATTGAAGAGAGGTATATATCTGCAAACCCGATAAATATTTCGTCTGTACGGCGCAGCAACAACCTTACCGGATATGAAACACGCCAACAGGTTCAAATTACATTACACGATATTTCTCAGTTCGAGTCGATGCAGATTGCCCTGATTGAAAATGGATTTGGAGTGTTTACAGGCAATTTTTCATCAAGTGATTTGAAAAATGCACAAACAGAAGCCTTGAAAAAGGCAGTAGAAGAGGCACGAAATAAAGCTACAATACTGGCAGATGCCGCCGGACTCAGGATCACCGGTGTACAAAATATTGAATATGGTATCGGTGGTGGGTACTCACCCGGGTTGAGAGGTGTTTCGATGGCTCTCGAAATGGATAGCAGTGGTTCTTTACTTCAATTTGAACACAAAATCCCGGTGAGTGAAACAGTTAAAATCGTATATAAAACGGAACCTATCTGATTTGAAGCTTTACAGCAGTGGTTTCAGATAATCCCACAGATGATTTGCAACAATTTTGTGCCCCTCCTCTGTGGGATGAATACCATCTGCAAGGTTTAGATCCGGATCGCCGGCAACCCTTTCGAGAATAAAGGGCATAAAGGTTACATCGTACTGATTATTCAGCTCTGCATAAATTTGTCTGAACCGCTCGGTGTAATCACTGCCCATATTTGGTGGTGCTTCCATTCCCGTCAGCACAATAACTGCATCGGGGTAGTTCTCTATCACTTTATCCATAATGCCTGCAAGGTTCTCTTTTGTACTTTCCGGGTTGATTCCCCTCAGTCCGTCATTTCCACCCAGTTCAAGCACAAAGATGTCAACATGTTGTTGTAAAATCCAGTCAACGCGGCGAAGGCCTCCGGCGGATGTTTCACCACTCAGGCCGGCATTAACAACTCTGTAGTTCATGTTCAGTGAATCAATCTTTGCCTGTATGCGTGCCGGGAATGCATCTTCTTCATCAATGCCGTAACCGGCTGTAATACTATCCCCAAAAAAGAGGATCGTTTTTGCATCCTGAGCTGCAGCAGTGGCAGAAAAGAAAAATGCGATTAAAAATGTCGTAACTTTAAGTTTATTCATCCGTTCTATATCAAATTAAATTCTTTTTCAGGAATGGTTTGCGCCCATTCTCTTGTTCCGTTATTTCGATTGTTAAATAAATATTTATGATGAATCAGAGTGCAATATTAGAAGTTAAGGATCTTACGAAAACATTTACCAATGCAGGCCACTCATTAACGGTTTTACATGGTGTTTCGTTTTCTATCGAAAAAGGAATTACATGTGCCATTGTAGGCCCCTCAGGAAGTGGGAAAACCACGCTTCTTGGCCTTGCTGCCGGATTAGATAAACCTACATCCGGCTGGGTAACCCTGAATAATCATAAAATCTCGGAGTACAGCGAGGCTGATTTATCAAAAATTCGAAATGAACAGATTGGATTTGTCTTTCAATCCTTTCAGTTGATACCTACACTTACCGCACTTGAGAATGTAATGGTACCCATCGAACTTCGTGGTGTTCCCTACAATAAAGTAGAAAAAAGTGCGCTCGAATTACTGGAAAGTGTTGGTTTAAAAGATCGTACAGGTCACTACCCCACACAGCTGTCAGGTGGTGAACAGCAGCGCGTAGGCATTGCACGTGCCTTTATCCATGAACCAGAAATTCTGTTCGCTGATGAACCGACGGGCAATCTTGATGGAGAAACCGGTGCACATGTGGAAGAGATCCTCTTCAACCTTAACAGAGAAAAAGGGACAACACTTGTAATCGTTACGCACGATATAGAGCTCGCTTCAAAGTGCGACCGAGTGATCGAGCTAAAAAATGGCCATGTTTACAAAGATTCGTACGTGTCTTTTGCAGATCCTGAAACTGTTCAAATGGATGCTCTCTGATGGAATTTCTGAGAGAACTACTTTCCCCCTACAGCTGGAAACTGGCCTACAGAGATTCTAAATCTCAATGGAAAAGCCTGATCATCTACACATCTGCGGTAGTAGCGGGTGTTGCTGCTCTCGTTGCCATTCTCTCTTTCAGGAATGATGTTCTGCTTACCGTTGATGATCAATCCCGGGAACTGCTGGGCGCCGATCTTGAACTGCGCTCCACCCAGCCATTCAACGATGAAATTATCGCGTTTATAGATTCTACAGGCGGAAGTGATGCTACGGCCCTCGAGTTTAATTCAATGGTTTTATTCAACCAGGCAGGCGCTACACGACTTTCACAGGTGAGAGCCATTGAGGGGCCTTTTCCACTTTATGGCAATCTGTCTACTGAGCCGGCTGAAGCAGCTCAAATTTATCAACAGAATAATAGTGCGCTTGTTGAAAAATCGGCAATGAACCAGTTCAATATCTCCGTGGGCGATACCATTCGGGTTGGCAATATAGAATTTCCGGTTGAAGGTGCACTGGTGAGTGTACCCGGTGAAGCTGCTGCTTTTTCACTGGTCGGCCCTCGTGTCTACGTTCCCCAGGCGGCATTGGAAGGCTCAGGCTTGTTAGACAGAGGCAGCCGCGTAGAGTATAAGCACTATTTTCAGTTTAATGATGCAGAGGAACTATCTGCCTTCACAGAAGCCTTTCGGCCACTGTCGCGTGAACATCGTGTTAGAATGGAGACTGTTGAGAGCCGTAAAGCCAATTTTGAAGTAATCGTAAATAATCTCACCCGTTTTTTGGGCCTTATCGCTTTCATCGCACTGCTGCTTGGCGGCCTTGGTGTAGGCAGTGCTATCTATGTGTATATAAAACGTAAAACAGCAACAGTTGCCACACTGCGATGCCTGGGTATGTCGAAAGAAAAAATACTTGCTGTTTTTTCCATTCAAGTGGCTGCTTTAGGGTTTTTGGGTGCTCTCTCCGGAACAATAATCGGCCTGATTCTTCAATTCTATCTGCCCACGCTTTTTGCTGATCTTTTGCCGTTTCAAATCACCCAGGCTATCTCATTCCAAGCCATATCACTCGGGCTTTTTACCGGGGTGTTAATCAGCGTGATTTTTTCAATTCTGCCACTTGCAGCTGTCTCCACTATTTCGCCGCTGCTCACTTTGCGAAGCACAGAGTTTTCTCCAATCGGTTCGCTATCAAAAAGAGTAAAGTTTACTACGCTTTCAATATCATTAATCGTTTTAATTTTTATAGTCGGATTGCTCACTGAAAGTTATCTGGCAGCTTTGGTCTTTACTTCCAGTCTGATGCTTTTCATCTTTTTGCTTTGGGGTGTTGCCGGTTTTCTCACCACTACGGTGAAAGGGCTTCGGTTAAAATCATTCCCTTACACTGTTCGGCAGGGCATGGCGAATCTGTTCAGACCAAACAATCAAACATCCATGCTGATGACTACACTTGGAATGGGAATGCTGCTGATTGGTACACTCTATCTTTCTCAGGATATGCTCCTTCAGCGTATTGATTTGGAAACAGGTGACGATATGCCCAACCTGGTTTTTTACGATATTCAGATGGATCAAAATGAAAGATTGACTGAGATCATTACTGAAGAGGGTGCCGGAATCATTCAAAATGTACCTATTGTTTCGATGCGTCTTGCATCAAGAAAGGGACAGACACCCCAGGAGATTCGTCAGGATACAACCCTCTCTTTAAGTAACTGGGCACTTTCGCGCGAATATCGGGTAACCTACAGAGAGTCACTTACAGAAGCGGAAACCGTGTTAAAGGGAGAATGGATTTCTCGGGCTGATGGAATCAATTCTGTAATCCCTATATCCATATCCACTCAAATCGAGGATGAGTTGCAGCTTGAAATAGGTGACACTCTCGGATTTAATGTACAGGGTGTGCCGATTACCACTACTATAGCAAGTATCCGGGAAGTAGACTTCCAGCGGCCTGAACCGAACTTTTTCGTGGTATTTCCAAAAGGTGTTCTGGAACAGGCTCCTCAATTTTTTGCATCTACAGTGAGAACATCGGGCGATGAACAGTCTGCTCTTCTTCAGCAAAAAGTAGTGAATGAACTCCCCAATATTTCAGCTATTGATATTTCTGTGGCCCTTGCAAGTGTCAGGGAGTTTCTCGACAAGGTATCTATGGCGGTTCAGTTCATGGCACTTTTCAGCATTTTTACGGGATTTATAGTTCTGGCAAGCTCCATAGCCATCAGCCGCCGGCAGCGAACCAAAGAGTCTGTCCTTTTACGTACACTGGGTGCACGAAATTCTCAAGTTGGTTCTATACAAACCATTGAGTATGCGTTACTGGGACTTCTCTCGAGCCTCACAGGGTTACTGCTTGCAGTTGCTGCCAGCTGGGGACTTGCCTATTTCTATTTTGATCTTGCCTTTATGCCTGATCTATTTACACTCTCATTGATTACTCTTTTTATTATGGCACTGGCTATATTAATTGGATGGAGTGGAAGCAGACATATATTCAAACACTCTCCGCTAGAAATTTTACGATTACAAACAAATTGATTTCATTGTGACAGCAAATCAAAAAGTATGGGTAATTTCAACAATAATACTCATTCTGTGTATTGCCCTTACAGTGTATCTCTATTTTCGGACAGGTAATCTGTTCATTGCCATATTGATAGCTCCTCCCATCATTCATTATGCGCTGAAACACCGGGGCAAGAAAGGCCTCTCCGAATAGAAAATTTTACCAGCTTTAATATTTAAGACAGCTTTATCTGTTTACGTTTACTTCTTTTTTGAGCAAATTGTAAGAAAGCACTTAAAGTTATGTTAACCATAAACTAAAAACAGATATCCTATGAAAATTCTCGTCCCTATCGATTTTTCTGATCGTAGTAAGAAAGCGCTCGAAATAGCAGCAAAGTTTGCCAAACTGTTTGATGGTATGGTTACTCCTTTTTATTCACATTTGCCCATATCCGAGCTTGACGAACCGTATGCATTGGGCATGAGCAGTAAACTATATCAAAAGTTTGATGAACTTGAAGAAACTCTTACCAACAGGGTTAGAGAAATATCAACTTCCATGGTCGATGATAAGCATCTTGCCGAGCCTGTAGTGGTACTGGGCAATGCAGCTCAGGGTATTATTGATGCATCAGATAATTTTGATTACGTAATTATGAGCAGCCATGGGCGAACGGGGTTCTCCAGATTTCTTCTTGGTTCAGTTGCCGAAAAAGTTCTCCGGCTCTCACATACACCCGTTATGATTGTTGAAAATGATTCTGATGTGGGTGACTTTGAAAATATTCTGGTAACCACCGATTTTTCTGATAATGCCGCAGAAGCATATCCTCACGCAATTCGAATTGCAAAACAAACCGGTGGTACTATCGATCTGGTACACATTCTAAGCTTCGATCAGTTTGATGAAAAAGAGAAAGATCTCTCGCTAAGAACCATCAGGGAAGAACGCCTGAAACTTTTGAAAAAAGAGTATTTCAATGAGATTTCAGACAGAGTGAATCAGCGGGTCATCATTTCTCAGAACACACCGCATGAGGCTATATTCAAGCACGTATCTGAAAATCCATATAACCTGGTAGTAATGGCAACCGTTGGCAGAACAGGCATTAACTACTTAATGATGGGAAGTACCACAGCGAATGTGGTTCGCCATGTGAAGTCTGCGGTTCTCAGTGTAAATCCAAAGAAGGGAAAATAACAATAATCCAAAATTGTAGATTCTAAACTAACGTGAGTTCGATATAACATATAGAAAGAATCGTCAGTTAGAGCGCAGTCCCGACGTATTTCAGGAGGAACGAAGTCGCTCATTTTCTGAACACGCAGTGATAACTCATATATCGCTACGCGTGCAACAGATTAGCGACTTCTCCCGATTGAACTGCATCGGGATGCGCTCAATATGACGGGTTCAGTCATATTGTTCATTTTTAAATCGAACTCACGTTAAACTAAGTCTACCCGGATACCAACGGCAGACTTTTTTTTGAGATTTACTCTATCAAAAGTTGAATCGAAGGGTACTTACAAGCTGCCATCTGTCTACAGAACGAGTAGCCTCTTCAGATCGGAATGTTACATTAGGAAGATTGTCGGGCAACTGAGAGTAGTCGTATGATGCATAATCGTACACTGCTGATACCTCTTCCCAATTTGAATACTGTGCTGCAAATTCAAGCCTCATGTTGGGAGTTAACGAAAAGCCGGCACCAAAGGCGAACACATCTCTGTCGTTTGATATATCTGTATATCTGCCGGGCAGACGACTATATCCGGCTCTGATAGTAAAGTCAGGACTGATATCATACGCAATTCCACCTCTGAGACTCCAAACAGATCTGAAATTATCTTCAATGAAATCATTTTCAATCAATTCGTCTTCAAACAGATCACTTTCACGAAAATCTATACTTGTTCCGGCGTAATCAACATACTCTGCTGAAAGTGATACGGACAGACCATTCATATTTTGCATGGCTACCCCTAAAGCTGTTCGGCCGGGATATTTCACTCTGTATGAAAACTCATTATCTGTATTATCATCAAATTCTACACCATTATTAAATGTAGTTCTCAAGTCTGCGTTAAATGTCTCATCCACATCTATTGTGGTTGGAAATGTATAGCTCACACCAACATTAAATTGATCAGAAAGTTTATAGAGCAGTCCGGCACGAGCTCTGAACCCGGTGAATCGGCTATTGAGGCGATCATCCAGTAATATATTGTCTACATCTGTGTCTCCAAAGCCATCGCCGTTACTGTCAATGATAGTACTTGAATAGTCATTAAACTCATCCACTTCCTGGAAAATTCTGTTGTAATTGAACCTGCCGGATAACAGACCAATACTGGCACCAATCATGATATTTTCCTGAAATTCCGTTGCAAAAAACATGGAATATTCACCACTATAACCGCGCTGAATAATTTCACCTTGCTGCCTCAGCCCGAGAAAATCACCAAACCTGTCGAACCCAATTCGGAATATTGATTCATCCCAGTCTTCAAATTCATCGCCAAAGTCCGTAGCAAATGTATTAAACGCTATCTCCTGATATGGTGAACCACTTACTTTAAATTTATCGGTGATGGTGCTGTTTTCATTTCGGGCTCGAAATCCCAGCGCCCTGTTATAGATATTGTGTTGCGTGTATCCCGCACCAAAAACAAAACTACCCTGAACGGTTGGAAATGAGTAGAGAAAACCTGCATTCGAAACTCCTCGCTGGCTGTTATCAAGTACTCTGGATTGTCCAAGATAGAGTCCGTCTTCTTCCACAGTTCGGTATGAAAGCCCAAACTCACCGAAACTTTTCTTGTGCAGTGCCATACTTGCAGGGTTATCTATGAAAGAACCAAAACCAGACTGAAAAGCGGTACCCGGCATTATGATGGAAATGGGATCATTAGCAGCACCCTGATCTCCAAATAGCGTTGCCTGGTAGCTGTATAACAGTGCATTATTTGGATTTTGAGCGTTGATCGCCGAAATACCAACGAATAGAAAAAAGAAGATAATAACGGTTAGTTTCCTAAGCATACTGCTCCTTTGGTAGGTTGATTCGATTGATTTTGATTCTTTCAATTATTCTCAGAGCCGGCAACTGCTAACCGTTAGTTCCTGCTGCTTCGATTATTTCTTGAGCTCGAACTGGTAGCTCTGCTCGAAGAACTTCTTGTTGTGGATCGAACTGTGGATCGGTTGTTTGAAGAAGATGAGCTTCTGTTTACGGATGAACTATTACCGGATGATCTGGTAGTACTTCTGACTGCAGATCTGTTCACAGATCGATTATTATTGCTGCTTGTTGTGACAGCACTTGAGGCAGCTCTCAATACACCATTTAAAATCCGGCTGCTTTGTGAGCTGCTTCTTTGAGATTGTGTAACATTACTTCTGCTTGAAGAGACTGTCTGTGGATTTGTAACTCGGTTTTGGATTGACTGTACAGCTTGTTGTTGCCTTGTTGCCGGTCTTTGAGCGGATACAGAATTACTTCTTTGATTTGCAGACGAACTTCTAACAGAAGATGAATTACTGTTACTGTTGCTTGATCTGTTTACTGCTGAAGATGACGAACGGTTATTTGTAGTACTATTTACACTGCTTCTTTGGTTGTTTGATGTATTTCGGTTAACAGTGCTTCTGTTTGAACTCGAAGAGTTATTCCGATTCACCGTACTTCTGTTTGTATTTGAAGAGTTATTTCTATTTACAGTACCTCTATTTGAATTCGAAGAGTTATTCCGATTTACAGTTCCTCTGTTTGAATTCGAAGAGTTATTCCGATTTACAGTTCCTCTGTTTGTGTTGGAAGAGTTGTTTCTGTTAACAGTGCCTCTATTAGTGTTAGAGGAATTGTTTCTGTTAACCGTACCTCTATTTGTGTTTGAAGAATTGTTTCTGTTAACCGTACCTCTGTTAGTATTCGTCGAATTATTGCGATTGACAGTTCCCCGATTTGTACTGCTCGTATTTCTGTTTACAGTACCTCTGTTTACCTGCTGGGTTCTCGCCGCTGAACGCACATCTGTTCTGTTGCGTACATTTGGTGCTGTTCGAACCCGTGCATCAGCCCGTGTATTTCTGTTCAGAGTTTGTGTACCTCTCGAGGTAAGTGCCGTACTCCTCGGGCCATAATTTGTTGCTCTTGTTGATCGTGTAGTAACATAATAAACGTTTCCAAAGTGAGGCCGGTAGTAGTAACCACCCCAGTAGCTTCCGTAATATGGAAAGTATCCGGGATAAGCATAATATGAATAGAATCCATAGCGATAAGGCCTGTGCCATCCATAATTAAAAGCTACACTAAATCTCCAGCTTGGGTATCTGTAATAAGCGTATGGATTGTGATGGAATGAGTAAAAGTGAGGATTAAAATGGTACCCTCTGTAACCATAATAGTGATTATTTACAACTGTACGCCTGTATTGTGGAGAGTGAGTAAGCGTTGCACCATAGTCCAGATACCAGTCACGGGTTTCATAGTCAACAAAATAGTAAGCCTCAGCATCTTCCCAGCCATCTTCATAGCCCAATGCGTAATCATCTACACTCACTACGTCACCGGCTCTTTGTTCAACAGATGCCTGAGTTGATGCAGCCCGATCTGCCGGAAGTCTTTCTGATGGCCGTGGAGCATCCTGAACGGTTTGAAGTTGTGTGTAGCAACCTGACATAAAAATTGCCAGTGCAGTTAAAAGTATGGTATGTAACGAGTTTGAGAATTTCATAGCTGACTCCGGACTTTGCTGTTTATCTTATCCACTTATAAGATACACTAAATGTTTCATTATCAACATCACATAACCATGTGATACATATAACATCCTTTTTTTTGGTTCATTTTCATCTAATAACGACTGGTTACATCAGTTTGTTCCTTAAACAGATTGTATAGTAACAATACGATTGTAAAACCTAAAATGTTGCTAAAACTGTGTGTTTAGCAATCTGAATCAGAAAAGATATACAAATGAAGCTACCATACTCCATCGACGAACAAGCCGATCAGCATTTTCTGATCGCAAGGTAAAATCGGGAGGTGCTTCCGGCAACGTCGAATAATCATACTGAGCAAAATCGTAAACAGATGAGATCTCTTCCCACCTTTCAAGCTGAAAGGCCATATCAAATAAAATGCGGGATGTAATGATGAACCCTGTGCCAAAAGAAATTACTCTTGTCCCTCCCATATTTGAATTAAACCGGCCGGGCAAATTTGCGTATCCGCCTCTCAGTGTCACAAAGGGATTCGCATCGTATGAAAGGCCCGCTCTTAAATTCCATACATTTCTCAACGCTTCATTGATCTCTTCGTTATCTCGCACCTCATCATCGAACAACTCGTTATCATCGTAATCAAGCTCCGTTTTTTTATAATTCACATGATCAGCTGCTAAAGATATCGTAAAACCATAGTAACGGTCTAAAGCCAGGCCCAAAGATGTTTTAGAAGGTGTTTTAAACCGATAAGAAAAATCGCGTTCTTGAGCCTCTTCAAACCTTACCCGATTATTCATCACTGTAGCAATATCCGCATCAAGAACTTCATTTACTTTAAATGATGTTGATGGAGCATAACTGAGCCCCAAATTAATAAAAGGTGTAATTCTGTATAAAATCCCGGCTCTTACTCTGAATCCATCAAAAGTGGCCGCAATTCTGTCCTCGAGAATTACTCTGTCGATATCTGTGTCAGGTACACCATCTCCGCTGGTGTCGATAAAATTAGTGTTGAAATCATTTAAAACATCAATTTCCTGAAAATCTCTTTCGTATTGATAATTTCCTCTTACAAATCCAAGGCTGACTCCCACCATCAGATTTTGTCGAAATTCTGTGGCTCCAAAGAGGGAGTATTCCCCGCCATACCCACGCTCATTGATCGTGAAAACCTGACTGATCCCCGGATATTCACCAAAGTTGTCAAACCCAATCCTGAAAATGGATTCATCCCAGTCTTGAAATTCATCCCCAAAATCAGTAGCAAAAGTGTTGAACGCCATCTCAGAATAGATACTGCCAGGGGTTTTAAAAAAGTCGGTAATTGAGCTGAGTACATTTCTTGAACTTACCGACAAGCTTCGGTTATATCCTGCAAACTGAGTATAGCCGCCCCCGGCAACCAGCCGGCCAATGTCAACGGGAAATACATACACAAAGCCCGCATTCGTGATGCTGTTCTGAAAGTCAGACGAATCATATTCTCTTATAACACCTCTGTATGCAGCTTCTTCATTAACCGTTCGTGTTGTAAAACCAAACTCACCGAACGACGTGCCAAAAAGAGCGGCTGATGCAGGATTATCAAGATAGGATCCAAACCCGGCAGCATACGCTGTAGCCGGCATTATCATTGTAACGGGATCGTAGGATCTGCCAAAATCTCCAAAGAGCGTTGCCTGGTTTGTGTATAGCCAGGGATTAATTGAGTTGAGATTTTGCGCCTGTACTGCAGACGGTTTTACAGAAAAACCAACAAAGAGCAAACTGGCCAATAATAGTACCCCGGTAAATCTATGCATTCTAACCCGGAGAATCTTTACTTGCATAGCACGGCCAGATTGAGAGATTATTACCGGCAAATGCTTCTAATTACTTCCTCGTGATGAAGAACCTTCACCTGATGACCGGCTGCTGCCTGAAGAACGTGTAGCACTACCCGATGATCCGTTCCTGCTTGATGCGCCTCTTACCGTTGAACTTTCTGAAGATCGGTTTACTGGAGCCCGGTTTACAGTGCCGGCAGTACGAGCATTACCAGCTGTTCTGTTCACACCCGCTGAGTTTCTGTTCCTCTGTTGCCAGTCACCCCAGCTGCTAAGCGGTGAGCTTGAAGAACGATTCCCAAGACTACTTCTGTAATCAGAACCTCTTCTGTCTCTAACATTTTGCTGTCTTTCATTTAGAGTAACACGGTCTATTGATGGAGCCGTAATTCTGTTACGTGAAGAAACCGCAGAGAGCTCATTTCTGTCTGATGACAACCTGCTGCTCACATGGTTCGATCTGTTTCCTGAGTTTGTACCACTTACAGATGTACCTCTCAAACTATTGCTATTGCTTGCATAGCCCCTTCCCTCAGTTGCATAAGATCCCTGCCAATCACTGGGATGTACAGACTGCCAGTAGTACCAGTTAGCCCACCTGTGGTAGTAAAAACTCCACATATACTGATTTGAATAATACGGTGGGTGGTGAGTGCTATAAAAATTACCCCATGAACGTGATGACACAATACTTCGATGAAAGAAGTTGTTGGAATATCCCGGATAGTTATAAAAGATTGATCCTCTGAGTGGTGAGTAAAAATAGGTACTTGTAGGGTGGTGATAATTAAAATGAGCCATTGTCAGGAAGTTCCTGTCTGTTGCCAAGTCAATGCCATAATAGCTGAACCAATGCCTTGTAGGATAATCTATATAGAAGTTCATCCCATCAATTTCAAACCACCCATCTCCCGTATATACTGCCTGATTTTCAACATCATCGCTGGTTGCATTGTACTGCGTGTAACACCCTGAAAAAACCAGTAGTGCCAGTAAAAAAATTGAGATATGTATCTGTATAACTTTCATAGCGGACTAAATGATGTTCTTATCTCTGACTGTAAATAATATACAATATTATCACTTATCTAATATCACATATCCATGTGATATTAGATCTCACCTCTCAGTGATTTTGCAATAACTTCTGCCTTGGAGTTCACATGCAGTTTTTTGTAGATATTTCTGATATGCGCCCGCACAGTATCAATGGAGATATCAAACCGGTCAGCAATCAACTTATAACTCAGGCCATCTACCAACCCATTCACAATATCCTGTTCTCGTGATGTTAAATTACTTTCAGGATTTTTTTGAGGTGCCGGTTTATTGAAATGCTGGATAACTTTCCTGGCTATTTGGGGCGACATCGGAGCGCCACCATCCATGAGCGTTTCGATTGATTCTTTAATCTCCGGAAGCGATGTATGTTTCAGTAAATAACCGGAAGCACCGGCCACAAGCGAATCAAAAATTTTGTGAGAATCGTGATAAATCGTAAGCATGATAATTTCAATGTTCGGATACTTTTTCTTGATGATTCCAATACCCTCTATACCCGACATACCCGGCAGCTGAATATCCATCAGAAGTACACCGGGAGCATCGTTTTTATCGAGATGATCGAGCATCTCCTCAACCGAGTCTAAGGCAACTTTACAGCTCATCGATTCCTGCATATCCAGATATCGCTGAATGAGGTTTCTGATTTTAACATTGTCTTCCACAATTCCTATTTCAATCATAATCTTCATCTTATTTTATTGATCCGGTCGCCTTAACGGTAAATCCTCCGTTTGAATAGATATCAACGTTTGAACCTATTCTTTCTGCTCTCATTTTAATGTTTCTTAAGCCCTGCCCCGATTTCCGGCTGCCATTCAATCCGGTTCCGTTATCTTCAATTTTCAGTTCGTAGGTTTTGCCGGAAAATGAAAACGTAATCTGTACTTTGGTGGCATTCGAGTGTTTAACCACATTGTTGATAGACTCTTTAAAGATCAGGTAGACATTCTCTTTAACATCAACCGGGAGTTTTTCGTCCATTCTTAACTGATCAAAATTGTACAACACTTCAACATCTCCGTTCACAAACATTTGGTTAACATAATCCTGCATTCGGTCTGTCAGATCGCCTGCTGTATCGTTTCTCGAGTCGATTGACCATACTATATCATCAAGGCTGTTAACAATTTTTCTACTGTGCGCACCCAGCTGCTTTAAAGTTTGTTTTACCTCCTCACTTAATTCACCTGCCTGTAAAAAATCGGTTTGAAGTGCCAGTTCTGTCAAAGAAGAGCCCACATCATCATGCAGATCACTGGCTATTTGCACACGCATGCGTTCTATATCCACCTGCTTTGAAACCCTGAAGTATCGCACCGAGAAAAGAACAATCGCCACAAATAGTATCATGACGAGAAGAATAAACCACCATTGAAAGTAGAATGGTGGGAATATTTTGAAACCGAATTCAGCTGTTTTTGTACTTATTACACCATTGGCGTTATACGCGCGTAGTTCAAACTGATACTCTCCGGGCGATAGCGATGGATACCGTATTGTGCGTTCACGGGTAATCTGCCAACCTTCATCCAACCCATGCATTTTGTATTGGTAGAAAATCTGATCAGGTGCTTCATAGCTCAACCCGGAGTAAGTAAATTGAACAAAGTTTTGATCGTGATTAAATTGATAGTTACGATTGGGATTCACCTCCCTGCCACTTACCAATATCTCTTCAAACTCCAAACCCGGTGGAGCATCATTTTTTCTTATTCTGTCGGGCCAGAATCGGCTCAAGCCTTCAACAGTACCAAGCCAAACAGATCCATCACTGGCTACAAAAGAAGCCCCTGCATTTAGTTCATTGGCAATTAACCCTTGATTGCGATTGTAGAGCCTGAAAGCCCTCAGCCGTTCTTCAATAACCATTGAATTGAGCAGAACTTCAGGCTCAATATTGTAAAGCCCCACATTTGTCCCAACCCAAAATCTGTCTTCAAGATCCTGAATGGTGAAATATGAAATCGTCTCTGTTTGGCCGGATTCAGGAAGCCTTCGGACCTGTACACCATCGTATTTTGCAACACCATTAAATGTAGAAAACCACCTGTTCCCTTCATGATCAAGGTGAATGTGAATCACCCCGTTACTTGGAAGTCCATCTGCAATCGTTACTTCAGAAAATTCGTGACCATCAAAAATTGCAACTCCCCCATACGTTGCAAACCAATAGGTTCCATCTTCATCCCGCTTTATATCCATCACCGTGTTATGCAAAAAACCATTTCCAAGATGATATTGAACAAAACCCTGATCTGTAAGCCTGATTACTCCATCGCTGTAGGTTGCAATCCAAAAATCACCAGTTTCAGGGTCTTCTTTGATTTTTCTGACGATACGAAATGGAAATTCTTCCTCAGAAAGAGTTCGGAATTGTCCGTTTTCATATATGCTGATTCCATCCCGTGTTCCAATCCAGAGCCGGTTTTGGCTGTCATTATAGATCACATATACTTTATCATCTATTAAGCCATCCTGCTCACGGAATACCGAAAAATTCTCTCCATCAAATCGCAAAATCCCGCCGCCGTATGTTGCTATCCAGATATTTCCTTCCGAGTCCTCTTCAAAACCGGTAACAACATTGTTGGTTAGTCCGTTATCAATATCGTAGCTCTCAAACAGTTCTCCGGTAAGCACGGTAATACCCCCGCCCAATGTGCCAAACCAGATATTTCCTTCAATATCCATCATGGATGCATAGATAATCACCGCAGGCACACCATCTCTTCCCGTAAAGTTTCGGAACTCCTCACCGTTGAACAGTGAAATTCCACTTTCCGTACCGAGCCAAACTCTGTCATAATCTTCAATGGTTATTGATTGAAGCCGATTATCGTTCAACCCATGCTGATTATTAAAGAGCTCAAAGTGGCCATTTTCATACAGCAGCAGGCCACCTGTGGTTGCTATCCAAACCCTGTCGTAATCATCTATTTCAATTGTCCGGATACGTAAATCGGGTAAGCCTTGTATGATTGTAAAGTGAGTTACTTCATCATCTTTAATTTTTACCAAAGATTCTCTCGAACCAATCCAGACGGCTCCATCACTTGTTTGCCTCACGGCCCGAACCCGTTCTACAGGCAGGCCATATTTTTCATCGATTGATAATAACTCGCCTTCGGTATCTAATCTCCAGACTCCGTTACCATCGGTCCCAAACCAATAGTTTTTATTTAAATCCTGATAAATATCGAGAATTGAATAATTGTTTAGCTGGGTAACTTCTTCCGGAGTCACCAGAGAATCGCCATATAAAATAGAGAGGCCGGTTTCGGTACCTACCCAAATGGTTTGGTTCTGATCCTGAAAAAGAGAATGAACTCTATTGTTCGGCAAACCGTCACTTTCGTAAAACTGCTTGAATGATTTCCCATCAAAGCGATTGAGGCCAAATCCGGTTCCTACCCAAATATATCCCCTGTTATCCTGAACAAGTGTGTGCGCTACAGATTCACTTAGCCCAAGTTCAATGGAATATGTGCGAAAAGGCAGGTATTGTGACTGTACTGTATGCACAAGTCCAATGAAAAGCAGAAGAAGTGTTATATAAATTGCTCTGTAGCACATCTTGGTAAGCTAATAACTTATTGCTTACAGGCAAATCACATATTCATGTGAAGTGGATAATTACTGCGCATAAAAAAAGCCGGCAATAACCGGCTTTTAAAAATCATCCAAGATAGGCTCGAAGTGCAGCACTTCTGTTGTGATGCCTCAATTTACGAAGTGCTTTTTCTTTGATCTGCCTTACACGTTCTCTTGTAAGGTCAAAACGCTCACCAATTTCTTCAAGGGTTAGTGAGTGCTCTCGTCCAATTCCAAAATAGAGCCTGATCACTTCAGCTTCGCGTTTTGTAAGTTTAGAGAGGGCTCGCTCAATTTCCACTTTCAGTGATTCGCCCATCAGATCGTTATCAGGATCCGGAATCTCTTCGTTTTCCAGTACATCCAGAAGGCGGTTATCTTCACCCTGTGCAAAAGGTGCATCCATCGAGAGGTGACGGCCGGAAATTTTCAGGGTATCTGCTACTTCAGATACAGTCATTTCCAAACTTTCGGCAAGTTCAGCGGCAGAAGGAACCCTTTCGTACTCTTGCTCAAGCTTTGAAAGTTCCTTTCCAATTTTATTCAACGCACCAACCCTGTTCAGCGGCAGGCGTACAATACGGCTTTGCTCGGCAAGTGCCTGCAGAATGGACTGACGAATCCACCATACAGCGTACGATATAAACTTAAATCCACGTGTTTCATCAAATCGTTTGGCAGCTTTAATCAGGCCAAGGTTACCCTCGTTAATTAAATCTCCGAGAGATAAACCCTGATTTTGATACTGCTTCGCAACTGAAACAACAAAACGGAGGTTGGCTTTGGTAAGTTCTTCAAGTGCCCGCTGCGATCCTTTTTGGATCTCTTTTGCAAGCCGTACCTCATCATCAGGGGTAATGAGTTTCTCTTTTCCAATTTCGTGCAGGTAGCGGTCTAACGATTCTGATTCGCGGGTAGAAATTCCTGAGCTTTTTGCCACGTTATACTTTTTTAAGTGATAATTTGTTTTTGGAGGCCGTCAATTAGCAGTACGTTTTCGCAGGATAATTGTTGTGTTGCCTTAATAAATGAACCCAATAATATAAGAAAATTTCAACTGAAAGTTAAACACGCTTTCATCTATCCGAGGGCACTTAAAAATGATACTCCCGGCAGTGGACTTTCAACTCCGTGGGCTTCTAAAACAGTTGCAGATACATCAGCAAAAGTGTCTCTTATTCCGAGTTGCTTTCCTTCTTGTTGACTCCTCTGAACTACCAGCAATGGAACAAATTCTCTTGTGTGGTCGGTGCTGTCATCAGCCGGATCGTTACCGTGATCACCGGAAATAATCAGAATATCATCTCCCTTTAATTTTTCTGTGATGGCTGGCAGAGCCCGATCTATCTCTTCCAGGCACCTGGCAAATCCTTCCGTATCCTGCCGGTGGCCATAAATTTGATCTGTATCAATCAGGTTAATGAAGGTAAAGCTATTATCGATCCCCGCGCTCATCAGGCTTAATAGCTGTGAAATGCCCTCTGCGTTACTTTTGGTTTTTCTGTATTGATGAAAACCGATTCCGGCAAAAAGATCAATAACTTTTCCAACCGAGTATGTTTTTATTCCACTCTCCTGCAGCAGTGATAAGAGATTTGGCTTGGGTGGAGTCATCGAAAAATCCTGCCTTTTTTCCGAGATGCGAACAAAATTTCCCGGCGAACCGGTGAAGGGCCTGGCAATTACCCTTCCTACTGCATGCTCATTAATCATAACATGCTTGCGGGCAAATTCACACCATTCATTTAGTTTTTCCGGAGGGGTAACTTCTTCATGACAAGCCACCTGAAAAACACTGT
>JAFIES010000028.1 GCA_020832415.1 Balneolaceae bacterium | reverse complement strand
CAGGCTGGGTTTATGGATTATCAACACTAGCTTCTTTAGTATCAGCCAGTAAATTTAAAAAAGCACTTCTTCTTGCAGGTGATACAACCACATTCAGTAAATCACCCAAAGATAAGGGTACATATCCGTTATTTGGTGATTCAGGTTCTGCAACTGCACTCGAGTATTGTGAAGATGCTGCAGATATTTTGTGCCATATGGCAACAGACGGTAAGAATCATAAGGCAATTATTATGGAGGATGGTGGCACGAGAAATCCGTTTACGGCCAAATCTCTTGAAGAAGTAGAATTTGAGGATGGAAATAAGAGATCGAAGTTATATACATACATGGATGGTATGACTGTATTTTCGTTTGGAATTAACAAAGTGCCTAAAAGCATAAAATATTTTATGGGCCATTTTGATCTTGAGGTTGAGAATATTGACTTTTTTGTCTTCCATCAGGCTAACTTGTTGATTAATAATCGTATACAGAAAAAGTTGGGCATTGTTGACGATAAGGCTCCAAACGTGTTTCAAAACTTTGGGAATACATCATCAGGTTCCATTCCTCTCACTATGGCAGTTAAATTAAGAGATGAAATAAACAAAACATCTGAAAAAAAGCTTTCAATGCTCGCATGCGGTTTTGGCGTAGGCCTATCGTGGGGAAGTGTACATTTTGAACTGGAAAATGCTATATGTTCTGAATTGATAGAGGTAGCGTAGAGTTTTATGAAAAACCTGATAATAATCGGAGCAAGAGGTTTTGGGAGAGAGGTATACTATACCAGTATTAACTCGGTGGGAATTGGAGAAAAATTTAAAGTAAAGGGTTTTCTTGATGATAAGTCCGGTGGTTTAAACCATCATGAAGGCCTGCCCCCGATTCTTGATTCTGTTGAAAATTATCAACCAGAAGAGAACGACCGGTTTGTATGTGGATTGGGGATTGTTGTTGATAAAAAAAAGTATTCCAATAAGATTTTAGCCAAAAATGGCCGGTTTATGTCTCTTGTGAGTTCAGATGCGTATATCACTCCAAACTCAAAAATTGGCAATGGTGTTATCATAATGGCTGACACCCGTATATCAACTGGAGTAGAAATTGGCGACTTTTCTACGATTATGGTTAAAACCGTAATTGGACATGACGCAAAAATTGGAAAATGGAGCCATATTGGGCCATTTAGTTTTATTGGAGGGAACACAATAGTTGAGGATGAAGCTCAAGTACATGTTCGATCAACAGTACTTGCAGGTGTAAAAATTAGAAGCAGAGCTGTAACGGGCGCCGGAAGTGTTGTAATAAAAGATGTAGAAGCAGATACAACAGTATTTGGAAATCCCGCAAGAGTAATTGGAAAATTTAATAAGTAAAATAAATGCAGGTATGAATAAAGAAGATTTTTATCGATCTGTCAGATCACTCTTTGAGGTAACTGATGACTATGAATTAGGCGAAAAGACGGAATTCAAAAAACTTGAGGAGTGGGATTCGTTATTGGCTCTTGAAATTATTGCAATGCTTGATGAGGAATACGAGATTGAACTGGATGGAAATGATATAAGAGATGTAAACACACTGGAAGATCTCTACCTGATTGTGAAACATAAATCTGATGAACTATAATCCATATTCTCTGCGTGAGAAAACGATACTTATAACCGGAGCTTCTTCCGGTATTGGTAAAACAACGGCAATTGAATGTTCAAAAATGGGTGCACGTCTTATCATAACCGGGCGGAACAATCAAAAACTGGACGAAACACTTTCACAATTAGCCGGAAATAACCATCAAAAGCTCACGGCCGATTTAACAGCAGCTGATGAATTACTAAGTATGATATCATCATTGCCACCTTTGGATGGAGTATTTAGCAATGCAGGGATCATCAATCGAAAACCCATTCAGTTTATCAGTGAAAAAAGCCTGAATGATGTGATGAGTATCAATTTCACAGCATCGGTTATGTTGATGAAAAATCTCCTGAAAGAAAAAAAGCTGAAAAATCCATCATCGGTAGTGTTTACATCATCCATTACCGGAGTTTTTAATGTATCGGTTGGAAATAGTATCTATTCAGCTTCGAAAGGGGCTTTGGATGCTTTTGTGAAAAATGCAGCCTTGGATCTCTCATCAAAGGGAATTCGCTGTAACAGTGTGAACCCTGCCATCATTGAGACAGAGCTTATTGAAAGCACAAAATTATCAGAAGAACAGCTAACGAAAGTAACAGATCGATATCCCTTAAAGCGTTTGGGCAAACCGGAGGATGTTGCCCACGCTGTAATTTATCTTTTATCTGATGCATCCAATTGGGTAACGGGAACAAATATTCTGATAGATGGCGGATACACTCTTCAATAATTGATATATGGGAACATCAGCTTTTGAAAATATAGGTATCAGGGGGATTTCAGCAGCAGTTCCTTCTCGCGTCATCGATAATTATGGCTATACCGAAATTTTTTCAGGAGCTGAAGTGAAGAAAGTAGTTGATAAAATTGGCATTTTTGAAAGGCGATTTACGGATGAAAATACAACCGCTTCTGACTTATGTTATGCTGCGGCAAGTACGCTTCTCTCAGAAATGAACATCAAGTCCGATGAAATTGATGTTCTTTTATTTGTTTCTCAAACGCCTGATTACAGAATGCCTGCCACCTCTGTGATATTGCAAGATCGGTTGAAACTTGGGAAATCTACTTTAGCCTTTGACATATCATTGGGCTGTTCTGCATTTATTTTCGCACTACATGTGGCATACTCTTTTCTTCAAAATCAGGCCTTTAGAAATGTACTTATCTTAAATGGTGAAACCCGCTCGAAAGTTTACTCTCCAAAAGACAGAAAAACAGCCTTTATTTTTGGTGATGCCGGTGCTGCAGTTTTGGTTGGAAAAGGTGAAAAATATGGCAAGAGTTTTTTTTCACTAAACTCTGATGGGGCAAAGGAATCTGTAATTAAAATGGATGCAGGAGGATATAGAAACCCAAGTTCCCCCGAAGGGTTTGAAGAAAAAGTAGTGGATGAATATGGTAATATTCGTCATGCAGAACATGGGTATATGGATGGGGAAAGTGTTTTTAGTTTCGTTTCGAAGGAAGTTCCCAAGGATTTGAGGCGATTATTTAAGTTTTCAAATATGAATGAATCTGAAATTGATTTTTTCATCTTCCATCAGGCAAGTAAAATCATAAACGATTATCTGCTGAAAAAACTCAACCTCGAAAAAGCAAAAGTGCCTCAGAACTTCCAAAAATTTGGTAATACTTCTTCCGTATCAATTCCACTGGCCATTGTTTCTGAACTGAATAGTAAACTTGGCACCAAAACTACTATCTGTTTGAGTGCTTTTGGTGTGGGTCTGTCCTGGGGAAGTGCAATTATCAACACACATAACTGTTTTATAACTGATCTTATTGAGGTTGAGAGTTATGATTAAAGCAGAAAAGGGGAGAGTATTTGAAGATTCGATTACATTTACACAGAAACAGGTTGTTCAATTTGCAGAATTAACCGGAGATTCAAACCCTATCCATATAGATAAAGATTTTGCTTCAAAGTCAGAATATGGTCGAACGATAGTACAAGGGACATTTTCAGTAACTGCATTTTCCCATATTCTGACTACAGTTTTCCCCGGTCCGGGATCAATTGTAATTCATAGGGAATCTTTATTTGTTCGCCCTGTATTTACAGATCAGCCGTACAAAATTCTAATGAAGATTTTATCACTTGATGAAGAATCAAAAACAGTGATCATGAAATGCTACTTGAAAAACAGAGAGAACAAAATATGTGTAGTCGTTACTTTAAAACTGAAAAATGAGAACATCTTTTCTCAGTAAAATAACTCATACTGATTCTTGAAGAAGTTTCGGATTTAGAATAGAGTTTTGGAATCTTTACATTATCAAAAAGCGTGCTAACCAATACAAAGAACAAATTTTATGGACGACTTATTTTCCCTCAAAGATAAAACAGCAGCGGTAATTGGAGGCAGCGGTGTTCTTGGTGGCGCTATGGTTCAGGCATTGGCGAAAGCCGGGGCGAAGACGGCTGTTTTTTATAGCGGAAATCCAGAAGGGGCCGAAAGCCAAAAAGCTGAAGTTGAAAAAAATGGAGGGCAGGCAATCATCTGTAAAGCGGATGTAAGAAGTGAAGAATCTTTAAAAAAAGCATTTCAGAATATAGAGGAAACATGGGGCAGGCTCGATATTCTTGTAAATGCCCCCGGTGTTAACTCCACAACCCCGGTGATGGAAATTTCAGAAGAGGAGTGGGATCGCATAATGGATATCAATCTGAAAGGTGTGTTTTTTGCAAGCCGAATTGCAGCTGATATTATGATGCGCAACAATACCCATGGCAGCATCATCAATATTTCTTCAGCTTCATCAGAAATACCTCTCTCAAAAGTTTTCACCTACAGCATCTCAAAGGCCGGCATGAATAATATGACGAAATTTCTTGCCCGCGAATGGGCTGATAAAAATATTCGGGTAAACGCACTTTTACCCGGTTTCTTTCCGGCTGAACAGAACCGAAAAATTCTCACCAAAGAGCGAACGGAAGCCATTTTCAATCACACCCCGATGAATCGGTTTGGAGAACCGGACGAACTGGCCGGCGCTTTGATCTGGCTCGCATCAGAAAAAGCCTCCTCGTTTGTAACCGGTGCGATTATTCCGGTTGATGGCGGTTTCACATCAATGACCATTTAAAACTGTAGGTAGATATGAACAGAACTGAATCTATCCGTTTTATTCTGCATCACAAAGCCGTTGCTGTATTGCGTTTTGATGATCCGGATTGCTTTAAGCCACTGATTGAGGCGCTTTACAAGGGTGGAATCAGGGTTGCTGAAATTACGATGACTGTACCCGGTGCGATCGGTTTGCTGGAAGATAGCGCATCATATCTGCCGGATGGTATGCTGTTAGGTGTTGGTTCTGTGATTGACAAAGATACTGCTGAACGCGCCATCAATGCCGGAGCAGAGTTTGTAGTTAGCCCGATTGTGAAAGAAGAAGTGATACGGGCATCAAGAAACCGGGATAAAGTTGTAATGGCCGGCGCATTTACCCCCACGGAAATTCAACATGCATGGGAGCTGGGCTCAGATATCGTAAAAGTCTTTCCGGCAAACATTCTGGGGATGGATTTCTTCAAAGCTGTTAAGGCACCACTCCCTCATTTACAACTGATGCCAACAGGAGGTGTGTCGTTAACCAATGGCAGAGATTGGCTCAAAGCCGGAGCTTGTGCCGTTGGAATTGGAAGTGCACTGGTTTCATCGGAAGATCTGCGTGACAAAAACTATACTTCAGTCCAGAAAAAAGCTGCTATTTTGGTAGACAACCTTCAAAACCGGGAAGATCATTATGAGTAAACAAATTGTAACATTTGGTGAGATAATGCTTCGGCTATCAACCCCGGGATATAAGCGGTTTACTCAAACGGACACGTTCGATGCTACATTTGGAGGGGGCGAAGCAAATGTAGCTGTATCACTCTCTCAGTTTGGCATGGACAGTACATTTGTGAGTAGTATACCACCTCACGAAATCGGGGAGGCTGCTGTGCAATCGTTGCGGAAATATGGTGTAAACACTGATTTTATACTTCGGGAAGGAGAGAGGCTGGGCATCTATTTTCTTGAAACAGGTGCGAGTCAGCGGCCATCAAAAGTGATCTATGATCGTGCAAACTCAGCAATCAGCCGGTTAGAACCATCTTCGGTTAACTGGGAAAAAATCTTTGAAGGGAAGGATTGGTTTCATTGGACGGGTATTACTCCTGCACTGGGTAAAAACCTGACTATTGCCCTGAAAGAGGCGTGCATTGCAGCAAAAAAGGCCGGAGTACAAATTAGTTGTGATCTCAATTTCAGGGCAAAACTATGGACGGAAAAAAAAGCACAGGCTGTAATGAACCCGCTTATGGAGTATGTGGATGTCTGCATTGCCAATGAAGAGGATGCCCAGCGCAGTCTCGGGTTTGATGCCGGTTCCACAGATGTTGAGGGAGCTCATCTGGATGAAGAGGCGTACATTACACTGGCTAAATCCCTCAAAAAAAAGTACGGATTTGATACAGTAGCCATCACACTTCGCGAGAGTTTCTCAGCAAGTTTAAATGGCTGGAGTGCACTTCTTCACGATGGCGAAGATTGCAAAATTCCATACCGCTCTGATCGATATGAAATTACAATAGTGGATCGTGTTGGCGGCGGAGATTCTTTTGCAGCCGGGTTGATTTACGGCCTTCTAACTAAAGAGAATTCTAAAGAAGCTCTCGATTTTGCAGTTGCAGCTTCATGTTTGAAGCAGACCATCCCCGGTGATTTCAATCTTGTAACCGTGGACGAAGTGGAAAAACTGCTTAAAAGTGGCGGTTCAGGGCGCGTGGAGCGCTGAAATTTAAGACAAGTTCAGGTAGTGCTATGACAAACAGATTTATACATGATGACTTTTTACTTCAGAACATAACTGCAAAAAAGCTCTATCATGATGTTGCCGCACCTCTTCCGATCATCGATTACCATAATCATCTGTCACCAAATCAAATACTTACTGACAAAAACTTCAAAAATATCACGCAAATCTGGCTGGCCGGTGATCATTACAAATGGCGTGCCATGCGAACCTGCGGAGTGGATGAAAAGTTTATTACCAATGATGCAACCGACAAAGAGAAGTTTCTCGCATGGGCAGCTGTGGTCCCAAAAACAGTAAAAAATCCCCTCTATCACTGGACCCACATGGAGCTAAAAAATCCATTCGGGATTACCGACAGGTTACTGAATGGTGAAACGGCAGAAAAAATATGGGATGAGTGCAATGAGATGCTTCAAAGCCCCGAATTTTCAGTCAGAAGTTTGCTGAAACGAAACAATGTTCAGGTAGTGGCCACAACCGACGACCCTGTCAATCCGCTCACTGAACATTCAAACTTTCGAAAAGAAGAGCAGACAGATTTTTTGATGGTTCCAACATTCAGGCTGGATATGGGAATGAATATTGAAGACCGTGGTAACTTCAGAAAATGGACCCGTTTTCTTTCAGTTCTGTCAGGGAAAGATATCACCACATTTAAAGATCTTATTGAGGCTTTAAAGATTCGGCATGACTACTTTCATCAATTGGGTTGCAGGGCTTCAGATCATGGAATTGAAGAGCCCTATTCAGAGCCATTTACAGATGAGCAGCTGGAAGAGACATTCAGTAAAATTATGACGGGAAAAGACCTGACAACAGGAGATATCCGAAGCTATAAATCTGCATTTCTCTATTATTGCGGGCTGATGGATCACGAAAAAGGGTGGGTATTTCAGCTGCATATCGGTGCAATCAGAAATAACAGTTCCAGAATGATGAAAAAGCTGGGCCCTGATTCCGGGTTCGATTCGATGGGCGATGCGGAGATTGCACGGCCACTGGCGAGACTCTTGAACAGGCTCGATTCAGAAAATAATCTCCCAAAAACGATACTCTACAACATCAACCCGAGAGATAATGAACTAATGGCTACCATGGCCGGAAATTTTCAGGATGGTTCCGTCCCCGGAAAAATTCAACACGGACCGCCGTGGTGGTTTTTGGATCAAAAAGATGGAATTGAAAAACAGATAGAGTCACTTTCAAATATGGGTATTTTGAGTGAGTTTATCGGTATGACAACGGATTCAAGAAGTTTCCTCTCATTTTCCAGGCACGACTATTTTCGCCGGATCCTGTGCAATATTATTGGTCAGGATGTAGAAACCGGATTGATTCCGGATGACGAAAACCTTCTGCATACTTTAATCAGAAAAATCTGTTATCAAAATGTGAAAAACTATTTTAACTATGGTGAGTGACTATGAAAAAATCTGCCCGTAAAAATCTGATAATACTATTTATAGTAATGCTGTTTCCACTCACATCAATCGCTCAAACTTTTTCAATTGAGGTAACAGCGGGAGCGTTGGATCGGGTTCATACCGTTGTGTCGTTTCACTTGCCTGATGACTTTGAACAAGGCAACTACTTACTGATAGGGGATGACGGAACAGAATCCGTTCTGCAAATCGATCAGCAGAATCGTGGTTGGTTTATTCTTGATGAGCTTTCAGCAGGTGACTCAAAACAGTTCATATTCTCAAAAGAATTTCTCGTTTCGGATCAATCGGCACTTGCTGTTAACTACCTGATGGATGAAAATACCATCACCATAAATTCCGGTGAGGGGAGCGTATTGAGTTATTTTCATGGTGAAAACAATCCGCCCGAAGAGCTCGATGAACGATATCGCAGAGGCGGTTATATCCATCCGGTCTATTCACCATCCGGTGTAATTCTTACAAATCACCTTAATGCAGATCTTCATCCACACCATTCGGGAATCTGGTCAGGTTGGACAAATACAGAATTCGATGGCCGTACACCTGACTTCTGGAATATTCATCAAAACACAGGCCGGGTTGATGTGGTAGAAGAATCATTAAACCGTGAGAATGGAGCTGTTTTTGCAGGATTCTCATCAAAACACAAATTTTTGGATCTTTCAGCGCCCGATGGGCCGGTTACCGCTTTGAATGAATCGTGGGTAGTTCGGGTATATCAATCAGGTGCCGGATATCATTTTTTTGATCTGGAAGTCACCCAAACCGTTAATTCAGACAAACCACTTCATTTGCCTGAATACCGATATGGTGGTGTTGGGTTTCGGGGGCATGCGGATTGGGATGATCCTGATAATGCTGCTTTTTTAACAGCTGAAGGTTTGGGACGTGATGGCCACGGAACCCGCACCAGGTGGACCCATATTGGCGGCCACAGTGAGGGTGAACTCGCCGGAATTGCCATTTTAGGGCATCCATCAAATTTTCGATATCCTCAAACAGTGAGAATTCATCCCGACGAACCCTTTTTCAATTTTGCACCACAGCAGATGGGGGCAATGGACATTCAGCCCGGAACTCCTTACAGAGCCCGCTACCGCTACATCACCTATGATGGTGAACCAAATATCGAACTGCTGAACCGGCTTTGGAATGATTATGCCTGGCCGCCCGGAGTAACTGTAACTGAAGTGGATTAATGCAATGATTACTGATAGTGCATTCTGTTTTAAATCGATTTTGCATTCCACGTATAGTGGGCTATGGAGTATTCGGATATGCTTAAAGAGATAAAAGATTTTCTGCTCCATTTAAGATTGCACTATCAGTTCTTTATCCTGTCAGGCGGGTACCTGCTTGGTGGTTTGATTGCGGATGAGATGAACACCACTCAATTCTGGGTGCAATTTCTAAATGTGCATATTCTTCTTTTTGGCGGAGCTACGGCATATAACTCCTACTGGGATAAAGATGAAGGCCCAATCGGTGGGCTGAAGCATCCGCCAAAAATGACTGCCTGGATGCATAAAGTTTCACTGCTCATGATGTTTGCGGGGTGGGCTTGGGCCATTACCGTGAACATCGGATACTTTTTGGTTTTTGGCGTAAGCCTGTTGCTTTTCTGGCTATATTCAACGCCACATGCCCGCTGGAAAGGACGCCCGCTGGCAAGTATGGTTGCAATTGCATTGAGTACGGGCACAAACTCGGTTCTTCTTGGGTTTTGGGCAGCAGGAGGGTTGTTTACACCCGCTTTAATTGCAGTTTCAGCCGGTGCCGCATTGATATTACTGAGTCTCTATCCAACTTCACAGGTATATCAGATTGAAGAAGACAGCAAACGTGGCGATAAGACCTTTACAATGAGATTCGGGCTCAATGGAGTTAAACTATTTTTTCGTTTCAGCTACCTGTCCGGATTGATTTTGCTGACATTAGGGTTTTACGCAATATACACTGTTCCTGCAATAGCACTCTTCATAACTGCTTTACTATCATTCTTTATATTGAATGCTTTTGTGACAAGACTGAAAGGTGTTATCCGGGAGTACCCCATTGTAATGAAGATCAAATTTGCAGCTTCACTTGCATTTGTACTTTTTTTAATCGCATCAAATGCCATTCGGTATGAATGGATTGGGGATACGTTTTTAAGAACATATTTTTAAAGGTTTAAACAGATTATGACAGAAGTAAAAACAAGATGTATCACTCGTGATATTATTGAAAATGCCTATACCTACAATGAGTACAGAGAGTTAATTGACGAACTGCTTAAATCAGGTAAAACTACAGGAGAAAATCACTCCGAATCGATGCTGCACTATACAAAAATGAATGTGCACAGGATGAATCGTATAGATAAGAGAACCAAACTATCAGAAGAAATAACGAATTCACTGGATAATCTTAACAGGCCGATGGTCTGGCTGGTTATTACGGAAGCGTGGTGCGGTGATGCGGCTCAATCTCTGCCTGTTATTCAAATGATGGCTGAACAAACCAAGAAAATTCAGAGCAGGTATATACTCAGAGATGAGCATCTGGAGATTATGGATCAGTTTTTAACAAATGGCAAGAGCCGGTCGATACCAAAATTAGTAGCACTTGATGCCCGAACACTGGATGTTTTGGGAACCTGGGGTCCGCGCCCAAACGAGGGTCAGCTGTTTTTTGATGAGTTACGATCAAATGATGAGTTATCGTACCGGGAAGTAGCGGAGCGATTACATAAGTGGTACGCTGATGATCGCACAAAATCCATTCAGAGTGAATTTGTACCACTTCTGAACCGGTGGGAAAACAGCTGAAAATAATTAGCTCCATTGTCTGACAGCCTAAATACCGACTCCTTTTATCGCCACATTGCTCAGACCAGTGATGAACCGATGGGAATTGAGATTGAAAGTGCTGAGGGGTGTTTTATATACACAAAAAACGGAGAGCGATATACTGATCTGATTTCAGGAATTGCAGTCAGCAGCCTTGGACATCGCCACCCGGAAGTGATAAGAGCCATTCAGCAGCAGCTTGAGAAGCATCTGCATGTGATGGTTTACGGAGAATTTATCCAGGAACCACAAAGCCGGTTTGCCGAACGGTTATGCAAGCAACTTCCGGAATCACTGGATAGGGTCTATTTTGTGAACAGCGGAACCGAAGCGATTGAAGGTGCGCTTAAACTTGCAAAGAAGTTTACGGGCAGAAGTAAGTTTGTGGCCTTTCAGAACAGCTATCATGGGGATACGCATGGATCTCTGAGTGTAACCGGACGAAATGTGTATCGAGATCCTTACGAACCCCTTCTTCCCAATGTTCACTTTTTAAACTTCAACCGATTCGAAAGGCTTGATACGATCGACAGTGAAACTGCCGCTGTGATACTCGAGCCTATTCAGGGGGAAGGCGGAGTGATACCTGCAGATAGCGCATGGTTGAAAGAGATCAGGAAGCGGTGCAATGAGGCAGGTACTCTGTTGATTTTTGATGAAATCCAGACCGGTTTTTTCAGAACAGGCTCACTCTTCGCATTTCAACACTATGGAGTAATGCCCGACATACTCTGCCTGGCGAAAGCGATGGGTGGAGGCATGCCGATGGGTGCATTTGTCTCCTCTACCGAAATTTTTGAAGTATTTAAGCACGATCCGCCACTGAACCATGTAACCACTTTTGGCGGCCATCCGGTGTGTTGTGCAGCAGCTGATGCAAATTTGCGAGTACTGTTGAGTGAAAACTTTTCTGAGCGGGCAAAAACCATCGAAAAGATTGCCCGGCTAATTTTGCAAGGTAATGGTATTAATGAAGTTCGCGGAAGGGGAGCTATGCTGGGGCTTCAGTTAAGAGATTCAAAACTCACCCAAGAGGTTGTGAGTGAATGTTTCAAACAAGGAATCATTCTGGGGTGGACCCTCCACTCGAATTCACTGATACGGATTGCACCACCACTCATCATTGAACAAACTCTACTGAAAGAGTCTCTTCACATAATAGCAGAAGCTATCAGAAAGTTTGCCTGAAGAATCCGGAAAAAAGGATTGCACAGATTTCTACTGAAACTTTTCAATCAACACTTTGGCTTCATCAGGTTGGGTATCAGGATAGGGTAGGGTACAAACGGGACGTTTGCGCCATATCAAAATGGCACAAGTGGACACTTGCGCCAGAGTAATCAGATAAACAGAATCACAAAAAAATTTTACCCCTCATACTCCGATAACTGGGCCATAAGCTTTTCGAGATTGGATTCAGCATCTGCTTTTTTCTGCCGCTCTTTTTCTACCACAGCTTCCGGCGCATTCTCTACAAAACCTTTGTTCGATAGCTTGGCATCAATACCCTTCATAAAGCCTTTCAGGCGATCGATCTCTTTCTGTATACGCTCCCGCTCAACGTCAAGATCAATCAATCCTTCAAGAGGAATGAAGATTTCAGATCCATCCACAACCGATGCGGCTGAGGCTTTTGGTTTTTCTGCGGCTACATCAAATGTTAACCGCTCAACAGGGAGCAGTTTTTTGTAGATCCAACCGGAGTTTTCAAGCTGTTTGGCCAGTTCACTGTTTTTTGGTTTGATGATGATCTTCATTGCCGATTTCGGAGCAAGATTCATCTCTGCCTGGATATTTCGAATGGCAGAAATTTGTGATTGAACCATGCCAAATAACTCAACCGATTCGGGAAATCTCTCATCAAGAATTTCCGGCCACGAACTGATTGTGAGTGCCTCATCAGCAGATCGCTCACGGATTCTCTGCCAGATCTCTTCCGTGATGAAGGGAATGAATGGGTGGAGCATTTTCATCAGAATTTCGAAGAAACCGAGGGCTCGTTCCAGATTCTCTTTGGGCATTTTTTCGCCAATCTGGTCCGATTTGCAAACTTCGATATACCAGTCACAGAAATCATCCCAAACAAGTGAGTAGATTTTCTTTAGGGCTTCATTGAGCCGATACTTTTCAAAATCTTCCTCCATCTCTGCCAGCGTAGTCCGTATCCGTCCCAACATCCATTTATCGGCAAGATTCTCAGGATCAATTTCAGTGGTTGGTGTGTAGGATTCATTCTCATCCATATTCATGGTGAGAAACCGGAATGCATTCCAGATTTTATTCGAAAAATTGCGTCCCTGTTCACAAAGGGCTTCATCAAAAAGAAGATCATTACCGGCCGGTGCTGAGAATAACATGCCGGTACGGGTGCCATCTGCACCATATTTCTTGATCAGCTCAAGCGGATCGGGTGAGTTGCCAAGAGATTTCGACATTTTCCGCCGCTTTTCATCCCGTACAATCCCGTGGTAATAGACATTACTGAATGGTTTTTCATCTGCAAAGGCGTAACCGGCCATAATCATCCGGGCAACCCAGAAAAACATAATTTCGGGTGCGGTAACCAGATCCTGAGTGGGGTAGTAGTACTCAAGCTCAGGGTTTGCCTTTTTATATCGCACAAATTCCGGATCAAAAACGGAAATGGGCCACAGCCATGATGAAAACCATGTATCGAGCACATCTTCATCTTGTCTCAACTGTTCTTTGGAGAGACCTGAATTTCCTGACTTTTCTTTAGCTAAAGAGAAGGCTTCATCGGCGGTTCGGGCTATTACATAGTCATTCTCTCCATCACCATAATACCAGGCGGGAATCCGGTGTCCCCACCAGAGCTGCCTTGAGATGCACCAATCGCGGATGTTTTCCATCCAGTTGCGATAGCTGTTTTTAAATTTGGCAGGGTGGAACTGAATATCGTCGTTCATTACATGGTCGAGAGCAGGTTTGCTCAGGTCATCCATTTTGAGGAACCACTGAAGCGAAAGGCGCGGCTCTATCACTACATCTGTTCGCTCAGAATAGCCCACCTTGTTGTTCATCTCTTCAACCTTGATGAGCAGACCGAAATCTTTAAGATCTTTTGCAATTCGCTTACGGGCTTTAAACCGGTCTTCGCCCACGTAAAATTTTGCTTCTTTGGCCATGGTGCCATCAGCATTGAGGATGTCAATTACCTCAAGTCCGTGTTTCACGCCAAGTTCGTAATCATTTGGATCGTGAGCTGGGGTGATTTTCAGACAGCCTGTTCCAAATTCCGGATCAACATATTCATCTGCAATGATTGGTACTTCACGGTTTACCATCGGGATGATGGAAGTTTTGCCCACAAGATGTTTGTAGCGTTCATCGTCCGGGTTCACGCAAACTGCGGTATCAGCCAGAATAGTTTCGGGCCGTGTTGTGGCGATGGTTACATATTCATCAGAATCTTTGATCGGGTAGCGAACATGATAAAATTTAGACTGTACCTCTTTGTGGATGACCTCTTCATCGCTCAGGGCGGTTTGTGCGGCAGGGTCCCAATTTACCATTCGCAGTCCGCGATAGATCAATCCGCGGTTGTACAGTTCAATAAAAGAGTCGATCACAGTTTCGTAGAGCTCATCTTCGAGAGTGAAACGAGTGCGCTGCCAGTCGCAGGAGGTACCAAGTTTTTTGAGCTGTTCAAGTATAATTCCGCCATGCTCATCGGTCCAGTTCCAGGCATGCTTCAGGAACTCATCGCGGGAGAGATCACTCTTTTTAATCCCCTCTTTTCGAAGCTTTTGAACCACTTTTGCTTCGGTTGCAATGGATGCGTGATCGGTTCCCGGCACCCAGCAGGCATTCTTACCAAGCATACGGGCACGGCGCACAAGCACATCCTGAATGGTATTGTTGAGCATGTGGCCCATGTGAAGCACACCGGTAACGTTTGGTGGCGGAATCACAACGGTGAATGATTCACGCTCATCCGGTTCGGAGTGAAAGTAGCCATTCTCCTCCCAGTAGGTGTACCACTTTTCTTCGGTTTCGGCCGGGTTGTATTGCTTGGGAATTTCTTGATCTTTACTCATAAATGGATAAGGTTTAACCGCAAAGGACGCTAAGTGCCGCAAAGATAACCCTTGGCGATTCTTAGCGTCCTTTGCGGTTTTTCACATATTACTTGACTCTTTTCAGGCGAACTCCGAAGTGTCCGTCGCAGCCGTGAATATGGGGGAGTGTTTGATAAGCTAATCCTCCTTCAGCAAGTACCTCTTCCGGCAAAAATTCATCAAGTGGTTCAAGCTCGAAGTTATCGTATTTTTTGAGGAAGTTTTGAATCTGTTCCCAATTCTCTTCCGGTTCAATAGAGCAGGTGCTGTACACAAGGCGACCACCTCGTTTCACATGATTTGCAGCTTCATCCAGCAGCTCTTCCTGTAATTTTACGGAATTTTCAAGCTCTTCTTCTGTTCGTTTCCATCGCAGATCGGCACGCTTGCTGAGTACTCCTGTGCCTGTACATGGAGCATCAAGAAGTACGCCATCTGCCAGTTTCAGGTTAAGTTCTCGAACATCGTCCTGCCGTATTTTCATATTTTCAGCGCCATAATCCATCGCACTTTGGGCAAGCATTTCGAGCCGGTTTGGGTTTATATCCACAGCGATGATGGTTCCTTCACCCTCCATCATATTGCTCATAACGATGCTTTTGGTTCCGGGTGCGGCACAGAGATCGTAAATGGTTTCGCCGGGGAGCGGCTCAAGAATGGTAGGTGCAAATCCGGCAGCAATATCCTGCACCAGGCATATCCCTTTCTTTAGAAGATCTTTTTCAATAAATGGGGCAATAGAATCAACTTTAAAGTAGCCCGGCAGCCAGTCGCTCTCTTCATATTCAACATCGAGTTTTTCCATTCGAAGGATAAAATTTTCTGTTTTTGTGCGCAGGTTATTTACCCTGATGTAGTAAGCCGGACGTTGATTATTCGCCTGCATCAGCTGGAAAGCTTCGCGTTCGCCAAAGCGCTGTACCCATCGTTTTACCATCCACTCAGGATGAGAAAAGGTAGTGGCTACCAGCTTTGTACGATCTTCAAAGGCCGGTTTTGGGAGGTTGTCAATATCCCGCTGTATATTTCTTAGAATAGCGTTTACCAGATCGCCGGATTTTGAACCTAATTTAAGTTTTGCAATTTCAACGGCTTCGTTGATGGAGGCGTAATCGGGGGTGCCGCTCATAAAAAGAAGTTCGTAAAGCCCGAGCCTGAGAATATTTTTGAGAGGGGATTTCATCTCCTCCACATCAATACTTGAAAACTCATTGATAATAAAATCCAGGTAGCTTCTTCGGCGTAAAATGTTTTGAACATATTCGCGAACCTGTGCGCGCTCTCTGGGTTCAAGTTCGTTGGCATCAGCAAAACTCAGGTTTCCTGTCTCATCAAAATTTAGCAGTAAATCAACACTCGTAGATCTTGCGGTAGCTTCTTTTTCCAATGTTTTCAAATATTTATAATGTTATATCTCCAGCTGAAATTGCTTTGCTCCCGGACGGTTTTTTCCAAAAGAAAAACAGTCTTAAATATAGAGCTTTATGCCTCTTTTTGCTAATCAGGATCGGCATTAAATAGTACAGAAGGACACAGGCATCTATTGCAATGCCGGTAATGAGCCTCAAAAAAAGAATACAGATCCCAAATGAAATTCTCAGGCAAGAAATTGGATTTTTTATGAATGGAAGACTCTGAAAGAGTCAGATAACACAGCATAGGGCAACGCCCTATGAAAATGGAGTTAATAAAAAAATCCCGAGGCGGATGGTTTAATCAACGCAGCGGAACTGAATCGAGGGATGTTATAGGAATTAAAAAAGAAAATGTGCTGATTCGGTTACTATTTGTGGCTGTAGATAGTGATATTTTCTGCCATATAATCAATGTAAATCACCCTGCAGAAAAAAATAAATCTACGCCAACGGGCAAGTTGTGTAGCCCGAGAAAAATCTACATGCGGATATAAACTACACTAAAGGCATCATAATCTAATTTCCATTTTGGATAGCAGTTTTATAACATGTATAAATGCCATTTTTTTGATTGTAACTGAAAAGTAGTTAAAACAGATGATTGCCGGATTTGAACTTTGGGTATTCCTTGCCGGTCTTGGAATATTCCTGTTTGGGATGCATATGATGGAGGAGTCGATCCGGCTGCTAAGCGGCGGGGCATTCCGGTCGCTTATCAGAAAGTACACCGATACGAAGCTGAAAGCTATCTCAAGTGGGATATTCAGTACAGCAATTCTTCAAAGCAGCTCTGCGGTTTCTCTGATGGTTCTGGCGTTTGTTGGTGCGGGGATTATGACTCTCACCCAAGCCATCGCCGTAATGATGGGTGCGAAGGTGGGTACAACGGCAACCGCATGGATTGTGGCTGTATTTGGGTTCAAGTTCAACATTGATGCGTTTTCACTTCCATTGATTGGTATTGGTGGTTTGGGCATTATCCTTCTTGCTAAATCCCCCCGATATGTGAACATCAGTAAGTTTCTGGTTGCTTTCGGGTTTCTCTTTATGGGGCTCGATTACATGAAAAACAGTGTGGATCAGCTTGCCGAGGTGATTGATCCTGCAATGTTTGCCGGCTACGGTGTGATTGTTTTCGCAATTGTTGGGATGGTGATGACCGCGATTATGCAGAGCAGCTCGGCTACCATTGCAATTGTTCTTACCATGCTTTTCAGCGGGGTGATCACCTTCAGTTCGGGCGCCGCGATGGTAATCGGGGCGAATGTGGGCACAACCGTAACTGTTTTACTCGGTTCGATTGGGGGGATTGTTTCAAAAAAGCAGGCGGCATTAAGCCAGCTTATTTTTACGGTGAGTACGGCTGTTATTACTCTTTTGGTTTTGCCGCTGCTAACCTGGCTGGTGCTGGATCTTCTCGGATTTGAAGAAAACCTTGTTCTTGGCCTGGCACTCTTTCACTCTATTTTTAACGTCATAGGGGTGATTGTTTTCTATCCATTTATCGGGAATCTGGCTGGATTTGCAGAGAAACGTATTCAGGAGAAGCAGGAAACGTTCAGTAAATATATCTATCGAACCGAGCCTTCTGTTTCGGATGCGGGTTTGGAGGCACTTCGAAAGGAGATATCTCGGCAGCTTCGGTATTCACTATTATTCATCAACCAAACCATCAACCCCGGCCGGCATGGTAAGCATATTATGTATGGTGATTTGGTGCAGTATCACGGGGAGATATTTGAATATTACACAAGAGTGATCTCCCACGAGATGGAAAAGCCTCTTCAGGAGAAAACGGATAAGATGCTACGGGCAAGCAGAAATATTATGAATGCATCAAAGAATATTTATGATCTGCGAGACGAATTAATGATTCTGCATAGTGAGACAGATCTATCACATCAGAAAGCGAGTAAATCACTGTCAGAGAGGCTGCAAAGAATTGTTGAAAAAGGGAAAGAGCTGAAGCTTGAAGATCCGGAAGCAGCCGGACAAACGGAGGATGTGCAGGAGCTGCATGATTATATCGAGAGTGAAGATAAGGTATTCATAAAAATGTGTGGTGATATGCTCTCATCAAAACAGATCAAAAAGGGGGAAGCTTCTTTCCTGCTGATGATGAATCGGGTGGTAACACAATCAAACCGGATGCTCATCTATTCGATGAAAACTTTGCTGGAGAGAATTTATGATGAATCGGGCAACAGTGTGAATTAATCACACAAATTTGCACCACTTTAAACGACTCTTCCTTTGATTTTTGAAACAGAAGTAACTACCTTTTAAAGCTGTAAAGAATAAGAAAATCAGGCAGCATTTTTAGCCTGCAAATAACCTATCCTTATAAGATTTACTACTTAAAAATAGATTGAATGAATAAAGGAACCGTAGCACAAGTAATTGGCCCTGTAATTGACGTTGATTTTGAACAGGGAAAACTCCCACAAATATTAAACGCGCTTTATATAGAAAGAGAAGACAAATCAAGGCTCTATCTTGAAGTGGCACAGCACCTTGGAGAAAACAGAGTGCGAACAATCGCCATGGACTCTACTGATGGTGTTGTTCGGAAAATCGATGTGATTGATACCGGAGAACCTATTTCGATGCCTGTTGGTGAAGATATCAGAGGGCGGCTTTTCAATGTAGTGGGAGAAGCAATTGATGGAATTAAGCCACCTAAGGGAGAGCGCTCATACCCGATTCACCGCGATGCTCCAGCATTTGAAGATCTTGCAACAAGTACCGAAATGCTTGAGACAGGTATTAAGGTAATTGACCTTCTCTGTCCGTATGCAAAGGGTGGTAAAATTGGGCTTTTTGGTGGTGCCGGTGTGGGTAAAACGGTACTTATCCAGGAGCTTATCAACAATATTGCCAAGCAGCATGGTGGCCTTTCCGTTTTTGCCGGTGTGGGCGAGCGAACACGAGAAGGAAATGATCTTCTCCGGGAATTTATTGAGTCCGGTGTTATTAACTACGGTGATGAATTTAAAGAAGCAATGGAAGCAGGCGAATGGGACCTCTCCAAAGTGGATGAAGATGTTCTGAAAACATCGCAGGCTACACTGGTATTTGGCCAAATGAACGAACCGCCGGGTGCCCGTGCACGAGTTGCACTTTCAGGCTTAACCGTGGCCGAGTATTTCCGTGATGAAGTATCACGAGATATTCTTCTCTTTATCGATAATATTTTCAGGTTTACACAGGCCGGTTCTGAAGTATCCGCACTTCTTGGGCGGATGCCATCAGCTGTGGGTTATCAGCCAACTCTGGCAACAGAAATGGGTGACCTTCAGGAACGAATTACATCAACAAAAAATGGGTCGATTACATCTGTACAGGCCATCTATGTACCTGCTGATGACTTGACTGACCCTGCACCTGCCACCACATTCTCACACCTTGATGCTACCACAGTATTGAGCCGTGCGCTTACACAGATTGGTATCTACCCTGCGGTGGATCCTCTGGATTCAACCTCACGAATTCTTGATCCGAAAGTACTCGGAGAAGAGCACTACCGCTGTGCGCAGAATGTGAAAGAGATCCTCCAGAAATACAAAGATCTTCAGGATATCATCGCCATTTTGGGTATGGACGAACTTTCTGATGAAGATAAACTGGTAGTATCGCGTGCACGTCGTGTTCAGCGTTTCCTCAGCCAGCCGTTCTTTGTAGCCGAGCAGTTTACCGGCCAAAGCGGTGAGTATGTTCAGATTGCAGAGACAATCAAAGGATTTAACATGATTCTGAACGGCGAACTTGATGATCTCCCCGAAAATGCGTTCCACCTTGTGGGTACCATTGAGCAGGCTATGGAGAAAGGAGAGAAACTACTCGCAGAAGTTTAAACAGATTCCGGAGTCTAATCGTGGAAAAAGTATTTAAAGCACAACTATTAACACCCGATGGCCCCAAATTTGAAGGCGATGCTGTTAGTGTTCAGATTCCGGGAAGTCTTGGTAAGTTTCAGGTTCTTTACAATCACGCACCACTGGTATCTTCTATGGGTCTTGGTGAGATAACCATCACCCAAAAAGATGGAACGGAGCTGCACTATGCAGTAAACGGTGGTTTTGTTGAGATCAGTGATAATTTATGCACATTGCTTGCCGAAAAGGCAGAACTTGCAGAAGAGATCGACAAAGTTGAAACAACCAAAATCAGAAATGAGCTGAAGCAGAAACTTCAAACGATCCGTCACAATCGTGAAGAAGCGGAACTTGAGCTGGCAATTGTTGAGAATAAACTGAAGATTGCTAGTTTCTGATCCTCCTAAATAAGATTTGAAGCCCGTTTTTGGAAACAGAGACGGGCTTTTTTTATACAGATAAGTTTGCCACTGTAAGTATCAGCCAGCCAACGGTTATTGTTGCCATCATCTGCTCAGTAGTAAGGGGCTTTCCAATCAATCGGTAAAAAATCCATGGAATAAGTGCCACTCCTACGGCAAACAAGAGGTGACCGGAAATGCTGCTAAATATTCCATAAAGTGTAATCTCATAAGAAGTGATTGCAGAAACGATAACCGTACCTGTAAGAAGGAGAGCCCACCACCAAATATGACCGGTTATAAGTTTCATTTAAAATTGGTTAACAACATAAATTCTGATATCTCATTAGTAAATGTACAAAAATGGTTTTGTGATTTATTACTATTTCACATTTTCACAACGATGAAAATAGATATTTAAAGCCAAATGATCAGAGTATGAGAATAGGTTTGCCGAGTATTCCTATCAAATTCGTGTATAAAAGGTTTGTATTCTGACTTCTGTAAACGGATTATGACATTTAACTTTTTGGTTGTAGATTTCTTATTAGCGATCAACAAATTAATAAATGAGGGCTTATGCGGGTTTTTGGAATCATCCTTTTACTATCTGGAGTTTTTTTCTTGCTTTACACATTTCTTTCCGATCCGGATATAACATCAACAACAATTGGCTGGACGCCATGGATTGGTGTTCTTGTGATCATTACAGGTGGTGTGAGTTACTATATCGCCCGGGATGAAGAGTAACAGCCAAGCTGTATAGATAAGCTGATTTGATCATCAGAATTCAAAGTGTAAAATGACACAAAACGTTGAATCGCAGGTATAGGATGATCATAATGATGCATGATCGGAAATTTGATGTAGAAGTGAAATAATTCATCAACAACAGCCCCTTCAAAGTGGAGATACTCCACAAAGAGCATATTCTTTATCAAGAATTAAAAGGCTATTGCATTAATACTTTATGACCTCTGCCTGGGGTAGTTCATTCTGAATGGGATCAAGAAGTTGCTCCAACTGTAATAAATTACTTCAGAATTTTACCGGAAGATGAACGAATAGGAAAGGTTATTCATTGATTTAGCTTATTATGTTAAAAATGCAATTGCGCACACACCGTTAAAAGATTGTACATCCAAGTGGCTGATGGGAAATTCCGTCGTCATGTGAAAACTGTTCGTATGTCTAAACTATCTTCGGAAGAGAGATTTATCGATGTATCAGATTATGGCAGACCTTTGGCCAAACTTTTTGCAAGCAGGCTGAAAGAGACTGATATCACACCTGTTCAGGTAACCTTGCTATTTGGGGTAAGCGGCATTGTTGCAATTTATTGCATCTTAAATGGCTATTACATCGCTGCAGGAGTGTTCTTAATATTGAAATCTGTAATAGATGCGGCTGATGGCGAACTGGCAAGGATCAAAAAAACTCCATCTTACACCGGCAGATATCTTGATTCTATCTTTGACATCGTATTGAATCTGATGTTCATAACGGCAATCTGGATTGTTACCGACCACTCCGTATGGGCTGCACTGGCAGCGTTTGTGTCACTTCAATTTCAGGGCACCCTTTACAACTACTACTACGTCATCTTACGCCATCACTCTGCCGGTGGAGACAAAACAAGTAATATTTTCGAAACTGAAACTCCCAAAGCCTATCCGGGTGAAGATCAAAAAACGGTAAACATACTTTTTAAAATGTATACCATTTTCTACTCGATGTACGACAGAATCATCTATCGTTTAGATAGGGAAGCACCCTATGTTCAAGCGTTTCCCCGATGGTTTATGACCTTCGTCTCAATATATGGACTGGGTTTTCAGCTGCTTATTATCGCTTTTATGCTGGCAGCGGGTCTTGTTGAATGGATCATCCCGTTTTTTATCGGGTACTCAATTTTTATACTTCTATTTATTACAATTCGAAAACTGTTTCTGAATGCAGAAACTTAGCGGACATTGATACACTTCGTCTCTACTGAAATGCGTCGGGATTACACCTTTCAGGCGACGTGGCAGGCTCATACTGACGATCGATATTAAAGTTAGATCGAACTCACATTAATTATCTGTTTTAGGAAGGTAGAGGAGCAGATTGTTGCCGGTTTTTAAATCATCAAGATGGCCGGCCAGTGTACGATCCTTCGTCACAAAGTGCATGTGCAGATTTGTGGTGTGATGTGTAAATATTCCGTGATGAGAATCGGACCAAAAGCCCAGAATTTTCACCTCAGTGTTTGTGAGTATGCCATTGGGCCCGGAAGTTTTATGTTTTTCATGAGTATGTTCATGGTCATCTTCAGGCCAGTCTATCAAATGCCAAACAATTTCACCAAACGCTCCTTCTATCATAAATGGAAACGGTTCATTCATTGACAGGCCATACTCAGCAGCCGTTTCTTCAATTACTTTCTGTAAATCCTGTGGATTGGATACCGTTTGTGATATTTTAATCTCTTGCCATTCTTCAACAGAAGATCCAACCAGCAAGGTAGCTTTTTCCTCAAATGCACGAATAAACTCTACTTCTCCATCAATACTACGCGTTGAGTAGGAAGTGCCGTCGATAATTAATATTTCACCCTTAAGATTTTTAAAAGCACCCAGCGCATAAAAATTGGTTTTATCAGCAAAATCAGCAAGGTCAGCATTGGCAGAGATATCTGCCTGTTGTATAATCAGCCGAAGCTGTCCAAACGTTTCGACTGAGTAACCGGACTGTGCTAAAGAAGTCTGAATATTTATAGATAAGAATAACAGACAACCAATAAGTGTGTGTGCGAAATGAGTAAATTTTTTGAGCATTGCGTATTACTACCAATTTTGTAGAAGATTCTTTTTAAAAATACATGAGTTTCGCATAATTCTGAAAAGAATTGCCCATTTTAGCGCAGTTGCAATACGTTATTTTATTGATTTTGCATCCCGACTTGAGTAATGGTGGCAGATTAACACTCTCCTCAACTTTTGGATTAATCCAAAATGAACTCAGACTAAATAATAGCTGATGAATCCAGCTGAAAAATAGACAGATGAATAATACTTCCGCCTTACCTTTGGCGCCTTATTCTTGTTTTATTGGAGCTGTTTGGCTTTGAACGAGCGCCGTTTTTTCTGTTACTGCTGTTTCGGCTCTTGTGCGATTTGCGTGACTGCTGCTTTTCAGGTTCCGGAGGGTTGTGATCAACCAGGGGGAAATCGTGCTCGTCAATAATTGGAATACGCTTACCGATCAGCTTTTCAATATCGCGGAGATACGCTTTTTCCTGTGCATCGCAAAAGGAGAGTGCGGTACCGTCTGATCCGGCACGGCCTGTTCGTCCAATCCGGTGAACATAGGTTTCCGGGATGTTAGGAATTTCGTAATTGATTACATACTGAAGTTCATCCACATCGATGCCGCGGGCAGCAATATCGGTAGCCACCAGCACACGGGTCCGCTGATCTTTGAAATTCCCAAGTGCTTTCTGCCGTGCTGCCTGGGATTTATTTCCATGAATGGCTTCTGCCTGTATGTTGCTTCCGTTCAGCAGAGTAACAACTTTGTTGGCACCATGCTTGGTTCGGGTAAATACGAGTGCCGATTTGATCGCATCATCTTGCAGAACATCTATGAGAAGATTTTTCTTATTTCCTTTATCTACAAAATAGAGCCCTTGCTGAATGGCATCTACCGTAGATGATTCCGGAGTAACCTCTACTTTTTGAGGATTGTGAAGGATCGATTTTGACAGTTTCACAATCTCAGGCGGCATGGTTGCCGAAAAGAAGAGTGTTTGCTTCTTTCGAGGAAGTGCAGCAAGCAGTTTCTTCACATCATGGATAAAACCCATGTCGAGCATGCGATCGGCTTCATCAAGTACAAAAATTTCTACATCAGCAATGGAGATAAATCTTTGGTTCATCAGGTCGAGCAGGCGGCCGGGCGTGGCAGTAAGTATATCAACACCCTGCTTCAGTTTTTTTACCTGGCTTTTCTGGTTTACACCACCAAAAATTACTGCGGTGTTGAGGCCCGTATATCGTCCATAATTTTGAAAACTCTCATCGATCTGGATCGCCAGTTCGCGGGTAGGTGTAACAATCAGACTTCTGATTTTTCGGTTACGATCTGTACTCTTGTTTCTGCTAAGTAGCTCTAAAATTGGTATTGCAAAAGCGGCCGTTTTACCGGTACCGGTCTGTGCACAACCCAAAAGGTCGATACCTTTAAGTGCAATTGGAATGGCTTGAGATTGAATGGGAGTGGGCTCGGTGTATCCTTCTTCTTTTAATGATCTGAGGATTGGATCAGTTAGGTTCAGCGAAGTAAATGACATAGTTGGGATAAAATGAAAAAAGCCCGCTTTCAAATTAAAAGCCGGGCTTAAAAAAAAGTGAACTGTAATATACAGAATATAAAGGTGAGTTCCTTTTTTCAAACAATTGAATAAATTATGAAGATTAGACTGTCACTCTTTCACTCTAAGGAGGATTGGTTTACATGATCTCAATCTGAACCATTCCTTGTACTTCTTCACTAGATTTTCCACGAATTATCATGATATGATATTTCAGTTGAGCAGTGGCCTTGTATAAATATTTACAACAAACGCTTATACATCAGCAGGATCTCTTCTGTGTTGTAGCAGAGTAAATAACAGTATTTGATAGAATGTTTTGCTGTTTATGTTAAACGTTGGATAGGGAATGGACTATTTCTCAGGAAATACTATTTGGCAATCTTCATACATATTTCTCCCAAAAACCGGTAATTTAATTGATATACTCTATATTAAATAGTTTGTCCAGTTGTTTTTCATTGACAGATTGTGGAAGGTACTTTATCAGGGCATTTCTACACCAAATGGCAAAGCTGTTTTCAAAGTGTGCAATTTTTCCAATTTTCCAGCTTCTATTCACAATGGAATGTGCTTTTTCCATCCTCAGTTTTTCATATTCAATAAAAATCTGTTCAACACTTTTGCCCTGATCGAATAATTTTCCAATAACATGGGCGTCTTCCACTGCCTGACAAGCCCCTTGACCCATATTGGGCGTTGTAGCGTGAGCCGCATCGCCAATTAAGCAAACTTTTCCATTTTGCCATTGCTTTATTGGGGCTAAGTCAATGATATCATTGAAAATGATATTTTCTTCAGGTGTGTCTGAGATAATTTTTATGATATCCGGGTGAAATTCTTGAAACAGTTCAATAAGTTTTTCATTCTCATTTATCAATTCTTCGTTAATTACGGCAAACCAATAAACCTTTTTCCTGCTGATTTTTGCAAAACCAACACGTTTTCCTTTTCCCCAGGCCTCAAATGCCTCGTGATTGAATTTTGAAGTCCAGTCAATTTCAATTACTCCGCGCCAGCATTTTTGTTTACTGTATCTGATACATCCTGTCCCGAAGATCAGCTTTCTCACAGCTGAGTGTATACCGTCTGCACCTATTACAGTGTCAGAATGAACAATTGAACCATCTTCAAAAGTGAGTTTATAGCTCTTCTCTTTTTCAATTTTCAATAGCCGTTTTGCCAAATGTATGTTTTCAAAGCCAAATTCAACTGCTAAAATATGTTGTAGATCTGCACGATGAATTGCCACATTGCAAACACCGTATTTGTTCTCGAAACTTGTAAGTTCTGCAGCGGATAATGTATTGAGTTGCGCATCTGTAACTTTTATGTTAAAAATTTTTTGGCCTGCATTTTCAATTTTATTACGAACACCAAGTTTTTCAAAAACTTGCATTGCATTACTCGCCAGAATGATTCCTGCCCCAACAGGTTTGATTTCGGGTGCACTTTCGTAAACTGTTACTTTTTTTCCTGTTTTACTCAGGGCTAAAGCGGTTGTCAAACCGCCTATACCACCACCAATAATTGCTGTTTTCAGCATGCCTGAAATTTCTGTTATTTAAATATAGTTTAGTTTCAGTGGTAAAATTAACTCGTAATAAACCAAAAGCCGTTCACTTAAGTTAATTTCTGTTTCAGATAATTCGTTTTCTGATTCTGCTCAATGATTGTGGTGTAATTCCTAAATATGAAGAAATATGTTTTTGAGGAATTTTATTTAAAATTTCAGGAGACTTTTTCAGAAGGTTTAAATAACGCTGTTCGGGTGTGTAGAAAAATAGTTCGTCAAGCCTTTTTTTTGCAGAAAGAAAAGCTAAGTCAGATATTTGTTTTGCAAAACCAAGCCAAAAGACATCTTTCTGTATCAACTGTTCCATACTTTTTCTATCAAAATAAAGTACTTCCGTTTTCAACAGTGTTTCAATTTTAACTTGCGATTTTTCGCCCGTAATGTAACTTGCATAATCGCCTATCACATCGTCATTCACTTGTAATAAATAACTTATTTCTTCGCCCTTTTCGTTTACATAGTATGTTCTTACTGCGCCGTTGATTATATATCCCAGTCGGTCAAATACTCGATTATTTGTTTCAATCTGTTCATTTTTTTCGTGTGTAACAATGAAACAAACACGTAACAATTCCTCTAAACGTTCAACAGAAATTTGAAGCCTGTTTAATAATTTTTCTCTTACCGATGGAATCATAAGCATCTACTTTCTTGTGGATTTGCTTTCTGTTAAATGTACCCTATACGCAGACATTGTTACATGTTGGTTGAGCCTTCAGATTACATACAACTATTGTAGAATAAAGAACAGAAGCAGACTTTCTTGTCAGGTAACAGCCCTGTTGATTGTACTGTCAGCCGATTAATCTGAAAGTTCAGTGAAATAGCTGAACCAGTCAGCATGAAGTCTTTGATATGGGTTAAAGTGATAATTTAGTAGGAGTTTAAAATAGATTAAATCCAATTCACTCGACCATTTCATGTTCAGGGCAATCCGTACGAAGTTCGGTATTGAGCAGTTTTTGATTTAGCAGTTTGCAAAAGTGCTGCTTCCCGTTATCTGTAGTCTCGTAGTGCTTGCAGGTCATACACATCCGCTGAATGGTAATTACACCTGTTCTGTTTAAATGCCTGATGATATTCAGCAGGCTTAGTAACAGATTTTCTTTGTCGTCTGCACTCAGCATATCGATAGGGGTTCGGATTTCATTTGTGAAGAGTGAATTCTCTTGGGCAGTTTTGCTTCCCTCAGAAGTTAAATGGATCACATAGCTTCTTGAATCATTTGGTTCAGGTTCTTTTGTTATGAGCTTTTTTTTCTCCAGTACTTTAATGGAATCGCTGATGGTTGCTTTTGTCATGTTAAATTCATCTGCCAAATAACTGATCTTCCGCTTTTCCTCAGAGTGATGTAAAAGAAAAATAAGTAACTGCACCTGAATAGGGCTGAGAGAATACTCTTTACTTTCACGCCATAATAACACCCGGAATGCCTGGGAAATCCGTTCCAGGGAAGCCACAATTTTGCTTTCAATACTTTGGTTTTGGTGTTTCAGATCAAAATCTGATTTGCTCATTAGCCTCTATTTTTATGCAGCATCAAATGGTTGATACGTAGTGCTATGGTTTTGGCTTTCATTGCTAATTCGTCTTCAATCAAAATGCCTGTGGTTTCAAAAAAGTGTGTATGTCATTCGTTAAATTCTTCATCCTGGATATGTGTTAATTTACTTAGTTCTAAGTGTATTTGCATCGGGTTTCCTTTAAATCCACCACCCTTTAGAGGCCGGGAAGAAATAACCCGGGTAAGTTCGCATTCCGGTTTATTCTGGCAACATTATTTAAATAGGCTCAACAATGGGGTTATAACAGGCTTTATCATATAGATATTTACCATAGGTTGAAATTCTGCATGGTTTAAATATCTTTCATCAAGTTTCGCAGTTCTCCATTTCAAGAATGTAATAACCTTGCGCAAGAATTGATTTTTCCCACTCAGACTTCATCGTTTCCACATGGCAAAACCGACATTCGCTGAATGTAAGTGGCCGGCCACTTTCTCCTTTTGTCTTCAGATAAGCATCACCATAGGCATGAATAACGGAAGCGTCTTTAATCTCTTCGGGAGCAATGATGTCAAAATGCATCATACGCCCATCTTTTCTGGTAACCCAGGTGTCCCAAACGGATACTTTCATTATTTCAGGATATTCGTTTAATGTTTCTGTTTTCTTTTCATTGGAAGCTGATATTTATTCAATCACTTCAAGTAATAGGTGGGATTCACAGATTCTGTTTCATGTTTAATTAGCTGTTTTCTGGTATGTCATTGAATTTAACTGGTTACAATCAATCTGATTAGAATCATAATGATGAAGCCCCGAAAAGATAGGAATCCTAACAAATCAGGGCAATATTTTTTACTGTACTGTATATGGCAGTGATAAATTACCGCTTGCAACAGAATAAATATTGTAAACACCAAGCATAGGTAAATCTCCTTTACTGTGGCTGTTATCATCACCTGTATAAACCTGCATATAAACGGTTACACCATCGTAAGAAAAATCCAGGTTATTTCTTATCCTGAAATCAGGAACAACAACTCTGATTCTGTTATCTGTTGTGATAACCTGAAAGCCGGGGGAATCCATATACATAGGCATTCCCGGGTTGGTTGGCGGCAGTATAACAGAGTTATCTTCCGGATTGAACTGAATAACCGAAAGCCCGCCTTCCACGCGGGTATCCTCGCCCAGTATAACCCAGTGAGGGTGCCATATAATGCCGTCATTGTTATAATTGCCATCACCGCTTTCATCCCAAAGCGGTGTATCGTCAAAATCAGGGTGTGATGTGAGGGCCAGAGCTACGATTCCTTCAACTTTACCAAAACCTACATCGGTTGGATTTAACGTTGTGGGAAACACATACCCCAAAACAGGAGCACCATTAAGCTGGCCGGCCGGGGCAGGGGTTGTTTTGCCGGCTTTACCTTGTACGGTTATATCCCATACAGTCGCGGCAATCTCCGGCCAGTGTTTTACAGTAACATTTTCAATTTGAAAATTGTCATTGTTATAAGTGTTGCCTTTTTCCTGGGCAATGGCACAGAGAGAAAATAATGAAAGTATTAAAAGTAAGGAGAGTGATTTCATGATATGACTATTTAAGAGTTCGAATTTAAAAAAGAGCCCTTAAATTAGGACTCCTAACAATTAATGTGAAAAAAATTACCCTTTTACATCATCCATCGATGCACCAAAGTTTATGTGCAGTACATTTCCATTTGGTGTAAGCAGTGCGGGAACAGATTTTACACCGGCCTTTTCCGCTTCAGTAATACGGGTTCGATCATTGCCAATGTGAACGATTTCCACATTGTCTGCACCAATCAGATTTATAATGTCGTGCTCAGCACTCTTGCATACAGCACATCCTGCGTGGTAGAATTTAGATTTTTCCATAGTTCCAAATATTTAAGTGATAAGAGGCATCATTGCCTTGGCAAATATAGTAAGGATTCCTAACAATCAAAATATTTCATAAACTTTTTTTCTTATAAATGATTATATATATGAATTTAAAGTATTTATGAGAAAATAATTTCAGTTAGCGGGGTAAAATAACTGTTAATGAAAAGGAAGATTTAGTGGAAGTCGTGAATTAGGATTCACAATATTATCATCAGAACTATGTGAGTGTACTATCTTGATCCGGAATATTTTTGCTCAAAATTAATTTATTTGTAAAAAACCAGCTCACAATCGCCAGGGAACCAAACTCAGTGTGATTGAACAATGTTTTCAAATTAACCAAACGAATAAATTTGATTAAGCAAGAGTTTTTAATTTGAAGATGTGCCAGTAAAAAGGTGTAAGAAAGGTTTGTAGATAAATTGGTAACAAATCTTTTTTATAAAGGAGATCATGTTAGCCCACAGGTACAAATAGCAATTCAAACCCAAAAAAAAGCCGAAGAAGAAATTCTTCTTCGGCCTCGAAAATATCACCTGAAATATACCTGCAAATTTTAGCATGCGGCATTTATTTCAAAATGTTTTTTGAAATCTCGCTATTTAATCAGATTCATCGTCTTTGTAAACACGTTTGCCCCGGCACGCAGCTGATAAATATAGACACCACTTGCAAGATTGGTGGCATCAAAATTTACCTGGTACTGCCCGGCTGATTGCACTTCATTTACCAGTGTGCTTACTCGTTGTCCCATTACATTATATACGTTAATTGTTACTTCAGACTGCTCAGGAAGAGAGTAAGAAATAACAGTAGTTGGATTGAATGGGTTTGGATAATTCTGCTCAAGTGCAAATGTTGCCGGAATATCAGGATTATTAAAGGTCTCACCTCCATCTGTGGCAAGTGGCAGAAGGCCTGACGATCCGCTTGCAATTTCAACATCCTGTGCACGGGTTACTGCAACGGCAAAATCAGCCCTTGTCATAACCTGGGAGGGGTTGAAATATGCAGTAAGAGTAGGGGAGAGGGCAAATCTGCGCTGAGTTAATTTAAATTCAGCATTCAGAATTTTTAAATCCAAAGCGAGCTGAACGTATCCGCGCAAATTAGAGGGAATCTGATTCTGATCGTCAATATTTATTCTTTCTCCTTTATATTCCACGGTTACGGATTCATTATTCAGTTCCCGGGCCTGTTCCTGTAATCCCAAACTCTGAACCAGCGAATAGGCCAGTTCTGCCTTGCTAACTGTTCCGGAAGGTTCAAAAGAGTTTGAAGAAGCAGGAATCATCACTCCATCATCCGTATGAAAACGATCGCTCAGTGCTGCTCCCCTTGCTGAAACAGAATGAGCTGCTAAAGTTTGGAGTTCACCCTGAACATCACCAAACTGAGGACCATTAAGCGGGAGATTTTGCCTTATTTCCTGTCCCATTACCAGGTAGTCAGCAAGATCTATTCGTGTGAGGTTATCTTCCGGTGCAAAAATTCCCTCCGGCAGACCGTCAACAAGCCTCTGTCCTACTGCAAAGATAATCGCATCTTCAGCTTCATGCCCTTCAATATCATTCAACCCGGTAGTGCCGGCTGAAATAAATTTGGTTACGCTGCCATCCACGCTTTCCGGAAGTGCAATTCCTCCCAGCGGATTTATCTCATCACCCCGTAACCCTTCAACTCTTACGGTCCAGGTGCCAGGAGTGGGGCTTGCCACTCGAACCACCCTGTCTATTTCCAGTGCAAATAATACCGGAATACCGGATGAAGCAATTTTGCCATCTGGATCTTCCAAAACCAGGTTTAGCAGATTGCCTGCACCCAATAATCCTAATGCGCGAATTCTTGCTTCAATAACATTGGTTCCGGGCTGAACCTCGAATTGATAGTCGGTAGATGTGAGGCCAAGCAACCCGTAATCTATTGAAAATTCCTCCGTTTTGGCATTAAAATCGATCGTACTGTTGAACTCTCGAGTGGTGTTTACAGTAGCACCGAACGGTGTAGCCATATCATACGCCATTTGAACAGCAGCATACGCATTCACATAACCGGCACCCACCTCAAAGGCTTCATGTCCCTGCATATTTGTGGCACTCTTCCTCAGAATTTCTTTAATCTCAGATACATTCAATGCCGGGTTTGCTTCCAGCATTAGTGCGATAATTCCGGCCACATGAGGAGCTGCCATAGAGGTACCCATCATGTGTGTATAGAATGGCAGATGACCCGGATCAAGGTTTAGCAGATCCTGATCGATGCTCAATACCCCTACCGGTGATAATGCGCGGGTTGAGATAATATCAACCCCCGGTGCCACCACGGTAGGTTCATCGATCATGGTGAAGGTTTCTCCATCCAGCTCAAAAATCAACGTTTTATTAGAACCCCTTGATGAAAAATCGGCGAGTTCACCATCGTGCGTACCCGCTCCAACAGAAATAACCCATGGAGCCTGGGCATACGGGTTGTGTGTATCCGTACCGGGGCCCGAATTACCTGCAGCAAATACAACAGCTATATTTCTATCAAATGCCCGCTTGGTAGCCAGGTTAATTGGATGTTCCGGATCAAAATCACCGGACCCTCCCCATGAATTGTTAATTACCCTTATACCATACCTGGCCTGGTTGGTTATTGAATAATCGATACCCCCAATTCCATCCAGCACTAAAAGGGCGGCACCTGAACCGTATCCAATAAGATCGGCACCCGGTGCTACACCCTCATACAACCCGTTAGACTGGGCACCTGTTCCCCCAACTGTTCCGGCAACATGGGTTCCGTGGCCTGAGTTGGTGTCTGTATTTAACTGATTTTCCAGAATTGTAACAGGTAACAGGCCCGAAACTGCGTTCAGGTTTAACGATGCCATTACATTTTGTACAACATGATCTCCAAATCTGTGATCGGCATGTGTGGCATCAATTCCACTGTCGTTAATCACAACACCAACACCTTTTCCGGTTAAAGGCATCCCTCCATTTCTTACTTGGAATTGCCCCTCAGTACGAACTTTATTTACTCCTGTGATTGCAGTACCGTTATCGTTGTAATATTCCAGGCGTTCATTTAAATAAACTGAACGAACGCCGGGCTGGTTTGCAAGTGCTTCGATCTGGTTACTTGTAGCGAGAACAGCAGCCATCGGCAATGATTGCAACGTTACGCCGGTTGAAATACCAAGCGATTCAAGTAATTCGATTTCAGCATTCCCCGGAGCTTCATCCCCATCGAAAGTTACAATTACCTGTACCAGGCCGTCTGTTGATTGTAACACTGATTGAAGCGTTGGGCCTATTAGCCCCTGTGATAGAGCAGAATTATTGAGCAATAGTAGTAGAAGAACAGTAGCAACAAGATGTATTATTCTTTTCATATATCTATGACCTCCAAAAGTTAGTTTGTCTATTTATTTAGGTAGTAAAACCTAAAAAAAGCAGTGCCCTAATTTGGACATCAGAAATTATTAAAACTTTTTAATATTTCAATTCAAATACTTTTGCCTCGAATTAGTTGTTGATATTTATTGCTTTGGTTGCTTTATATTTTCATGATAGGATAGATTGACAAGGATGCAGATCTGCTCTTGGTTATAAAATTTTACAATTTAACGCCCGCATCACATTGTAAAATTTTACTTTAGAATGATGCTCAGGGTAAGCAGTATTGCCTAATATATTTTCTTGCAGGTTCACTGACGGATTGACAAATCATTAAATTCGGCTGCATTTAAACACGTATAGAGAATTGAAAAATTTTAATTTAAAGATAGGGTTACAAACTATGGTTCAATTCTCTGTTTCTTAATGAAGTGCACACAATACGCGAGCATCTTCGCTTGTGTCACTTTGCAATCAGCAACATACTAAATTAAGAAAATGATTAGCTCCATAATCATCAAAGAGGTGGAATTTTGACATGGAAATATCAAGTGATTTCATTTTCTTTGTCGGATGGTAGTGGTTTGATTATTCAGAGATTGCCATATCAAGGAGATAGTTTAATGGCTTGAAGAATATTAGACGCGCCTATGGTATAGAAAATTCATGGTTTAAGTTAAACACGCAGGTTTGGTTAGATATAGATTCATCATGGCGTTGGCATTAAAGCAATCCTTAAATTTTGATAATCAAATATAATCTTGTATTCGCGGAGTATTCGCATGCCGATTGTACCAAGATAGTAGGGATCAGAAAAAGCACCTTGCGATTCCGTAATGAAAATGGCTTCCAAATCGGAATGGGCAAAATCTCCAAATTCTAATGAAGAAATCTTTCCGACTTGTGCAATTGTTTGCCCTCCAACGCCACCGATACCCGCTTCACGGGTTTGACGGCTTTCAAGAAGTTCCAGGCCAGTAACTGTATTGGAATGGATCACAATCCCAAAACTACCACCGGTATCGAGTAAAAAATATCCTTCGTGGTTTTCTATATTACCTTTTATTGCCGGCCTGCCATAATCAACTACCATAGGCATCCATTCGATCTCCCTGCCTTCAAATTGCGATTCATCATAAAATGAAGCCCGGCTTTCTTCGATGTCAATTTCGACAACGGATCTGCCAAAAATGCCGCTGCCGATAATTCCGGCTGTGGGCTGATCAAAAAAATCATCAAGAAATGAAAGATCGAGAGAAGTCAAGATGTAATCATCAACCGTTAAAGGCCCAACCCTGAATTGATCAACCCTGTGATATGCAGCATGCTCGCGGCCACCAACCCCGGTCATGTCTTTTTTTCCAATCGCTTCAACTCCAAGTTTATCCACAAACCGGTTATCCAGAACGCTTACCCCGGCTCCGGAATCAAGGATAAACCACCCGGGCTCAGAGTTGTTAACATTGGCCATAACCATCAACAAACCCCTCCAATTTCTCCGGAGATCCACAACCGGATCCATGTTCTCAAAGTTAAAATCATCAGATTGTTTCAGATGCTGGTGTAGCTGATCTTTTACAGATGTATTATTCTCAATCCTATTTGAGAGTTGTGTAGTCGTATTCACGCCATCGCTGTCGGTAATTTCTATTATAGCCGGCATCCATGGGGTTTGATTGTCAAGCTGCCCTTCAAAACGAAAAACTTCTTCACCCTGCCAGGTATGGTTTACCCACTTTTCAGGTAGGTAGGTTTCCTTATTGATTTGGATAACTCCCCGGCTATAACTGTCAACAAGTTGATAGTAGAGCATGATTCCGGAATCTTCATCATCTTCCAGGCTCCACAGAAAGGGAGCGTTTTCCAATAACCATGAATGGCTTTGCATCGTACCAGTCAGGCGAATATTTGACTTTTCGGCCGGTCCGGCTTTACGTGAAATACCGTTCATGAATTTTACGATGTAGTCTCCGGAATCATATCCGAAGGCATATGCAACAGGACCCTCAAGCAGAGAAAACCATGCATCTTCGTTACTGTCAGCGGCAAAAACAAAAACAACCTCATTGCCCATAAATTCAGATTTCCCTTCGAGGTGCAAGTCAATTTTTGAAGTTGCAGTTATTCCAACCGCATCCCGGACCTGATGTAACAGGGCCGCAACTTTTTCATTTTCCGCTTCGGTGTAAAAATCCATATTCTGTGTAGCGTGCTGACCAGAATTCTGAGTGTCTGCACAAGTGAATAAGGCTATTGAGAGAGACAGGAGTCCGAAAATTTTGTTAACTGTAAATTTCATAAAATGTTAGGCAGTACTTACTGAAATTAATAAAGTGATTTACGTCTTACATTTACAGATTGTTGCAGAATTTTGGAGAAAATTTAACGGCTTGGTGTTTCTGTGGCTGAATTATCAGGTTATACGATCAGCAAAATACCTGAACCGGTTGACAGTCTCATTTTCTAAATGCGAAGCGAAACACTTGATCTTTACGAAAAGGACGTCCCCATCTAGATTGTAGTTTCCACACAAACAAACTAAGGAGGACGTCATGGTTCACATAGGAATCAATTTACATAGCCGAAATATGACTCTTGTAGCAATAAATGACAACGGTAAATTGCTTGTTGAAGAAAAAATGACCAATACGCCATTAATTTTGGGCCGGTTTTTTGAGCAATTCAATCAGCCGATTCAGGCTGTTGTGGAATGTACCCCGAAAGCTTTCGGGGGGGCTTATACTGAAATAGGTTGACACAAATTATGGAGTCAGCCGATGAAAATTAAAGGTAGTAAACCACAAACGACCTACAGTGATAGTTTTAAATTGGGTGTTGTCAGACGCGTGGTTAATGGAGAGTTAACCAAAGACTAAGCCCGTAAAGATGTTTTGACGCCTGTAGCGTCAGTAAAAGATCCATGACCGTCCAGCCAATAGATTTCTCTGGAAGTGAATATGAATCTAAAAAACGAAGCGTATAAAAAATGTACGGCGGTTGCAATATAAGATATTGATAAATTTATATTTAAAGAGGTTGTGCAGCAATACTTATAAACACGAACTATCTATGTTTGAATTAATCTTTGGAAAAAACTCCTTCAAGGTTAAATGGTATCAATTTGTTATACGCAAATTTATATACCACAAATAATGTAACTACCAGAGTCAGACATAGCATCACTATATCATCATGTCCCGGAGATAAAATATTAACTCCCACGTTTATGGATGCATGAAATATCAATACCATTAGCATACTGCCTTTTGTTGAGTTGAGTACCCACCCTATCAATATGCTGTGACAAATAATCAGCATTAACGCAACAGCAATATCATGGCCATAGGTTAAAATCAGCGGCAAGTGCCAAACACCCCAGACAAGCCCGATTATTATGCTTGATGACAATACCGAATACTTTTTCTGCAGAAGGGGTTGAGCGTATCCACGCCATCCAAACTCTTCCAGAAGCGGGCTCGAAAAAAGTTGAGCGAAAAAAATAACAGGCAAAATGAGTATTAAAAAGAACCCCATACTCTGGTACATATCGAATAATGCATGACCTTCAGTGAGCGGGGATTCCATAAAAACGATATGGATCAGCAAGGAGAGCAGGCTGATGAAAATGATCAGGAAAATTGAGACGGCGTACCATTTGATCTCTAAACGCCAGACTTTGTATCTGTCGGTAATAGACCTGATTGCATCCTTACCGTGGTAATATTTCAAAAAAAAGTAAGCAACAATACTGGGCCCGGCTGCTCCCAGTGTTTGAAGCGCAATAAATAAAGGAGATGTGATTAGCTGGCCTATTGATTCTGCACCCGCAAACATTAAAGCACTTGGAATCCAAAATGCCCAACTGAAGAGATAGGTACAAAGAAAATAGTATAATATTTCTTTATGGCGATAGTCAGGATTTGCAATTTTCATGTTTAAGAAATTTTATTCTAAAATGAAGTGCCTATGTGTAAATCACCCCCGGTATAATCTCAATAATATGAAATTGATAATATCTGCTTCATTTCGGAGCCAAATAAGTTTAATTAGGTTTGCATAACGGTATGGCTAATAAGCGGTTTTGCCGGTTCAATAAATGAATATGATTAAAATAAGGATACTCCACAAAGCTTATTAACTGAATAGAAGCATAGGGCAGCAAAATCCACTTGATCCCTAATACTTTTCGGGACCGCTAAGCGCTACGCTTGTTAACTATCGTGATTTCAAATGGATAATTGACCTCAAAGATTGTTCCTGAAATTTTTTAAAATATTGGAACCGGCATACCATAATAGATATCAATTGATGGTGGTTCCAGAAACTTCTCTACGGACTGGGAGTTGCGGTCAATCCATATTTCCAGCACAGGAGTTTTATGTATTGCTCTGCGGAGGATATCCAATCCGCTGCCCGGTTCGGCGGCCCCAAATTCAGCTTTTGTAATAACGATTTTATAGCGGGACTGATCTTTACTGCCCGGTGATTCATGAGAAAATACCTCCCCATCGGGAATATACATCGGTACTTCGGATATATATAAATCCGCAGGCATAACATACCAAATATACCGGAGTTCGGGAGATGCCCCGGATGCCAGCCGGGATGATACCTCCGGATTTGCTTCGACGATCTGCCTGAGTTCCGCAAATTCCTCCTCACCAAGTTTGCCTACAGAAAGCATCACCCCGTCAGGAGAATGCCAGGTATACAAGGCTGCTACACTATGAGTATGGATAGCCCGGGCCACAGTAAAAGAGAACACCATCAAAAGAATGTAAAACAGTAAGGCACCGGCCACCTTGCCCGGTAATCGGGACGGAACAGGCATCCGCGAAAAGAGAGATTCTATTTTCTTCGGCAGAAATCGTCCGGTTTCGCTGAGGTATGATTCATATTCCGGAAATTTACCTTTGCATATTTTTTCTTCCCTCCGGGCAAGGAAGTAGTAGGCGAAGCAAACCGTAACAAAACCGAATAAAACAAGATATCGCGGCCAGATCAATACCATACCAAAGCTTGCAATCATCAATGCCAGATATTGCGGATGGCGGATATGGCGGTAAATGCCATCTGTAACAGCTCCCCGTTTTTTTAGTTTATTCCAGTAAATTCGTACGGCTCCCACTAAAAACCCCAAAAGCCCCATCAGGAAAAAGAATCCCCCGATTGCCTCATGCCATGTAATCAAAAACGATTGCGTTTCACTGGCAATATGAGGCATAAAAAAGGTAATAAGCCAGCTTGTTCTCTCACTGGCAGCAAGCAGTTCAAGCCCGGGGCCGTATACACCGTAGAAATATGCCGCAAAAGGGCTAAACATGTAGAAAAATTCAAGGGCAATCAGTCCATAAAATGCCGTGCTCGCCCAGAATGCGCTCCTTGTCAGTGTTTTGTCAGCAGATCTGTTTTCCATGATATCCATATTAATGATCCAGACTGTTAATTTTTTGATGTTTATCTCTCATCAAAAATATCTACGACAGGAACCGACTTCATTGATCTATGTTAAGATGAAAATTTCCTGGTGAATATTTAGAACCTGAGTTCGATTTTGAGTTTGTGAAAATAGATGCTGAGGTTGTCCTAAAAGATAAATCCCATTTTATGGATGCCTTAATTCTGGTTTTTACCACGAAGTCACGAGGTCACGAAGCAACACGAAGAATTCCAAGCTACATTTATTTATCCTTGGATGGAAAGGAGGGGACTTTTGAAGCACGTAAATGCCGATTAATACTCGAACTCAGGTTCAGATTTAAGACGGCATCAGCTGTTCAGTTTTTTTCTGATACGGCTTAGCGACTCGGGTGCAATACCCAGAAAGGAGGCAATCATATGCTGCTTTACCCTTGTTTCCAGGGTAGGATATTCCTCCAGAAAGTTCCGGTACCGGGTTTCTGAATCGAGCAGCAGCAACTCGCGTTCTCTCTTCTCTTTTTGGGAATATCCCATCTCCAGCATTTTAATTAAAAAATGATCCCAGCAGGGGTTTGACTCTTTGAGTTCAAGCCACTTTATGTAATCAAACTCAAGCACAACCGATGCTTCCAACGCTTCGATGGCATAAAAGGAGGGTGCCTGCCGGATCATCGCCGAATAGGAACTGAGAAAGCTCTGTTCCGGCATAAATGCTTTTGTATACTGTTTGCCTTCCCGGTCGGTATACATGTACCTGAAAAGCCCGCTGCAAACAAAACCAAACGTTTTGGGGATTACACCATCACGGATAAAAAAAGCATGAACAGGAATAGCTTTTACTATGCCTTGCCCAAAAAGGTTAATGGCATCTTGCTCCGATATATTTGCAAACTGCATAAGTGCTGAGGTAAGTTTTTTCTGTATCTCAACTTTATTCTCCATGACTATTTTTTTCAATTAAGAAACAGATGACTTTCAGTTAGTTAACGGTTCGGTGGTTGTACGGCGGGGCTGGATAAAAAAAACGAGCCACCAATCGTACGAACCGTTTGTTATACCCACGGACTTATGTTCGAGAATTCCAGTACCCCGGTTTTCGTCTCAAATTCATAATAGCAAAAATCGTTATAAGGTCGTCTTCAACTGAATAGATAATTCCATAGGGAAATCGAGTCACTAAAAATCTTCATTCGGTATTGGTAATTTTCGTTCCAGATGAGGGTTGTTGTTCGATAACCTCCAGTACTTTTCCTACTTCATCAATAAAATCATCCCCAAGGCCAACAACTTGTTCCTCATAGTATTCAGCCGCTTCAAAAAACTCTTTCCTGGCTTCTGAATGAAATTTTACTGTCACTTTTGAAGACGTTTTTTTGCTTCACTTAAAACTTCTGAAGCAGAATGAAGGGAAGCTTCACCCGATTTAAGTGACTCCTTTCTTTTTTGAACCTCATCAATCCAGGCCTGTTCAATTTCAGGATCAATTTTACCATGTATGCTTTGCAGTAATTTATCAACAAGGCGCGCTTTATCCTTTTTATTTAGATTCAGGACTGAATTTTCAATCTCTTTTAAGTCGGTGATCATAGGAAAGGTGTTTAGTTTACCTGAATGTAATTATTAACGATGAAATCCGGAAGAAATCAGATTTTTCGATTGCAGGTATAACGGTGCGGCAATTATACCACCTCTTAGTCATAATGAGTCCACATTCGAATTACTTTCACAACTTTTTCATCCCGGTAAACTTGATAAACCAATCTATGCTGGATGTTAATTCTCCTAGTGTAAGCTCCTTCCAATTCACCAACGAGTTTTTCAAAAGGAGGGTATTGTTGAAATGGATCTTCCCGAAGGATGTCAAGCAACTCTTCAACTTTGGACTTTAACCCCGATGAGGCAGCTTTCTTTGCGTCTTTTTTTGCCTGTTTTGTATAAACGAGATTATAGTTGCTCACCAGTCTAACTCGTCATCCGTTTCCTCCAGAGGAGTATTCAGTCCTTCTTTGATAGAATCTGCCATTCCGGGAATAGAGGTCAGATACAAAGTTTCCTGGATGGAACGCCAGTCATCCTCACTGACAAGGATAGCGTTTGAACGTTTACCGGTAATTTGTATGGGCTCATGCGTTTCAGCGGCCTCATCAATCAGGCGATAAATCTCTTTTCTAGCTTTTGTAGCTGTAAGTGTTTTCATGGTTCTGGGACTTGAGTTTATTTACCATATTTAACGTACGTCATTCCGTACATATTGTCAAGTGCCCGAATTGGGTGGTATAACGGTTTGGCAAATAAGCGGCGCATCTAAGTACTTAAATATAAGAAACTAAACGCAAACGCGCCCGCTTGATTTGCTTTGTTAAGTACCCGACTATGCAATTGCTTATTTATGTCAAATTCGGCATATTAATTTATGTCCGATTATGATAAACCACTGGTTTGGATTCAGGGAGAAGTAAAGTCTCCGCCTTTCTCAGCAGCTACCAGAATAAAAGCTGGTTTTCTGTTAAGAAGGCTTCAAAAAGGAGATATGCTAGAAATGCCGGATTCCAGGCCAATGCCATCGATTGGAAAGAACTGTCATGAACTTCGCGTTAACGACAAAAATAAAACGTGGCGCATTATCTATTTTATCGATGATGATGCCATTGTCTTTTTGGAGGTATTCGCGAAGAAAACACAAAAGACGCCGAAGGAAGTCATTGAAGTATGCAAAAAGCGTCTGACTCGTTACAAACAGTAGTAAAGGAATAGGAAATATCATGGATAAGAAAAGAAAACAACAACTGGAAGAAAAAGGATTTCGGGTAGGTTCTACTGCAGAATTTTTGGAACTCTCGCCGGAAGAGGAGGCCTATATCGACATTCGTCTGGATATCAGCAACATGGTAAAAGCCCAACGTGCAAAAAGAGGCTGGACCCAGGAGCAGCTTGCCCGTGCGATTGGATCGAGTCAGTCACGAATTGCAAAGCTTGAAGGAGGCGATCCCGGCATTTCTATGGATTTGATGATTAAAGCACTACTACGGCTCGGCACATCGAAAAAGCAGATAGGTAAACTTTTAGAAGGAGAGTTGGAAGCAGCCTGAACAGAAGGGTACTTAACGGTTTGGCGCTTAACCGGCATGGCCATTACGAGCTACTAAAGTGATAAAAAGCTGGAAATGCTGCAACAATGAAAATTTTTCACAAAAGCGATGAGCGGCCATGTCCGCGTTGAAGCGCTTGTTATAGCAACCTCTCCTCGATTTCTAAAAATTTACCGGGCTCATGAGCTTTGATGGCTGATTTTAATTTCTCAACCAGTGGTACTAAATCTTCGTAAGTATTGGTTCTGGCTATCAGAAGTACAACCTGGATTGAAGAAGAGGGAATAGATTGCTGAAAGCTCAGGTTTTTGTCACTGGTTACAAAAACGTCAAATTCTTTTTCAGCCGCTGACAATAACTTTCCATTCGAAAGGCTTGCCCATCCCATTTCAGGAGTAGTTTTCGCAAAGAAATCCGAATCTAACTCCTCGATTCTATACTTCAATTTCTTTGGAAGGCACTCATCCAGCAAAATCTTGATCATTGCGGCTGAAGTAGTTGATCCTTAAATCTCTCAAGCACCTGAATAGCTTGTTGCTTGGTTACTGTGGGGAAATCTTCCAGAAAATCGTTCAGGGAATGACCGGCTTCCAGATATTCAAAAAAGGTGCTAACTGGCACACGCGTACCTTTGAAGACAGGTGTACCACCGAGAATGTCCTTACGCCTTTCGATAAGATTATTTAGAGTAGCCATTTCTATGCAAGAAAATTTATCGTTGTTCAAGTAATATAGTCAACGAATGGACGACCTGGAAATTTTTAGATTTGATTCCCTTAGAATTAGAGATGTATTCGTGAAGTTGCTATAACGGTGCGGCATTTCTGCTGCGTGACAATCAATTTTGAAGTCGAGCACTATATGCTTACACGTCAGCAGGAATCATACAATTAGGCATCCTCAAGGTTGATGTCTTCGCAGAAGAACATCACCTTGTTTGTTCAAACGCCAATTTAAACAAAGAGGATGCCTATGAAGAAGATTGCACAATTTCACCAACCAGACAAGCCCAACAGCAAA
>JAFIES010000022.1 GCA_020832415.1 Balneolaceae bacterium | reverse complement strand
CGCCCTGCAAACAATGTTGCATGGCACGATGGTTGATGTGTACGGAATCGGAATTTTGATTAGCGGAAAATCCGGGCTCGGTAAAAGTGAAGTTGCACTTGACCTTATAGAACGCGGGCACCGTCTGGTTTCGGACGATGTAGTGATGCTCACTAAAAAGAGCAATGTACTTCTGGCCTCAGCCACCGAAATGAACAAACATTTCATGGAGATACGAGGGCTTGGTATTATAGATGTTATGTCGATGTTTGGCATACGGTCTATCCGTTACCAAAAACGTCTTGAAGTTGTACTTGAACTCTCACTTTGGGAAGATGCAGAAAATATCAACCGAACGGGATTAGATCACGATACGGTAGAAATTCTTGGAACTAAAATTCCATTAATACACTTACCCATTACACCCGGAAAAAATATTACTGTAATTGCTGAAGTTATTGCCATGAATTACCTGCTTAAACACTACGGGTACGATGCGGCAAAAGCTTTTCAGAATAAAATCAAATCTCACATAGCAAATAAAAAAAGCAGGACAGAAATGCCCCGCAGAGCTATAGAGTACTTTGAAGGTGATTTCGAATAACTTTTAACCCTGATTGATTTTTACTTTTCAATGTTTAGCCTTATTTTTATGAGGTTTTAATGCTACCTGCTCAAAATTCTTTATGCCACATAATAACCATTACTACTACGATACCGAGAAGTGTGAATTTGTACCCGTAGAGTACGACACAAAAAACAAACTGATACACTCTCTCTCATTCTGGTTGATCAATGGAATTGTCTTTGCTGTAATCGGCCTTTCACTTCTTACCAAATTAATTGCCACTCCGGCAGAAATTGCACTTAAGTACGAAAACCGTACACTGATCAATCAACTGAAAACAGCTGAAACCTCCATATTGGAAATGGAAAACCAGCTAAATGATATTGCCGAACTCGACAAAGAGATGTACAGAACAATACTTGGGCTGGATCCTCTTTCTGAAGATTTAAGAATAGCAGGAGTTGGTGGTGCAGACATCTATTCGGAGTTTGACTACCACAGTAAAGAAGCTGCTGATATTCTAAGAAGTACTGCTGCAAGATTAGACCGCCTCGAGCGGCGAATAGGCGTTCAAAAGCTCTCTTTCGAAGAAATTAAAAGTTATTACAACTCAAATCAGAACAGGCTTAGAAATGTACCTGCCATTAAACCTGTAAATGGTATTATTATAAGTGGTTATGGCATGCGTCCACACCCGGTTCTTGGTTACCGCCGTATGCACGAAGGTGTTGATTTCAGAGCCGAAATCAATACTGAAGTTTATGCAACCGGAGATGGCGTTGTTAAATTTGCAGGTCGGCGCGGAACCTACGGGAATCTTCTTGAAATTGACCATGGATTCGGCATCGTTACCAGGTATGCCCATCTTAACAGCTTTGCCGATGGTATTCGGGTTGGTGCAAAAGTGGAACGTGGAGATAAGGTTGCACTTTCTGGCTCCACCGGTCTTACACAAGGTCCACACCTTCATTATGAAGTGTTGAAAAATGGCCGCCAAACAGATCCACTACAGTTTATGATTGCCGACATCTCACCCGAGGAGTATCTCATGTTTAAGGAGTCTCAAAATGGTGAAGATATAGCATACATATTCAGAGATTAATTCCTTTTTCTTCTTTTACTGGAACGGATCTCCCATTATGCATTTGGGGCTTTATTTTTAAATATGTCCCATTCACTTCTTTAATTATTCGTAATTTTATCACTTTTTAAATTACGATTTATACCCCCTATAATTAATGCAGCAATTCACATTACAGCCCGATTCGCCAAAACAGGTAAAAACAAACTTTCTGAAAGAGCTGAATGAGCAGCAGCACGCCGCAGTAACACATGTAAAGGGCCCGTTATTGATTGTAGCCGGTGCCGGCAGTGGTAAAACAAGAGTGCTGACCTACCGAATTGCCTACTTGTTACAGCAACATCATGCACTTCCACAAAATATACTTGCACTTACATTTACAAATAAAGCTGCGAGAGAGATGCAGGAGCGAATTCAGAACCTGATTGGTGAAAGAGCAACAGGGTTGTGGATGGGAACATTTCACTCCATTTTTTCGAAAATATTGCGCTTTGAAGCGGAAAAAATCGGTTATAATTCGAATTTTTCCATTTACGACACAAGTGATTCTGAAAACGCAATTAAACTGATTTTAAAAGAGCTTAATTTTGATCCTAAAGAGATCAAACCGAAAACCATCCACAGGAAAATCAGTGATGCTAAGAACCAGCTGATCAATCCTGATACATATAAAACACGATTTGTACACAGTACACTTGATGATATTGCTGCCCGTGTTTTTGAGGTTTATGAAGTAAGAATGCGCCAAACCAATGCTATGGATTTTGACGATCTGCTCATCAAGCCGGTGAAACTTTTCCAGGAACACCCGGATGTGCTGGAAAAATATCAGGACCGATTTAAATACATTTTGATTGATGAATATCAGGACACGAACCATGCACAGTACAAGGTAACACGTCTGCTTGCAGAGAAATATGAAAACATCTGCGTGGTGGGTGATGATGCCCAGAGTATCTACTCATTTCGCGGGGCTGATATATCGAATATTCTCAACTTTAAATCGGATTATAACGATGCAGTTGAAGTGCCACTAGAACAGAATTACAGATCAACCAAGTTTATTCTTCAATGTGCCGATTCCATCATCAAACGAAATGAAAAGCAGATCCAGAAAACGTTATGGACGGATAACGCGGAAGGGGAAACCATTACCCTCCTCGAAAATTTTGATGAGAGAGATGAAGCAAACCGAATTGTAAATCACATCAACAATCTTAAAATAAGGCACGGTTATCAAAACAACGATTTTGCTGTTCTCTACCGAACCAATTATCAGAGCAGAATTTTTGAAGAGGCCTTTCGGAGAAAAAATATAGCTTATCAGCTTGTTGGAGGTTTGTCGTTCTATCAGCGTAAAGAGGTAAAAGATGTACTTGCATACCTCACACTGCTTGTAAATCCGGAAGATGAACAGGCGTTGCTTCGAATCATCAATGAGCCCAGCAGAGGAATTGGTAATAAAACTCTGAATGATGTCATCAAAAAAGCCAGGAGTGAGCATAAACGAGTTTGGCATATTGTAAGTAACGTTGAAACTGCTGATTTATATAAACCTGCCAAAGAGCGCATTGGGCAGTTTGTGAACATGATTGGTGAGCTCAGGGCAGAGCTTGAAGCCGGTGTTCCACTACTTGAAGTTACCAAAAAAGTGCTTGAACAGAGCGGTTACATGAAAGCACTGGTTGAGGAGAACAGTGCTCAATCATTAACCCGACGCGACAATGTTCTGGAACTGCAGAATGCGATTGCTTACTATCAGCAGAATACGAAAAACCCAAACCTTGCATCATTCCTCCAGGAAATTAGTCTTATTACAGATACAGATAAGTATGATGAAAACAAGCCTGCGGTTACCCTGATGACCGTTCACGGTTCAAAAGGACTGGAGTTTCCGGCTGTCTTTATAGTAGGTTTAGAAGAAAACCTTTTCCCAATGGGTGCACGCGAAGGTGAAGAAGCGAATATTGAAGAAGAACGCCGCCTGTTTTATGTTGCTATAACGCGGGCTCAGAAGCATCTGTTTTTTAGTTACAGCAAAATGAGGTTCAAATTCGGTGAAGAGCAGCGCCAGGCGCGGTCGAGGTTTCTGAATGAAGTAGATCCCGGGGTAGTTCGTACAGAAACCGGAGCAACAATTTATCAGACAAAGAGTGATGATGGTGAGTCTCCCTTAAGCTCTGGAATGGAAATTGAGTACGATTGGAAAAGTCCAATAACATCAAAAAAGCCTTCAGACACATCCTCTTCTTATACTTATGAATACGACGACGATCCATTCAGATCCGGGGCACTTGTAATGCACCCCACATTTGGAGCCGGTAAAATTGTTCAGCGAAACGGATCGGGCAAAGACACCCGTGTTGTTGTATTTTTCAAGAACAGAGGCCAGAAAACGTTAATGTTAAGAGCTGCTAAATTGAGTTTGATCAATCAATAGATATTCTAAATTGACGGCGGTTAAATACATATCGTACACGTTACTTCTTCTGATAGTGTTATTGCTGTTCGCTTCGAAAGAGAGCCGTGCGCAATTGTCTTATTCAGCTGAAAGCATGGCGCTTGGTGGTGGTGGAACGGCATATTTAACAGGGTTTGAAGCACTTTTTGTAAATCCGGCCAATCTCTTCGTTCAGGAAAAAAACTACAATTATCAGCTCTCCTTTCTGCAAACCGGCTATTATTTTGATTCTTTGCAGCCGGTATCAGGCACAAAATCACGTTTTAATCAATATGTTGACCACCTGGCACCGTACAGTACAGAATTAAACCTAGCCGTAACAAACCGCGAAGATCTGCTTGACAGAAGTTTCAATGAAAACAGATCTACAGCCGAATTTCTGAACCAAACGGAAATAAACTGGTTTGGGATAAAATGGGTTCGCCCGGAAAAAAACTTTGCCTTAGCTGCACGTACACGAATAGGCAGCCGTTACAGACTCGGTAAGGGACTCTATTCTGCCACTCCCCTTGAAAGGGACAATTCATTTCTCATCAATCAGTCCTTTACGCAACAATACCAGGTGCTGCACGAGATATCATTTGGTTATGCAGAATCATTCACTTTTTTGAACGGACTTACACCCGGGCTCTCTGAGTTTATTGTAGGTATTGCACCAAAAATTGTAGTGCCGGGCGGCTATCTCGATGTAAACTATCGCAACCGCTATCAGCTTGACCCTCAATCCGGTTTGTGGGAAAATGAAATAGCCTATAATCAACGTTCAACCGGAGTTTTAACCGATCGAGCGGAGAATTTTTTCTTTCCGCAAATAAATCCTGAAAACCCCGATTATGGCATGCGTGATTTAATGCGCCCGAATGGGATCGGTTTTGGTATTGATGCCGGTATCACCTATCTGATTACGTTTGGTGACGATCTATCTGTACTGAGGCAGGAAGATGAACCGACTGAAAAATCACTTCGAATCAGTCTGTCAATAACAGATATCGGGATTGTATATCAAAATAACAGTCCATTTGAATATGATATAGAAAATCAGGTTTTTGAAGAAAATCAAACAGGAACTATTACTGATTTTCTGTTTCAGGGCGCACCTAATGAGCACTACTCCTTTCTTTCTGATTACTTTGACCCTGCTGCATTTCAAACCTTTTCCGTTAGTGAACAGCCCATTGAAGTATTACTGCCGGCATCCATACAAGCCGGGGCACTGTTTCAATACAACAGACTCAAATTAATGGGAGACATCAGTTACACAATTGTTGACAATGCCTTTAAACCGTCCGGAATTATGGGTTTTGCAGGCCTTGAAATAAAGCCACTCTCTTTCCTGCCACTAAGAGCAGGCACCCGACTTGCACCCGGCTTACCCGGTTATTTCAGTTTAGGCAGTGGCATTGAAACCAATCGTTTTGATATAAATGCAGCATTTCAGCTCAAAAGCCGAAGAGGCGGACCCACTTCAGAAATTTTAGGGGCATCTGTAATTGGGTTAAAACTATATATTTAATCTTCTTGCAATTTCTCTTCATTTATTATTGATTGCACTTAGAAACAATTTTCAGAGAAATGGCCAGTGTTGAATATATATGGGAGATCAGGTAAAAAACATGTACTCTGTCCATGTGGCAGATTGAAAGCTGTAACACTCAAATTGGCAGAACCCTTATTTAAGTTCTGACGTTATGGTAGCATCACTCTCTTTGGCTCTCTATTTGCGATTAGAAGCAAAGAAATAGGAAAACATTTAAAAATTTAATCAACTATATGTTCGATTCGCGATTAAAAATACAGACGGCTTTTGATGATCAAAATGAAGGTTTTGATGATTTTGAACAGGCTATTCCCCTGATGAGTGAAGAGGAAGAGAGAAAGCTGACTGAGTCTATAGTTCCTGATCAGCTGCCGATACTTCCACTTAAAAATACAGTACTTTTTCCCGGTGTTGTTGTACCTATCACTGTAGGAAGAGATCGATCTCTCGCGCTTGTTAAAGAGGCGTATGAAAGTGATAAGACCATTGGAGTGGTCGCTCAAAAAGATGAATCTGTAGAAGACCCGGAAACGGATGATCTTTACAAAACAGGAACTGTTGCACAGATATTGAAACTGATAAAAATGCCCGATGGCAGTAAAAGTATTGTCATCCAGGGGAAAAGCATTTTTGAAGTTGAAGAGTTTACACAGTCTGATCCCTTTTTTAAGGCTGCCATTAAACCGATCAAACAGAACATGGATTTGGTTGGCATAGAGCTCGATGCTTCTATGAGATCGGTCAAAGAGACGGCTACAAAAATTGTTAATCTCTCTCCAAACATCCCTTCTGAGGCGTCTATTGCCATCAATAACATAAGCAGCCCATCGTTTCTGCTCAATTTTATATCATCCAACCTTCAGGTTTCAATAGCAGATAAGCAGCATCTCCTGGAAATTGATGACTTTTCCAAGCGATTAAATAAAGTGATGGAGCATCTGAATAAAGAGCTTCAGGTGCTGAATCTAAGTGAAGAAATTCGTACAAAAGTTAAAACAGATATCGACGATCAGCAGCGTGATTTTTACCTGCGCCAGCAGATGAAAGCTATTCAGGAAGCTCTTGGAGAGGATAGCGAACAACAGGATATTACCAAACTCAGGCAGCGTCTTGAAGCCAAAAAGAACGTACCTAAAGAAGTAATAAAAGAGGCTGAAAAAGAGATGCAGCGGCTTGAAATGACGCCAAGCTCTTCACCTAATTATGGCATCATTCACAGTTATGTGGAATGGATTCTTGATCTGCCTTGGGGTGATTATTCGAAAGATAAACTTGACCTGAAGCGTGCCCGAAAAATTCTGGATGAAGATCACTACGGGCTCGAAAAAGTAAAGAAACGCATCATTGAATATCTTGCAGTCCTTAAACTGAAAGAAGACATGAAAGCCCCGATTCTATGCTTTTACGGACCTCCCGGAGTTGGTAAAACATCACTCGGGAAATCTATTGCACGTGCATTGAACAGGGAATTTGAACGATTCAGCCTCGGTGGTATTCATGATGAAGCTGAAATCAGAGGTCACAGGAGAACGTATATTGGTGCTCTGCCGGGACGAATTCTTCGCTCCATGAAAAAGGCCGGCAAGGGTAATCCCGTTCTCATGCTAGACGAAATCGATAAAGTAGGATCCGATTTCCGCGGAGATCCAACCTCTGCCCTGCTCGAAGTTCTTGACCCGGAGCAAAATGATTCTTTCGCTGATAATTATCTGGAGCTCGAATACGATCTATCCAAAGTGATGTTTATTGCTACGGCGAATTCACTTGATACGATTCCTGCACCACTGCGCGACAGAATGGAGATTATTAACATAAGCGGCTACACTCAGGAAGAGAAAATAGAGATCGCCCGTAAATATCTCATTCCAAAGCAGATCGAAGAGAACGGACTAAATAAGAAACAGATTAAAATCTCGAAGGCTGCAATCGACAGAATTATCGATGAATACACCCGTGAATCCGGTGTAAGAAATCTGGAGCGTCAGGTTGGAGCAGTTTGCCGTAACGTTGCGGCAAAAATAGCCGGCGAAGAAATTGAGAAAATGAGTGTGGGTGTAAATGATATCCCCGATATTCTCGGAAAACGCAAATTCTTCTCCGATGTGGCAGAACGAACAACCGTACCCGGTGTTTCTACAGGATTAGCCTGGACTCCATACGGGGGCGATATACTATTTATCGAGGCCAGTGTATCTCGCGGAACCGGGAAACTGCACATCACCGGCCAGCTTGGAGATGTAATGAAAGAGTCGGCCATGCTTGCCATCAGTTATCTGCGGGCGCGCTACGAAGAGCTCAATATTCCGGAAGATGCTTTTAAATATTGGGACCTGCATATTCACGTTCCACAGGGAGCCGTTCCAAAAGATGGTCCGTCGGCCGGTGTGGCACTGCTTTCGGCTGTGGCATCTATCTTTACCCAACGAAAAGTAAAAGGCACCGTTGCAATGACGGGCGAAATTACCCTTCGTGGGCTTGTACTGCCCGTTGGCGGAATCAAAGAAAAAGTTTTGGCAGCCAAACGCGCCGGCATCCAGAAAGTATTTCTTCCAAAGAAAAACGAAAAAGATGTAGATGAGATCGAAACTGAGGTAATTGGAAATCTCGAAATCCAATATCTTGAAAGAATGGATCCTATTCTTGACCTTATTCTTGAAAATAAAGCAGAAAATGATCCAAAAACCTTTTTTGAAGTGCCCGATGCACACAAACGCCAGGTACAATCAAACAATAAAAAGCATGACAGCAAGGAAGAAATGGCTGTAATGGATTAATTACTCTCTATGGCAACTTGCTACACAGATATTTCCGGCCTGAACGAACAGCTCCAGTTAATATGAGCAGTTCGTTCAGGGTTATTCAATCTACCGGTAAATGGTATAAGGTCTCTTCGCCGGATGGAGAAATCATTGAGTGCAGACTCCCCGGTAAATTTCGCCTGGAAAAGAAAGAAGTTACCAATCCTGTAGCAGTGGGTGACTATGTTGAGCTGGAAATTGGCAAAGATGGAACCGGCTCTATTACGGAGATCAAACACAGAGAGAATTACGTACCCCGGCAGGCCACACATGGCAGACGAGGTGAACAGATTCTCGTGGCTAATATCGATAAGGCATGGGTTGTTCAATCCGTAAGCCAGCCTAAACTAAATACAGGGTTTATCGACCGATTTCTGGTCACCTGTGAAGCGTACGAAGTTCAAGCAGGAATCGTTTTTAACAAGATGGATCTTGCAAAAAAGAGAGATCAAAATCTTATAGATCACCTTTCAGAACTCTATCGAAATATCGGATACGATGTTCTCTCAACCTCTATTCATGATCAAAAGTCAGTTGAAAAATTAACAGATCAGTTATCCGGAAAAACGTCCGTATTCATTGGTCCATCAGGTGCCGGGAAAACGAGCTTATTAAACGCTGTTGATCCCGATCTTGACATGAGAGTTGGTGAAGTTTCCTCCCGCACAAACAAAGGGAAGCATACCACAACATATGCCCGGCTTGTTCCTTTAAAAAATGGAGGATATATCGTTGACACACCAGGAATCAGAGAGTTTGGCATGGTGAATATCGAAAAAAGTGAGCTCTCTCTCTTTTTTCCCGAAATGACTGTACCCCGGCAGAACTGCAAATTCTACAACTGCACTCACTATCATGAACCGGGATGTGGCGTTTCAGAAGCATATGAAGAGGGTGATATTGATGCAGAGAGATATAGTTCATACCTCAATATTCTTGAATCGCTCGATTAAGGCTTCATCAAATTCACATTACTTATCCAATTCCTGCAATAGTCCTTCAATATCAAGAGGTAAAGTCACCATTTGGATACTTCCATCACTTCTCTGTTTCCACAGCTCTTTCGGTCTGTCTACATACAATTCCACACCATTCCCATCCGGATCATCCAGATAGATCGCTTCTGATACACCATGATCACTGGCACCGGATATAGGATATCCCTCATCCATCAGGCGTTTTACAATTTTGGCCAGATCTTTCCTTGTTGGGTACAGTATTGCCGTGTGATATAGACCGGTGCTGTTTCGCGGAGCAGGTGAGCCTCCTTTAGAGTGCCAGGTATTCAACCCGATGTGGTGATGATATCCTCCTGCTGAGATAAACGCTGCCTGAGATCCATACATCGTGGTGATTTCAAAACCGAGCAGATCACAATAAAATGATAGTGATCTGTTCAGATCCGCCACTTTCAGGTGAACATGGCCTATCCTGGTTTGATCAGGAATTTTGTAGTTCTGCTGAGTCATTTATTCTACTCCAGTTTGATTGATTTAACTCCCTTCGAACTGCCGGTGCAACTTTTGTGGCAAATAGTTCGATCGATTTGAGCAATTTTTCATGTGGAATTGTACCAACGCTCATCTGCAGCATAAAGCGGCTGTGGCCAAATATCTTATGCTGATACAATATCTTTTCGATGATCTGATCCGGATTTCCCACAACATTTGCTCCTCTCAACTGTACAGAGGCCTCAAATTGTTGCCTGCTCATAGGTGGCCAGCCGCGTTCTTTTCCGATCTTATCCATCGTAAATTTAAAGGCCGGGAAAGATACATCAATGGCTTCTTCAGCTGTTTCAGCAATGAACCCATGTGAGTTTATACTTATAGGCGGAACTTCTCTGTTATGGTCAACAGCTCCCCTCTTATGCACTTCAGCCATCGGTTTAAAGTGCTCGGGATAACCACCTATAATTGCAAGCGCCATTGGTATTCCGTTTGCTCCGGCGTGATACGCTGATTGTGGAGTTCCACCTACAGCTCTCCATACAGGCAGTTTTTTCTGCAGTGGTTGCGGATAAATCCCGCGACTGTTAATTGCCGGCCGATGCTTTCCCTGCCACGATATCACTTCGTTTTCGCGAAGCTGCATAAGCAATTCCAGTTTTTCTGAAAAGAGCTCTTCATAATCGTTCAGGTTGTAACCAAACAGCGGAAATGATTCAATGAATGACCCCCTGCCAACCATGATCTCTGCACGGCCATTTGAGATGAGATCCAATGTTGAGTATTGCTGATAAACCCGAACCGGATCCTCAGACCCAAGCACGGTAACTGCACTTGATAACTTTATATTTTTAGTTTTTGCAGCAATTGCAGCCAACAGTACTGAAGGTGCAGATGAAACATACTCCTCTCTGTGATGTTCTCCGACTGCAAAAATGTCCAGCCCGAGATCATCTGCCAGTTGTGCTTCCTCCAGTAAATTCTCTACCCGTTTTGCAGGGTGCAGCGATTTTCCTGTTTCAGCTAATGGCGTGTTCTCAACAAATGTATAAATTCCCAGTTCCATGATATATTTGATTTTTATATTTAGTTCAATGTTAAACAATTTTAAATTCAACTGCACATCGAATTTATCGAAGAGAATGAAACTGATTATCTATATCTTTGAAAACGAACCGTACCAGTAACAATTTGTAATCAATATGGCAGAGCAACCGATAGTTGGATTAGTAATGGGCAGCGACAGCGACTGGCCCACAATGAAAGAAGCAGAGGATATTCTCAAACAGTTTGGAGTTCCATTTGAAAAGCAAGTTGTATCTGCACACCGAACACCCGATGTAATGGCAGAGTATGGGTACACAGCACGTGAAAGAGGCTTAAAAGTGGTGATTGCCGGTGCTGGTGGTGCCGCTCATCTTCCCGGAATGCTTGCCGCTTACACAACTCTTCCCGTAATAGGAGTGCCGGTAAAGACTACCGCACTTGGCGGGCTCGACAGCCTCTACTCTATTGTTCAAATGCCGAATGGAGTGCCTGTTGCTACAGTAGCCATCGGAAAAGCGATGAATGCAGGGTTACTTGCAATCAGAATGTTAGCAATTACAGATTCTGAACTGGCTGAAAAACTCGAATCCTATCAGCAACAAATGGCTGATGAGAGCATCGATAAAACCAAAAATCTCACCTGAGTTTTTCTGCTTCAATGAAAAATAAAGTCATCAATATTACAATTCTTCTGCTGCTTGTAATCTTTATCTCAATACGGCTTAGTATTGCATGCGAAGAGCTAAATAAATCAGCTGTTGATCAGCAAACCAATAACCAGGTAGGTGACATTGAATTGCCAGCAGCTTTTAGCGCAACAGCTGTGTCATCATCAGATCACCAGCTGCATTACTCTTTAATACTTAAAGATAACCGGTTTAAAGAAGTAGTACTGTTTGATGATGAAAGCCAATCAACGATTGAAAATACCGGACTTTGGGAGATCAGCAATAACAGAGTTACACTTACCGATCATCAGGGTGAGCTCTTAAAACTATTCAGATTGCAAGAAAGTGAGCTGCTGTTGATTAAGGCTACGGATGAAACAACTCCTCACTTAACGATTAATGAATTTTCGATTCAACCTGTATCTGAATTTTCATCCATCATTAATCATCAACACAGACTTCGTGAAGATGGCGTGCAATTTATAGCTTCCGGAAATGAACCGTTCTGGTCTGTACAAATTGACAATGAAAACAACATCTCGTTCCGAACTCCTGATACCGATATTAGTGGCAGGATACCAAATTTTGAGACTGGGTCATCACTCATTAGCACATCGTTCAATGCCGGATCCGTCTCTGCGCGACTGGATGCATCCGAGCTCTACTGTGTTGATTCGATGAGCGGATTTTTATTTACCCATACTGTAACCCTCACCATGGAGAATGAAACCTGGTTTGGATGCGGAGCTGTTCTTTAAGAGAGCGATTTGTTGTAGGCAATTACCCGCCGGTAAGCTTCCAGAACTGCATCTGAAGTTTCAACATCCAAATTTGTGCTGATTTTTTTTACGGCAGCAGTGGCGTTTTTTGGAGAAAATGGAAGCTTCACCTCCCGAAGAGCCATCACATCGCCTCCAGTATCACCAATGTATGCGATATTATCGAGCGAGATATTTAGATGCTCAGCCAGCAACTTCATCCCCTGAAGTTTATTGTTTCCGGCCAGCAATACGTTTACCGACACATCGGTAATGTGCATCTCAAGCTGCGGATAATCACTTTCCAGCTTTTCTTTAACGACAGGTACAATCTTATCAATCACCTCCTTTTCAGGAGCTACAATGCCTGCATCCATTCTCTTTGTAAACTCAATATCTGCAGAGGGATGATTTGGAATGATGTTTTTCTCCATCCAGTTACGCATCTCATTAATCGGATCAAGCTCACCGGTTTTGTTTTTCAGTGCTGTATGGATCCGGTTTTCATCGAGGATATATAAACCTGCACTTTCAAACACAAAGGGGTGCCTCACATCAAGCCATTGAGCCACAGCTTCAGCATAGGGATAAGGCCTGCCGGTACAGATGGTGAGTGGTGGAATGTGTTCTTCATCCCGGCTCTTGATGTTCAATTCACGAATTTTGCTTACTGTTTCCCATTTTGGAGTTCTGAATGGATAGGTGATACATCCATCTAGATCGGTAACAAATAGTTTAATCATTTACTTTGTTTTTCTGATAACGCATCAGCCATCGATTGAGAATAGATTTTTCATTGATGTTGTCAGGGAAAAAGAGGGTTACCATAAAAAAAAGCATCCCGAAAAAGAGCAGAAACTGATATTGGTTTTTATAATCTGCGAACTCCTGTGTAGAAAACTCACCCCGCTCAAGTTCATCCAGTTTAGAGAAAAACGGCTCAATATTATCGCTGCCGGCACGAATTTCATAATATTCACCGCCTCCCTGCCGGGCAATGTCCTCCATGGATTCAGAACCGAGACGAGTGGTAACCGTGTTACCTTGTGCATCCCTGTGATACCCGCTTATCTGCCCGTTTTGATTGTAGATTGGAATAGGGCCGCCTTCCCTTGTTCCAATCCCAACAGAAAAAACAGTTACACCCTCATTTATCAACTCCCGAAGTACAGACTGGTAAGAGGGGCCATGGTTTTCACCATCAGCTACAAATAAAAGTACATTTGCAGCATTCGTTGTGTTATCAATGTTTCTGAAGGTCTCTTTGGCAAGCTGAATGGCGGAATGGAAGTTAGTACCGCTCGATGGCATCTGTTCTGTGTTCGATATATCCAGCAGCATGCGGAAAGCAGAATAATCTGTGGTGAATGGCACCTGAACAAAAGCTTCATCAGTAAATACGAGTAAACCCACACGATCGCCCTGAAGCCTGTTGATAAGCCGGTTCAGCTCGAACTTTGCTTTATCAAGTCTGCTGGGCCTTACGTCTTCCGCATTCATACTTCTTGATAAATCGAGAGCAACGAGCAAGTTCACACCTTTTCGCTGCACTTCACGAACTTCTGTGCCAATTTTAGGGCCTGCTAGAGCTATAATAAAGAGTGCAGCTGCAATTGTTAGTGATATCAGCCGAACTTTTTCACCGGTTTTCCAGTAATTTTTTCTTAATTGATTGATAAGCCTGTCGTCAAAATAGCCAGATCGTTTCTTTATCTGGTACTTTTTATACCAGAAGTATCCGCCATAAATTACAGGCAGCAGCAGCAGAAACCATAAATATGAACTGTTTTCCCAAATCATAAATCACATATTTTTATATCGAGGCACAAGATAACACTAATTTAGTTGAAGTGAAGTGTGCGAATCTATGCAACGAATAAACAATATTTTTCTTTTCAAACCATTAATTTAGCGCTATTATTTAGCATCATTCACTACAGAACTGCTGCATGAAATTTCTTCAATCTGATATAGCCAAATTCCTTCTCAAAGTATTTGCCATCTACATTATCTGGTACATGGTTTATGAGCTTTGGATTATGCCAAACGGGTACATCGACGACCCGCTTTCGCGCAACATCGTATCGGTTAGTGCCGGTATACTCTCATTTTTTGGAGAGTCTGTATTTGTGTACGACAGAGTTGTTGGTATAACCGGCCTGCGGGGAATTGAGATTGTAGATGGTTGTAACGGTATCGCTGCTATTGGCCTATTTTTAGGATTTATTATTGCCTATCCAGGCCAATGGACACCCAGGGCGCTCTTTTCAATTTTCGGAATTCTTGTGATCTACATCGTAAATGTAGCCCGAATTGTCTCGCTTACCTACATTCAGGCATACTGGCCTCAAGTTTTCGATTTTGCGCACGATTATTCAACCACGGCAATTTTTTATATCATCATTTTTATTCTTTGGATGATCTGGGCCAACTACGGTGAATCATTTTCTACTGAAAAACCGGACAAAGAGAACCTCACCCCTGCTGCTATATAATGGTTTTTTCTGTTTGATAGTGGGTTTTTGACTCTTCTGAGTACAAACTCTCCTTTGGAGCAACCTGATAGAGCCATGCAATTCCCGACAGCACAAGTAATCCGGAAAACAGCCCCATGGTCTGGCGAATGGTGAGAAGATCAAGCTCAAGAATTAGTGCTGCGGCCATAACGGAAAACGATTGTGCTACTGTAAAAATGAGCCACTCAATACTAAAAACCCTGCCTCTGAAAACATCCGGTGCCCTTCGCTGAAGCAGTACCGTACTGAATACCCAATTCGAACCGGATGCCATGTGGGCAAGCATCACAAAAATGCTCATTAAAATTATGGAGTTCATGCTGCTTACAAATCCATACATCAGCCCGCAAAAAATCATAAAAAATCCGATCGCACGAATCCATCCGGACTCCAGTTTAAAAATTCTTCGCCCGACTACCGGCCCCAGGCCCGTTCCAACGCCTCTTGCGGCATAAAGAATGCCAAGACCAATGCTTCCGAGCATCAGCACATCTTCGGCGATGATAATCAGCATATAAACCATCGCACCTACACACATCGTAAAGGTGCCTTTAGCCATTGCCGGCCTTAGAACTTGGCTGTTATTTTTCAGGTATCGGAACCCTTCAGTTATTCCAACCAGCGGATTTGAGGTGCGTTTTTTCTCAGCGCTGCTCATCATTTTTTGAGGAATATTTGCCCTGTAAATAAATACAGATGAGAGAGCGTAACTGAACCCATTGATCATAAAAACAACATCGGTTCCCAGATAAGCTGTTGCAAAACCACCAATTGCCATTCCACTGGTAAAAATGATACTCCACGAAGCGGCCGACAGAATATTTGCCACAACCAGTTCCTTATCGGATGTAACATTTGGGATAGAGGATGTTTTTGCCGGTTCAAATACAGCAGAGAAAACCATTTGAAGTGCGGTTATTACATAGGCGAGCCAAAGCAGCTCTGCAGTGGTAATTAATATAAAACAGAGAACAAGAATACCGCGGGCAATATCGCTCATAAACATGAGATGACGACGGTTAAACCGATCGGTTATATAGCCTGCCAGCGGTGATGAAAATGCAAGACTCAACATCTTTACGACTATAATGAGCCCTAATAAAAATTCCGATCCGCTATATTTTTGAATAATTGCATAGACAGCAAGAATGCCGAACCAATCCCCAAAATTGGATATAATCTGGGCAAGCCACAAACGCCTGTAATTGACGTTATTTCGAACCAGATCTGTATATGGCTTAATTTTATTTTTCACTGCTGTAAGAGGTGATTAAGAAAGAGAGAGATCTCTTGTTGCTTTATTTGAGGAGTAACAAAACTGGCGGCTATTTCACTCCGGTGCTTCCAAATCCGCCTTGTCCGCGCTCTGTATCAGGCAGGGAATTCACAACAGTTACCTCTGCTTGCAGTACAGGTGCAATAACCATCTGTGCAATTCTGTCGCCGTGGTTGATTGTAAATACTTCATCACCGTGATTTATCGCCAGTACTTTTACCTCTCCCCTGTAGTCGGCATCAATGGTGCCGGGGGAGTTGAGCATCGTTATACCGTTTCGATAGGCAAGTCCACTTCTCGGCCTGATTTGTGCTTCGTACCCTGTGGGTAACGCCATTTTAAATCCGGTGGGAATGAGTACCCTGCTTCCCGGTTTCAGCTCGATTGGCTCAGCGATTGCAGCCCGAATATCCATTCCCGCAGAGTGGGGTGTTTCGTAACCCGGCAAAGGCAGATTGCCAAGATTGTCCAGTTTTTGGAAGAATAGTTTAACCTGAGCCATTTCGCTCATAAGAGATAAGCCTCACTTTTACATTTCCGAAAATTACACGTACATGGGCTTCTACAGGAACCCTTAAATCATCCGTTGAAAACCAGGACCTGAACCGGCCCCGAAAGCCGAACGGACCATCAACATCAGCAGTGCCTTCACTTAAAAAGGTCTCAATCGGTTCATTGAACGCATCATAGCTTCTGCGCTCTGTTTTTGAACTGCTGCTTGCCGTTACCATGCCCATTTCACCTTCAATAAACGCCGGTAAATTGTAAGGCTCTTCAAGGCCTGCAAATAGTCTTGAATAGAAGAAGATAATATCGCCGCCACTAGCGGGTTCAACCAGTTCGAGTGATGAGTCGAATTCACCATGCTCATAAAAATGAACTTTATTCTCTTCCCTGTCGAAAATTACTTTCACACTCTCATACTCATCATCGTGGATATCATCCCGCCAGAACAGATGGCTGAACGGATACTCATCATTGTACTGAAAAATGCTTTCGTAGTTTACTATGCGGGTTCCCACAAAAGGCACTCTGCTGTTCGACCGGATTCGGGTTCTCAAATGGTACGCCGTTTCACCATTGATTGTGGTATCCGGCAGCAACTCTACGTCAACCCATCCGAGTGTAAAAAAGCCGTAACTTACTTCGTACTCAAACACTTCACGTGCCTCAATCAGCATTTCCATTGTTGGCGGTTCATCTCGATCGAATGTAAATTCACTCTGGGCAACAGCTGTATTCACTACGAACAGGCTGAGCAGAATCAGTACTGTCTTATTCAACAAATGCTTCAAACGCCTCCTCATCATAACCTACAAGAATAGCTTCATCTTTTATTAAAACCGGGCGTTTCATCATAGTTTGATGTTCGAGTAACTGTTCAAAAAGTTCATCATCGTTCAAATTTTTATCCTTTAAGCCAAGCTGACGCCATTTCATTCCTCGCTTATTTACCAGAACTTCCAGGCCAATTCGGTGTACAAACTCTTCAAGTTCCTCCCGGGTGAGAGGTTCTTTTTTTAAATCGTAGAAGGTAAATTCAATCTCTTTGTCTTCGAGCCACTTGCGGGTGTCCCGAATTTTGTTGCAATTTTTGATTCCGTAAACTTGTATCATTATCTCGTAAATAGAATTTTAATTAAACTTTAAAATACGAACTTTTACGCGCTCTTTCTGAATCATTCAGTTAAAAATGATTAACTGCCGGCCATATTTATCATGTATTATTATTTAAAGTTGTTAAGCACAGTTCTGATTGTTTGTTTCCTATTTGCAGGGTGCAGCACTAACGACAGCCAACGAGAGTTTGAGAATGATGCATTTGCCCTGCCTGATGGGTTTACAAGAACGAACGATCGCGGACAAGTTGTAAATGATGAAGCAGATCCCGACGACTGGCGGATCGGTCCATTTTTCCAGGGATTGGCAATTGTTGATCCCCCCTTTCCAAATCCCGTTCTGACCAATGGCAGATTAACCATTAACATGCAGGTAACCGGTGTGGATGCCGTATATGGGGTGCGTGTATATGTACTTCACGATTTTAACAGGCCATCATTCATCTATCAGGATGCGCGTTCACCCCTCCCCCCGGGGCTCATTTCCATCAATCTGAACCCTTTGGATATCGCCAGAATACCTGAAAATCCCCAGGGTTTATACAGGCTTATTATTGCTGATGGAAGAGATAATGTAATTACATACGGTGATATCAAGATAGAGTGATCAAATTCCTCCTGAAACTTTGTATCTTCGACACTTCAACGGATACAGATTTACAACATGGCACGCGAAAAATTATCACCATCAGAAAAACAGATACTTAGAGAACTCATCTTTGCCGAAACCTTTCAGCATATACAGACTGAAACTGAGTTCAGTTATGGCGCTATCAGGGATGATCTCATCAAGCTGATCAATCACGGATATATTGAAGTGAGCAGTGACAGCAATTCTGCCCCCTCTGCTTTTTATGATTCTGATCACATCGAAGATTTTTCGTTTAAAGCAACCAAGATCGGCCTAAAACAGATATAGTTATGAAATTTGAGAGTTCACTTTCAGGGAAAAGTTATCAAATAGAGATTGATGAAAATCTATCTCAGGCAAAAATTGATCAATCGGACATTGAGTTTGAGATTGTTCAAAACAATCCTGAAAAACTGCTCCTTCGCGTTGGAACCAAACTCTACAAAGTGGATAACATATCAGTGAATGGCGGTGAAGTTCAATTTTCTGTGAATGGATCTTTCCTGACGGCACAAGTAAAAGATGAAGATGATCTGCTGCTTGAGAAGCTTGGTTTTTCAACGAATAGTAAAGCCTCAGTAGGAACATTAACAGCGCCAATGCCGGGTAAAATTCTTGAAATTCTTGTCAATGAAGGTGAAGAAGTAAAAGCCGGCCAGCCTGTGTTGATTCTTGAAGCCATGAAAATGGAGAACGAACTGAAAGCTCCCGCCGATGGTGTTGTTGAAAAAATTCTGGCATCCAAAAACGATAACGTAGAAAAAAAACAACCACTTTTAGAAATTAAACCACGTGGATAAATTTATTATTGAAGGTCCCACTCCACTCATCGGAACCATACCTGTAAGCGGCTCGAAAAATGCTGCAATGCCTCTGATGGCAGCAGCTCTGCTGGCCAACTCTCCCACTACACTAAACCTGATACCCCGCCTGAAAGACATCTACACCTTCAAAAAAGTAATTGAAGAGACGGGAACATCCGTCAATTTTAATGAAGATGCCAACTCCATGGTTCTGGATCCGGCAAATCTAAACAATACTGAAGCACCCTACGAACTGGTTCGGAGAATGCGTGCTTCATTTTATATGTTGGGTGCGCTTATTGGTAATGCGGGCGAAGCAAAAGTTTCCCTGCCGGGCGGTTGCGCATGGGGCCCAAGGCCGGTTGATCTACACCTGAAAGGATTTGAAGAGATGGGTATTAACATCGAACTGGATCAGGGGTATGTGTATGCATCCATCAAAAACAGCACTGTAGAAGGAGGAGATTTTACACTGAACCCAAGCAGTGTGGGCGCCACCATAAACCTTGTACTTGGAGCGGTTAAACGAGCTGAAAAGTTCATCATCAGAAATGCTGCAAAAGAGCCCGATGTGGTTCTGCTCTGCAAAATGCTTGCTGAGATGGGAGCCGATATTGAAGGTATTGGAACCGATACGTTAACCATCCGGAAGGTTGATGAACTTAAAGGCATTGAGTACTCAAACGATCCGGACAGGATTGAAACCGGCACCTTTATGATTGCTGCTGCAATGCACCCGGAATCTGACCTGACACTCACAGGCTGCCGGCCCGAACAGCTGGGCAAATTCCCTGATTCATTCAAAAAACTGGGTGTGGATTTCAAGATAGATGGGACAGAAATTCGGATAAAATCAACCGCTAATCTTCAACCAGTCTCGGTAACCACAAAAATTTACCCGGGCTTCCCAACCGATTTACAGGCACAATGGGCCACACTGATGACACAGGCAAACGGTACAAGTGTGGTTACAGATACCGTTTATTTCGACAGATTTAGCTATGTGCCCGAACTAAACCGTCTCGGCGGAAAATTGAGAGTGGAAAAAAACAAAGTAACCATTCAGGGCAAAACCATTTTGAGTGGCGCTTCTGTAATGAGTACCGATCTGCGGGCAAGCGTAAGCCTTGTGATGGCAGCAATGGTGGCAAAAGGCAAATCAGAAATACTGCGAATCTATCACTTAGACAGGGGTTATGAACAGCTTGAAAAGAAGCTGAATGATGTGGGCGCATCGATCCAAAGAGTACCCCAGTAACTTATTACCGGTATCGCTTACTTTAACTTCATTCAATATTTAATTATTAGATAACTTTACACTATATTTAAGTTGTGAAAATTACGTGTGATGAATATTCTCTAATGAGACTGATAGTAAGTATTATCAATACCATATACTTTTTTACCAACCATTTCTTGTATACCCTGAATGCGATCTTTCGCCAAGGGCAATGCTACGATATTTCCGCGGCTGAGGGTAATCACACTGCCCTCGCTTCAACTAACGAGAATTATAATAACAAAGCCGTTCGCCCCTCTTACACGTTGCGCTGTAATACGTTGAATACTATTTCATACAACTGTTTTCAGAAGTATGCAATTGAGGAAAAACTGTGCGAGCTGCTGAAGAAATTGCTTTCCCTACATGAAAAACCAAATTATTATTCACTCATCGGGCAAACAAACCCGGGTTGCGCTTTTAGAGAACGGAGAATTAGCTCAACTATTTATAGAGTCTGAGGAGAACCAACGAACTGTTGGTGATATTTATCTTGCCCGTGTACACAAAGTAATGAGCGGTATCCGTGCTGCTTTTATTGATGTGGGCATGGAAAAAGATGCTTTCCTTCACTTTTCAGATGCCGGCGATCATCTTGGTTCGTATCTCACTATGCTTAACGGTGAGCGAACAATTCCCTCATCTGCTAAAGAGGAGCTTAGCCGATTTAATAAACTTTCGAACAATGAGAAGCAGATTCTTGCCGGTAAAATGCTCAAAAACAATCAGAACATTCTTGTTCAGGTTGTAAAAGAGCCCATCGGTTCAAAGGGACCGAGGGTATCAACCGATATTACCATCGCGGGCAGATTTCTTGTACTGATTCCAATGGGCGAGTATATCGCCATCTCGAAAAAGATCACAAACAATCGTGAGAGAAAAAGATTAAAGAACACCGTTGGATCTATGCTCCCTGATGGATTTGGCGTGATTGTGCGAACAGTTACTCAAAATCAGGATAAAGAAGCAATTGAAGAGGATATGCGCACCATCCTGAAAAAATGGGAACGCATTCTCAATAAACTTGAATCGTCCAAAGCGCCTACACTTCTCTACAAAGATCTCGACATCACAGAAAGTCTTATCCGCGATCTCTTTGCAAAACAGTACGATCGCGTTCTGATTGATGACTATCAGCTTTACAAATCAATTAAAAGCTATGTATCTCAGATTGCACCAAAAATGCTTCCTGCTGTGCAGCTCTACAAAGGAAAAGATCACGTTTTTGACCATGTAAATATCGGCCAGGATGTGAACTCTATCTTTAGCCCGAGGGTACGTATGCCATCCGGCGGTTATCTTATTTTTGAGCAGACTGAAGCGATGTATGTGGTTGATGTAAACTCCGGCCCGTATGCAGCAAAAGAGAAGCAAGAGGATAACTCCCTCAAAACCAATCTCGAGGCTGCCCGTGAAATAGCAAAACAGCTGAGGCTTCGTGATATCGGCGGTATTATTGTTGTTGATTTTATTGACCTGAGAGACAGTAAAAACAGAAAGAAAATTTATGATGAGCTCAAAAAAGAGTTCAAAAAAGATCAGGCCAAAACAAACGTAATTGGCATGAGTGATTTCGGGCTGATTCAGATTACTCGGCAGCGTATTCGCCCAAGTGTAGTAAATTCAGTATCGAAAGTTTGCCCGATGTGTGGCGGAGCCGGAAGTGTTGTTAGCCAAGATACCATCGTAACTGATGTGGAAAGCTGGATAAGCAAATTCAAATTCAGCACTGATTACCGTGCAGTGGATATTTACGTGAACCCGTATCTGCGCTCGTTTTTGTGTAAAGGGTTTTTCAGCCAGCGCTGGAGATGGATGCTCAAATACAGAATGCGAATCACATTTGTTGCCGATCAATCCATTTCACTAAATGAGTTTAAAGCTACTCTGTCCGGATCAGAAGTTGAAATAACTGATCTGGTATTGCAGGGGCAGCCTCTTGATGAGGTGCTTGAAGCACACGAAAAGCAGTTAAACGAGGTTGAAGAAGGAAAGAACGATCGTTCTAAAACACTCGATTTCTACTCGAACGATGAACGAAACGGCAATGATAAGCGCCGCTCAAGCAAACCTCCCCGGCCAAAACGCCCTGCGCCACAGAATTAATTTCGCACAGAAGTAAATCAAGAACTTTTTGTAATAACAAATATGAAAAATTTCCACGCAACAACCGTTCTTGGAGTTATTCACAACGGTGAAATTGCACTTGGTGGCGATGGACAAGCCACTCTCGATAAAGTAGTAATGAAGTCCACAGTAAAGAAGGTTCGAAAGCTGCAGGATGGCAACATTCTTGCCGGATTTGCAGGCTCAACCGCTGATGCTTTTTCCCTGTTTGAAAAATTTGAAGAAAAACTGAACAGTTACAATGGCAATTTACAGCGGGCAGCTGTAGAGATGGCTAAAGAGTGGCGAAAGGATAAATACCTTCAAAAACTTGAAGCGCTGCTTGTAGTAATGGACAAATCAACCTGCCTGCTTATTTCCGGCCAGGGAGATGTAATTGAACCGGACGACCAGATCCTTGCTATAGGCAGCGGAGGTTCGTATGCCCTTGCAGCAGCAAGGGCACTGAAAGATAATGCTCCAAACTTATCTGCCCGGGAGATTGTTGAAAAATCTCTGAACATTGCAGCAGACATCTGCATATACACCAATCATAATCTTACCATTTTAGACATTTAGGTTACCATGAGTACCATAAAAGAACAAAATTTAACGCCCCGGCAGATTGTTGCCGAACTGGACAAATATATTGTCGGGCAAAAAGAAGCAAAACGATCCGTTTCTATTGCACTTCGAAATCGATGGAGACGGTTAAAATCGGACCCTGAAATTCGGGAAGAGATTATCCCAAACAACATTTTAATGATAGGCCCTACCGGTGTGGGTAAAACTGAAATTGCCCGTAGACTTGCAAAACTGGCAGGCGCACCCTTTGTAAAGGTTGAAGCATCAAAATTTACAGAAGTTGGATATGTTGGCCGCGATGTAGAATCGATGATTCGCGATCTTACTGATCTTGCCGTAAACATGGTTAAGATGGAGATGCAGGAACGGGTTAAAGAGAAAGCTGCCGAAATTGTTGAGGAGAAAATACTCGATATTTTAATTCCACCTGTTCGTAAAAAAGCTCCGGCAACATCAACCGCTTCATCTGGCGAAGTTGGCTTCAACCCCGATTCTGCCTCCGATGAGGAATTAAATGAACGCACACGGGAAAGATTTCGTGAAAAACTGAAAAATGGCGATCTCGAAGATCGAAAGATTGAGATTGAAGTTGCCAACAAAAAAACTCCTATGATGCAGGTATTCGGCCCGCAAGGAATGGAAGAGATGGGTGTGAATCTGCAGGATATGCTTGGCAACCTCACCCGCGGAGCAAAGAAAAATAAACGAACCCTGCCTATCAATGAAGCCCGCGAGATTATGATAGAACAGGAATCAGAAAGGCTTATCGATCACGAAGCAGCTGTGCAGGAAGCATTGTACCGTGTGCAAAACCAGGGAATTGTTTTCATTGATGAAATTGACAAAGTAGCCAGCGATTCAAGCGGTCACAAAGGTGGTGGTGCCGACGTGAGCCGCCAGGGTGTGCAGCGTGACCTCCTGCCCATCGTTGAAGGAAGTACAGTAAATACAAAACATGGAATTGTGAAAACAGATCATATACTGTTTGTTGGATCGGGTGCTTTTCATGTTTCCAAACCCTCAGACCTTATTCCTGAACTACAAGGCCGTTTCCCTATTCGTGTTGAGCTGAACTCTCTTACAGAAGAAGATTTCTTCAACATCCTCACTCAGCCCAAAAATGCACTTACGAAACAGTATCAGGCAATGCTGCAGTCAGAAGGTGTAACCATAGAATTTACCGAGGGTGCAGTTCGCGAAATTGCGCGAATAGCAGCCGATGTAAACCAGCAGGTAGAGAACATTGGTGCCAGAAGGCTTCATACCATTTTATCCTCTCTGCTTGAAGAACTGCTGTTTGTTGTGCCGGATGATATTTCCAGTGGCGAAATAACGATCGATGAGGCATACGTGCACAAACAGCTCGATGGAATTGTAACAAATAAAGACCTGAGCCACTACATTCTGTAGAAATCGGTAATAATCAGGCTTTATTTTCAATCTTTAACAGTAAAATACCATCGTAAAGAAACGTTTAAGTATTCTTTACGTTGATATAAACGTAATTGGCATTATTTATTTTCAATACCTATAATCTTTGATGCCAACTCCGCGTTGTCCAGAAAATAAGCTTTAATTAAAAAAATCGATGTCAGTGAAAAAATTTATTGCTCCCCAACTTGCACTGTTACTAATTCTCTCTGCCGTTTGGGTTGCAGGGATTGATAACGTGGTAGTAAAAAGCGGTTATCATCAGGATAATCTGCACAAATACCTGCAAGTACAAAGGAGGGTGATAGATAATTATTTCGGTGAAACTTCCATCAATGATCTCTACAAAGAGAGTATCCTCGGGATGATTTCTTTTCTGGATGACAGCGATCTTAACACAGAGGGAACTCCTCTTGATGTATCCGGAGATATCTCCATTCAAAATCTTCGCGATTCTTACAACAAATTTGAAGAAGCATATCTGTACGTTGCCAATAATTTCCCCGATACAGATATGAATAAACTGGTTGAAGCATCCATCAAGTCGATGCTGGCAACTCTCGATCCGCACTCCGTTTATATTGAACCTGAAGAGAGTGATCGTATTCAGGAGCAGTTTGCAGGAAGATTTCAGGGAATCGGTATTCAGTTCAACATCATCCAGGATACGATAACTGTAATCACCCCAATATCAGGCGGACCGAGTGACCAGCTTGGTATTATGTCGGGTGATCGAATTATCGCCATCGATGATTCAAGTGCAATCGGTTATTCCAACGAAGATGTACTTCGAAAACTTCGTGGTGAAAAAGGAACCACCGTTGATGTGCGAATTATGCGCCCAAGAAACTCACGGCCACTCAATTTTACCATCACCCGGGACGATATACCCATCACTACAATTGATTCCCACTACATGATGGATGAAAAAACAGGTTATATAAAAATTAACCGGTTTGCCGCTACCACACACGATGAATTTCTCACGTCTGTAGACGATCTCAGGCAGCAGGGAATGGAGCGTTTGATTCTTGATCTCAGAAATAATCCCGGCGGATATTTGAGCCAGGCGATTGCCATCTCCGAAGAGTTTTTCCCGAGAGGGACTAAAATTGTTTCCACACAAAGCAGGCATTCAAGGTTTAATCAGGAAGTGCATTCGAGAAAAAACGGTGCCCTCCAGGATATGCCTGTAATCGCATTGGTGAATGAAGGTTCTGCATCGGCAAGTGAAATTGTTAGCGGTGCAATACAAGATCACGACCGCGGTCTGGTTGTTGGACGCAGAACATTCGGTAAAGGATTGGTTCAGCAGCAGTACGAACTGGTTGATAACAGCAATATTCGTGTAACCATCTCAAGATATTATACACCATCCGGACGATTGATTCAGAAACCATTCGATGGCAGCAGTGAGGATTACGCGTACGAAATTCGCCACAGATCAACCGATGCCTCAATGGATGCATCTCAGTTCAGAGATCTGGTACCTGATTCGTTACGATATAAAACTGCCGGCGGAAGAGATGTATTTGGCGGTGGCGGAATTGTGCCCGATATCATTGTACAGGAAGACACCACATCCTCTCCCTACCTCTTCAACTTGATGAGAATCGAGCGGGTTGAGTTCAACTTTGTGCGAGAGTTTTTGGATACTCATGGTGATGAATTCAGAGCTCAGTGGGAAGATGATTTCAACAAATTCCGGTCAGATTTTAGTTGGAGTGCAAGTGATCAGGAGATGTTTTTGAGCATGATGAAAGATGTTGGTTTAGAAATAACAACCGACATTGATGAACCAACCATTGACGATGACAACCTGCTTCTGACACAGGAAATGTATGATGAACTAAAACCGATGAATTTCGGCTTTATGAAGGCTGAGTTAGCAAGGCAGGTTTGGGGAAGTGAATATTTCTATCCTGTTGTGAACGACTATATGAATGAAACACTAACCGAAGCGATGAAGCTTTGGGAAACCGCCGAAAATCTGGAAATGCTTGTGCAGACTCCAACAGGTTCATTACATCGATAGGACTGAAGGAAATTGGCAGAAAAGGTTGTCTTCAGAAATGGAGACAACCTTTTTTTGTTTAGAGATTTTTAAACCGATCTACCATCACAATTGCTGCCGTTTCTGCCCGTAATCGTCTCTCTCCAAGTGAATATTTTTCGCACTTAATTGTATCAAGAAACTCTCTCTCCCTGTTCGAAAAACCTCCCTCCGGCCCAACTATAAGTAAGAATTTATCCCACTTGTTCATTTGCGGGCCGCTTTTAGGCTCAAGTTGTTCATCAGCTACCACTATGTTTACATCAGGTTCTGCAGATTTAACAGCTTCTTTCAATGAATTTGTAATGATTACCTCAGGCAGAAATAATCCCATTGACTGCTTCATGGCAGAGAGTGCTACGCCTTGAATACGATCAACCCGAACTTTTGCTCTCTCGCTGTTATCGCCTGAAAACAAGATGATTCTGTCGGCTCCGAGTTCCACGGACTTTTCAACAGCAAATTCAAGTCGGTCCCTCTTTTTTATCAGCCCCAGGCAGAGAGTTATAAATGGTAATACTCTCTCACTTATTTCTTTTGATTTTATACGGGCAGTTAATCTCTCTTTACCGATTGTCTCAATTTCACACTGATAAGTACCACCCTCTCCATCGGTTACAGAGATCGAATCACCTTCAGAAAATCGAAGTACTCTTGAGATATGTTTCGCTTCCTGTCCATGTATAGAAACACTGCTCTCTGAGAAATCGGATGGAATGGCATAGAACAGATTCATTACTCTTCATCTAAATAAATTCCCGGTCTGAACGACGTTTTTCCTGTTTTCAAAACTTGTTTAACGTAGGGCAAACAGAGCTGGCAACTGGTACTGCTGATTTTTGCATCCTGAAGCTCTTCAAGTGTTGTGAAACCGCGTTCATCTGCAATGCGTTTAATCTCTTTAAAAAGTATGTTGTGGCAAATGCATCGATCAACAGGCATAGTTTATCCCTGTTTAAAATGTTTGCCAAGCTTTAATCCCTGCCCCTGGTAGTTACTTTTTATATCCGTTCCGTAAACAAAATCGGGGATTTCTGTATTTGGCTCAAAGGTCATACTGCAAAAGGTTTGTCCGTGCTCAATCAAGAAAGGCACATCGTGCGAACGCACTTCAAGTACAGCCCTTGCACCCCGATCTTCCACCTCACCGCCAAAACCACTATCGAAAAATCCCGCATAATGTGTTCGCAATTCACCCGATCCGGTATCGTAAGCTATCATTTCAGCCGCAAGATGTTTCGGAATCCGGCAGCGCTCGCTGGATGCAAAAATGTAGAAAGCCTCCGGTTCAAGGATTAAATGATCTTCACTGCTGCCAAGAATGGGCTCCCAAAAATCGGATATTTCGTAATGATTAATGTTATCCAGATCGATCAAGTCCCGGTGCTTTTTCGCTTTGTAGCCGATAATATCATTTTCGTCTCCTTTGAGGTTCACCCTTAAAAAGAGGCCTTTATTCACATAAAGCTGATCCATCGGCAGTGGATCACCATTCTCATCAAAAAGAAGCGGATCGCTGCCATGTGTTCTCAGCAAGTCCTGATCAGAAAGAATAGTGTGGCCATGGCGAATTCGAAGCTGATTGAGCCTCTGCCCCGTTCTCACTTTGATAGGAAAAGATTTGGGTACAACTTCCAGGTAAAGGCGGCCTTTAAAACCCGGTTCAATCTCTTCGAACCTGTTTGAATAATCGGTGATCACCCGTGTAAAAATGTCCAGGCGGCCGGTAGTGCTTTTTGGGTTTGCCTTCGCTGTAAGATTCTCTTCGGCAATCAATCGTACATCTTCATTTTCTGGTATAGAATTCTCCTTTTTGTAGGGAGAAAAATTTGATGAGGGCAAATTCAGTTCCTCGAGAAGCGGAATGATGTAAACACAATTCGGCTCGAGTACAGCGCCATCTTCAATAGAGAAATTATACTGGTGCAACTTATCAATTTTCTGCTGAACCGTTTCATTCTCTGGTAAAAAGCTGCTTCGAACACGGTAGGCCTTTTCTCCCAGCCTCAGGTCGATCGAGTTGGGCTGAAACTGATTATCCTGAATGGGGTGTCCTTCCACCCCGGAAATAACCCCGGCTTGTGATAACAGTTTCAGTTTTTGAACGGGTAAAATTCCTTTGGTACGTAGAGTAACTTCGCTGATGATTTTCGACATAAATTTTTCTGATCTTTTCTGCAGCACGAAGTTAACAATTTCTCCCGTGTTTTGAAGTAGAAGTTGACGAGAAAAAGTACCGTTCTTAAACGGACTCCTCCATACGTTTCAGATTTCTGAGAAACGTATCTGATGATTCCCTGATCGCCTTCTTCTCCTCGTCCGATTTTTTATTATCAAACATATTCACCATAAAGTTTACACGCCCGCTGTTGTTAAACGTATCCCTCTGTTTATCCACAAAATTCCAATACAGATAGTTGAACGGACACGCTTTTTCACCCGTTTTTTTCGTAACACTATACTCACAGTTCTTGCAGTAATCGCTCATTTTGTTGATGTAATTTCCGCCTGACACATACGGTTTGGATGCCAAAACACCACCATCGGCAAAAGTACTCATCCCCAGAACATTAGGGAGCTCAACCCATTCGTAAGCGTCGGCATAAGCAAGCCAGAACCATCTGTTCAGTTCCCGCGGATCTGTTTCCGTGAGATTACTGAAGTTGCTTAGAATCATCAGTCTCTGGATATGGTGAGAATACGCCTCTTTAATTACCGGGCGCAGACTCTCTTCCATACATTTTAGCTCTGTTTTACCTGTCCAGTACATTTCGGGCAGATGATTATTAAAATTAAAGTGATTTGCATCGCGCACATCCGGCATCATCGCTTCGTAGTAAATTCGTATATATTCCCTCCACCCTATAATTTGCCGAATAAATCCCTCCACAGAATTGAGGCGCGTATTTCCTTTTTCGTACGCTTCAATTGCCCTTTCACAAACTTCGCGAGGCAACAATAATCCATTATTCAAATAGATAGATAGCTGCGAATGGAACAGTTTGTGGTCTCCGGTCTTCAGAGCATCTTCATAAGGGCCGAATTGGTCCAGTCTCTCTACAATAAACTGTTCCAGCAGCTCAAGTGCCTGCTCGCGATTGACCGCAAATTGAAAATTCTGTAGTTCACCGAAACTATCCGGGAAATATTCCTCAACCATTTCCATCACTTCGCTGGTGATTTCATCCGGCTGGAATGTTTTAATCTTCGGAATAGTATGGCCTTTAGGCAGAGACTCTCGATTCTGATCATCGTAATTCCACTCCCCTCCTTCCGGAGTATTGCCATCCATCAGATATCCTGTCTCTTTGCGCATCTCGCGGTAAAAGTATTCCATTCGATATCCGGGTGCAATTTTCTCTTTCCACTGTTTGGCATCTGCCAGAAAAAATGTGTTTGCAATCTCATTTACCTTATCCGGGAACTGTTCAGCCACTTTTTTCAGTCGTTCTCTGGTATCCCATTCAGATGGCGTCATATACCAAAGATTCCCGTCAAAATCAGAAAGAACCTCAGTGAGTCCATCATCAAAGTGGCCGTTTGCTGAGTAATACAAAACCGGATATCCCTTCTCTGCACACTCCAGTGCAAAGTGCCGCATACTGCTTAAAACATAGACAGCTTTTGTTTTATGATGTGGAATCTCCTCTCCTTTCTGCCTGCTTTCCATAAAAATCAAAAGGGGCTTCTCTTTTTGAACCCAATCCGGCCAAACAGAAAGGTTGAGCTGATCATGCAGAATAAAGAGTGCTTTTTTGTGATCAGAAAGCTTTGTTCTGTTTAGTTTTGAATCAATTTGGCGTAAATATTTTCGCGGCATTTTTGTCTGTGATTTTCCTTTTTAATACCAATTCTATCTGTAGCCATCTCGTTCCGGTGAATTAATATTAAAATAATAGTTGCATCTTTCTTTTTTTACTACTTACTTAGTACTAACCAATTAATCAACCAAATCATTATGCGAAAACCACTCAGTCCGCTCGGAGAAACAGAAATGGAAATCCTGAACCATGTATGGGAGCTTGGCGAAGCCTCCGTGGCTGATGTACGAAAGCGAATGCTTGAATATCGTGATGTTGCATACACCACAGTGATGACCATTCTGAAAAATCTTGCTGATAAAGATTATTTAAAATATCGGGAAGAGGGCCGCAGCTATATCTATTACGCTGCGGTGAAACCTGAGGATGTTCGCTTTAGCCTGATTGATCGCCTGGTGGATAAAGTGTTTAAGGGCTCTCCCAAAGATCTGGTACAAACATTAGTGCAGAGTGAAAATCTGTCTGAAGCTGACCTTCGTGAAATCAAATCACTGATTGACAAACTTGAGGACAAATAATGGACAGGCTCATACTTTCACTTTCAGAAAATTTCGAACAGACAGTCTCATTTTTGTGGCTTCCGTTACTTATATGGACCTGCATAAGTGCAGCTGCCTGGGTTGTTTTAAAATTTAGTGACTCCATCCATCCGCACTATCAATACCATACACGATTGGCACTATTAATTTCGCTGCCGGCAGGATTTCTTCTACTTGCAGGCCTTCAGGGACTGGAATCCGCACTGTTTGCACAAAATACGGCAGAAAGCAGTCTGAAAATTATTACAGTAATGGCACCGATGGAGATTGGCATTACTCCTGCTGAAACCACTGCTTCACTCACATTTCTGCAAATTGCATACGCGGGCATTGTACTTCTCTTTATCTCAGGAGTGATTCTTTCAATAGCAAAATTTATCGGCCAGTGGGCACGGCTTCACTCCTTAAGAAACCGATGCAGCTACACCGAAACCGATACAATTGATAATCTCGACAAGAAAAACAGAGAGTTACTCGGTTCCATCAGAAAAAAAGTGAAAATTGCATTTATCGATGCGGATATTATCCCAGTAACATTTGGATATCGAAAACCGGTAGTGCTGTTGCCTGCTTCCATCCGCAATCACAACGAAAATATGAACATGGCACTTCGCCATGAGCTATCTCACATCACTCAAAACGATTTTTTATCGCAGGTGATGGTAACATTTACCCAGGCAATATTCTGGTTTCATCCGCTGGTGCACCGGCTCAAGCGGGAAATTATAGAATACCGAGAACTGCGCTGCGATCTGTTGGTACTGTCAGAGGAGTCTGTCTCCCGGAAAAAGTACGCCTCCCTCTTGCTCGAGTTGTTACCAAAACCCAATTTGCAACAAGAACTTTCCGTAAATATGGCTCAGGAATCATCCAACCTAAAAAAAAGGATAGAAATGATAACTCAATACAAACCCACCCTTAAAATTCCTAAACGATCGAGCCTTGCCCTATTTGGCACGCTAATGCTGGGCACCATCATCGCGATGGCCTGCACAGATATGCAAACGCAACAAATTTATGATGAAGAAGAACTCAACCTAATGACAGATGTTGATAGGACCGGTGAACGTGGATATCACCAGGTAATCATATTTATGGGTGAAGAAGATCAAGCGGCACGCCATGAAGGCAGATTGGGACAACTAAATAATCTCAAACCCGAGCATATTGAATCTATTGAAATTTTAAAAGATGAAGCTGCAATCAGTAGGTTTGGCGAAAGAGGAAAACAAGGTGTAATTATTGTTAATACAAAGCTCGATCCTGAATCATACAACACTGTTTTGCAATCGATGGGCTTGGAGCGTGAAGAATTTACAGTGAATACAGATAATTCTGAACCACAAGAGGATTACTTTGTAGTAGTTGAAGAAATGCCGGAACTGATTGGAGGTCTTGCTTCCGTCCAAC
>JAFIES010000013.1 GCA_020832415.1 Balneolaceae bacterium | reverse complement strand
CATTGTGGCCCCAACGCCACTGTCATGTCGACTAAACGAGCGGAGCGAGTGCATGGAGAGATCGAAATGAGACACTGATAAACAGAGAAACAGATAAATGTCGAACAGAAAAACCGAAAAACGGAAAATAGATAAACCAAGCTCTAAGCGCAGCGATTCCCACGAAGTGAAATTATAAACTGAAAAAGGTTGTGGGTGAGAGCACTGGATCTATGTCATAGCTACTTTATCGGTTTAATATTGCTCTGTTTCTCTGTTGTTCATTTCTCGGTTTAACATTTCTCTGTTCGACATTTCTCCGTTTAACAGAGCCGTAATTATGTGAAAGTTCTAACTTGCCGAAGAGAGGGAAAATGCTAAATATCTGTTAGAGGAACTTTTCCGGTACAGATTAGATTTTTCGACTCTGTGATGGGCAGATTATGAGAGGCAGTAGAAGAGCAGTTGCGGCCAGTCACAAAAAACAGATGCGCGAAGTTTGTGCTTAACCCCAAATAATATATCGAACTGAAGAGATTTCAGTTCTCATACAGACATTGCGATGGCAAAACTGCTTCTTTTTTTGCTCCTTTCGGGAGTGCTCCATACCGCTCAGCCTGCGGCGGAATCATATCTGCAGGAAACCGGCACCATCATTATTCAACTGGAGTCGCTCGATAACCAAAATGGTGTAATACTGATTTCACTCTATTCGGATGAGAAGGGTTTTCCTGATGAGTGGGAGAAAGCGTTCAGGTCTGAGATTGTGCCCGTAACTGCAGAACTTAGGGAAATAAGGCTTGATGACATCCCCCACGGAACCTATGCTCTGGCCATTGTTCATGACGAAAACGAGAATATGAAGCTGGACACCAACATTTTTGGTGTTCCGAGAGAAGGGTACGGATTTTCCAATAACGCCCGGGGACGGTTTGGTCCACCGAGATTCTCGGATACGCTGTTTACGCTCGATTCCGAGAGCTATCTCCATCAAATCAGGCTGATCTACTAAGGGATGGAGAAGCGAAAAAAAATTATCGTTATCGGCAGCGGTTTTGGCGGGCTGTCGTCAGCGATTCGTCTGGCAGCAAAAGGGCACGATGTAAACATCATCGAGAAGAGAGATAAACCCGGCGGCAGGGCATATCAGTACGATATCAATGGGTTTAAATTTGACGGCGGGCCTACGGTGATTACCGCTCCTTATATTTTTGACGAGATATTTGATGCTGCCGGAAAAAAACGTGATGACTATTTCACACTGGCTCCCCTCGATCCGTTCTACCGCATTTTTGACAGCGATGGCAGGCATTTCGACTATATGCGCAATGAGGAAGATGTGCTCAGGCAGATCGATCTCTGGAATCCGGCGGACAAAGCGGGTTACCTGAAGTTTACCCGGCGTACTACGGATATTTTCAGCTTGTTTCACCCGTATACCGATAAGCCGTTTCTTCAGTTCAAAAATATGCTGAAAATTATGCCGGGCGTAATTCGGCTGGGCGCCTATATGGGCACGCATCAATATGTGAGAAGATATATAAAGCACGATTTCCTCCGAAAAGTCTTCTCATTTCATCCCCTGCTGATCGGCGGCAATCCGTTCGATACGCCATCCATCTATCTGCTGATTATGCAGTTCGAAAAAGAGTGGGGTGTTCATTACGCCGTGGGCGGGGTCAGTTCCATTGTAAAGGGGTTTAGCAGGTTGTTTGAAGAGCTTGGCGGCACCATGCTGTTGAATAGTGAAGTGGATCAGATCATGGTTTTGGGGGAGAACGTAACAGGCGTGCGGCTTAAAGACGGCACCGTTCATGAAGCCGATATCGTGGTTTCGAATGCAGATTCAGCATTTACTTACCGGAACCTGATTCCGGAAGAATCGCGCAAAAAATATAAGAACAGGCAGATCGACAGAAAGAGTTACAGTTCCTCTCTGTTTGTGATCTATTTTGGCACCAAAAAAAGATATCTCGATTCGAAACTTTCTCATCACAACATCATATTGAGCAGGGAGTATAAACGCCTGATGAAACAGATTTTTAAAGGCACAAAACTACCCGACGACCTTTCTCTCTATCTGCACATGCCCACACGGTCAGACTCATCAATTGCTCCGGAAGGTTCTGAACTTTTTTATGTGCTGGCACTGGTGCCAAATATGAAGGCAGATATTGAATGGGAACAGATTGCTGAAGAGTACAAAAACAGAATTCTCGATTTTCTTGAGAAGAACTACCTGCCGGATTTAAGAGAAAACATTATAGCGGAGCACTACATCGATCCGCCTCATTTTAAAAACACACTGAACAGCCATTACGGCGCAGCGTTTTCATTCACACCGAGCCTGTTGCAGTCAGCATTTTTCCGGCCGCATAACAGGTCGGAACAGTTCAGGAACCTCTATTTTGCAGGGGCAGGCACCCATCCCGGAGCAGGTGTACCGGCTGTGCTCTCATCAGGTAAAATTGTGGCTGAACTGATCGATCCCACACCCAATCAAAACGGTATATAATGCGAAAAGCGTATGACATCGGTTTTTCAACCAGCGAGCAGGAACTGGTACTTGATGAGCTCCCAATCAGCGGTACAATGCCGGACTGGGTGGAAGGCACGCTGCTGCGAAATGGCCCCGGCACATTTAAAGCCGGTGATCAAAACTACAGGCACTGGTTCGACGGGCTGGCGATGCTGCACAAGTTCACATTCAGGGGCGGCAAGGTTGCTTATGCCAATAAATTCCTGGAGTGCAAAGCGTACAGCGAAGCGAAAGAGCTGGGTAAAATTTCGTATTCAGAGTTTGCCACTGATCCCTGCTACTCTCTTTTCGATCGCGTAAAAGAGGTGTTTAATCCGCGTTTTACCGATAGTTCAAAAGTAAATATCGGAAAGCTTCACGGTAAATTTGTGGCACTCGGCGAGCCATCACTCCAGGTAGAGTTCGACCCCGAAACGCTGAAATCAGTGGGCGTATTTGCCTACGATACAAAGGTGAAACAGCATGTTACCACCGTTCACCCCCATTTTGATAAAGACGCAATTATAAACCTGACCACGCGCTTTGGTCGTGTTAGCAACTACAGGTTTATGCAGCTTGAAAAAGATCAGCCGCCGCAGCTTATTGCCAAACAGCGCGTGAAAGAGCCGGCATATATCCACAGTTTTGGGATGAGCCCGAACTACCTGATACTTGTGGAATATCCTTTCGTGGTAAATCCGCTCAGTATACTATTCCATGCCAAACCGTTTATCGAAAACTATAAATGGAAACCGGATCGCGGCACGCGGATCTTCATATTCAACCGCCATACCGGCGAGCTGGTGAAACAGACCGAGACCGACTCTTTCTTTGCCTTCCATCATATAAATGCATTTGAACAGCAGGGTGAATTGATATTTGATATGGTGACCTATCCCGATCCCGGAATCATAGACGCCTTCTACCTTGATAAAATCAGATCTGAAGAGAAAAAGCTGCCCGGGGGTGAGATCAGAAGATACCGGTTCGATCCTGCCAGAGAAGGGAAAGCGGTCTGTGAAATTCTCTGTGAAGAGGGTGTTGAGCTGCCGTGCTTCCACTACGATTCACTGAACATGGATGGCAGCTATCGTTATGTCTATTCCATCGGGGTGAACCGTTCTGAAAAGAACAGTTTTTACGATCAGATTGTAAAATCAGACCTGCAAACCGATAAGTCCACGATTTGGAGGGAAAAGAACTGTTTTCCGGGCGAACCTGTATTTCTTCCCAATCCGAATGGCAAAACTGAAGATGATGGGGTGAATCTCTCAATCGTTCTGGACGAAGCAAACGGGAACTCTTTTCTGTTGGTGCTTAACTCGTCCGATTTTAGTGAAATAGCCCGTGCAACCATTCCGCAGCCGGTGCTTTTTGGGTATCATGGGAACTTCTATAAAACCATCTGAGAACATAAACCTGTGAATAAGGCCTGATGTATCTGATCTTTCTGGCAGCCTCTTTTATTTTTTTTCAGCCTCTGTCCCACAATCCGGTCAACCCTGCAGGTGAAGATGGGATTGGGAGCATTGCAGGTGAGGTGATCGATGCCCGGAATCTGCGTCCTTTGCCCGGCGCTGCTGTTCTGATTGATGGCACGACTCTTGGGGCGGCAACCGACACTGATGGAAAATTTCAAATCGACCGATTGCCTGCCGGAAGCTACAACCTCACCATTCGCTACATCGGCTACACTACGGTTCGAAGGAGCAATATTATTGTAAGCTCGAACCGAACCACAATTATTGAAATCAGGCTGGAAGAGGAGTTGATTGAAGGTGAAGGTATTGAAGTGCAGGGCAGCTTTTTTGAAAGGCCCAGAGACGCCATCGTGAGCAGCCACTCCATGAACTTTGAAGAGATACGCCGCAGCCCGGGCGACCTGGTGGATATTCAGCGCGCAGTACAAGCGTTGCCGTCGGTAACCTCTGGGAGCGATCAGATGAATGAGATTATTGTGAGGGGTGGGAATCCCGGAGAAAATTTATTCATGATGGATAATATTGAGATTCCAAACCCGAACCATTTTGCCGTGCAGGGTGCAGGGGGAGGCCCGATTAACCTGCTGAACAGCTACATGGTACGGGAGATCGATTTTTATGCGGGTGCTTTTTCTGCCAGGTATGGAGATAAGGCCTCATCTGTTATGAATATTTCGCTGAGAAACGGGGCAACCGACAGGCTTCGGGGTGAAGCGTCAATGGGTATGGCAGGTGCCGGCGCACTGTTTGAAGGACCTGTTTCTTCGAATGCCAGTTTTATTTTTTCAGCACGCCGCAGCTATCTCGACTGGATTGTGTCGGCTACCGGGCTAACTGCAATCCCCAACTACTACAACACACAGGGTAAATTTACCTGGAATCTGAACAGAGATCATACCCTCTTTTTTAACGGGGTGTACGGCAGCGACAGGATCAATATTGAGGGCGGAGATCAGGCCGGGTATGGGCGGGGAGCTGAAAACCTCGATACCCAAAATTCGCAGTATATCGCAGGGGTAACACTTCGCTCACTCTGGACCGATAATCTCTTCTCGTTCACCACACTCTCATCTGTTCAGAACGATTACTACGTTGAGGTGTACAATATGCCCGGAAGGGATATCTTTTTTACGAATAATTCTGTTGAAAGGGAGAATACAATCAAGACGGATGTTACCTACCTGGCAAACAGGAATGTGGAGCTGAGCTTTGGTGCATCATACAAAGATGTAAACTTTAATTTTGATCTGGTTAACGATGCGGATACACTCTTTATCTATGATCAGGGACAGCTGGACCAGATTGTTGGAATATTTGATATCTATCCCGAGTACAGGGTAAATCAGGATGTGAACTCCTTTAAAACAGCGGCTTATTCGCAGCTTACGCTTGATCTTCTGCGATCGTTCAGGGTTACGGCGGGCCTGAGATACGATTATTTCGACTATAATGATTTCTCATCACTGAGTCCGCGGCTGGGACTTTCCTACTTTCTGAATTCCAACACAACACTCAATATGGCTTATGGCAGGCATTTTCAGTCGCCGGCGTATAATGAACTGGTTGCGAATGAAGCCAACAGAAACCTGGATAATAAATTCACAGAGCAGTATGTAATTGGGATCGAACACATCTTTCGGGATGATCTTAAGCTGGTACTGGAGGGCTATTTTAAGGAGTATTTTGATGTGCCGGTGCCCCTCACCATTGCAACACAAAATCCTCTCCAGTTTAATGATGGTACATTCATCAATGCCGGCCGGGCGGAATCGGTTGGAATAGAATTACTGCTCCAAAAGAAACTGGTGAATAATTTCTCCGGTATTCTCAGCTACACCTATTTTGAGTCGAAAGCGGTAGATCCAAGAAACGACAAAACCTACAACTGGGATTTTGACCACCGGAACATGCTCACCCTGATAGCCGGATACCGGTTGACGTTTTCTGACAGGGAGTGGTATCAGAGAATGAAATCGAATTGGTGGTTCCACACTATCTCATGGCTTCCCTTTATGCCCTCCGATCAGTTTGAAATAAGCCTGAAGTTCAGATATCTGGGCGGCAGGCCCTACACAGAACCTGTTTACAGGCCTGAGCTGCGGCAGTGGGTTGTAGAGGAGAATCAGTTACTCAATACAGAGCGATATCCGGCCTATCACCGCCTCGACCTTCGGATTGATAAGATGTATTCTTATCCAAACTGGAATTTCAGCATCTTTTTTGATCTGGTGAATGTGTATAACCGCGACAACCTCTGGAGTTTTCAGTACAATGATGATGGCAGCATAGACAGAGTTCTGCAATTTAACACCCTGCCGGTGGGCGGTGTTACAATTGGCTTCTGATGCAGCACCCTGTCATGTCGACTAAACGAGCGGAGGCCCAACTTTATCGGTTGAATATTTCTTTGAGCGAGGAGATCCCTCGACTCAGTCCCGTCAGAAAAGCACTGCCGGAACTTCGCTCGGGATGACAATACTGATTATAAATTAAGAAGCCGGCGTATTTGTCTCCGTGATATGCAAGCATGCGAGTTACGTCGGTATTAGCATAATCCCCCTTCTATCATCGGCGGGCAAGTAAAAACATTGATCTATTCATGAACTTAACGCCCGCCGCATTGTGGCCCCAACGCCACTGTCATGTCGACTAAACGAGCGGAGCGAGTGCATGGAGACATCTCCCGGGTATGTGGACGAACCAAACCAACACCCAACTTTATCGGTTTAACATTTTTCTGTTGAACATTTATCAGTTTAACATTTCCACAGTTGCGATTTCCATTTTCTTGTGGTTATTTCAGGTTGCTCAATTTTAACTAAATAGCTGATCATGATCCGTACCTCTGCCACCCTGTTTTTAACCACTCTGTTTGTACTTTTTATTTTCCAGAACCTTGATGCTCAGACAACTATCGATAGCTGGACACCCGAGGTGATGGTGAATCTGCCCGTAGTGGGATCACCGGAACTTTCACCCGATGGCTCGATGATCGCCTACACCGTGCGCGAAACCAATATGGAAGAGGATGAATCGAGCTTTACAACCCACATCTGGGTGGCGAATGCCGATGGATCGATGAACCGGCAGTTTACACGCGGCGATCAGTCAGCCACCAATCCGCAATTCAGCCCGGATGGACGCTATCTCACCTTTATCTCCTCCCGCGATAATGGCCGGCAGATCTACAAAATGTATCTGGATGGAGGAGAGGCGAAGAAAATCACCTCGGCAGAGAATGGAGTGGGAAGCTTTCAGTGGTCGCCCGATGGCAGCCGGATTGCCTACACCATGACCGATCCCCAGACCGACGAGGAGAAAGCACGCGAGCGCGAACGGCGTGATGTAATTCTGGTGGATCGTGATTTTAAATTTTCACGAATCTATGTACAGCCGGTGGATAGCGACAGCGCAACCGCAATCTACGCGGATGATCTGCACACCACATCGTTCGACTGGTCACCCGATGGGGAAACCATTGTGTTCGCCCACCAGCCCACTCCGCGAATCGACGATCGTTATAAGATGAACATCTCCACCGTTCCGGCCGACAGCGGTGCGGTTACATCACTGGTTTATCGGGAGGGAACGGATGGCAGCCCGTACTTCACACCGGATGGGGAGTACGTGGTGTTTACATCACATGGCGGGCGGCTCGAAGGCATCGGTATTCAGGATCTGTTTGTGGTACCTGCTTCGGGTGGTGAACCGCGGGCACTGGCGCATACCTACGATCGCAATGCCACCATCACCGGGTTTGATGCAGATGGGCATCTGTTGATCACCGAGCGCAGAAACACCCTGTCGGCTCTCTACAGGGTTGCGCTGGATGGCAGCGAGCCGGAGCTCATCACACCGGAAAACGGAATCTATAACATGTTTGTGGTAAACCGTGCCGGAAATCGTGTGGCATTTTCATTTGAAGATTCAAATACTCCCCGTGAGATATATTACTCGGATCTGGATAGCTTTGAAGCAGTACAGGTGACATCGGTATTTGATGAGATAAGCTTCCCTGAGTTTGGTGATACTGAGCTGCTCACATGGAACTCGCCCGATGGAATGGAGATCGAAGGGTTGCTCACCTACCCGGTTGGCTATCAGCCGGGTGATCGTGTACCGCTGATTTTGATGGTGCATGGCGGTCCGGCGGGGGTCTATTCGCAAACATTTACCGGGCAGGGGAATATTTATGCGATCCAATATTTTGCCGAGCATGGGTATGCGCTGCTGAGGCCAAATCCGCGGGGAAGCACCGGTTACGGGAAGGAGTTTCGATATGCCAATTTCCAGGACTGGGGATATGGCGATTATGAGGATCTGATGAGTGGTGTGGACAGTGTGATTGAAATGGGTGTTGCCCATCCGGATAGCCTGGTCGAGATGGGCTGGAGCTACGGCGGCTATATGACGTCGTGGATTGTTACCCAAACGGATCGTTTCAAAGCGGTAAGTATGGGGGCGGGATTGTCGAACCTGGTGAGTATGGTGGGTACTACAGATATCCCGGGATATTTAACAGCACACATGGGCGGGCCTTATTGGGGCGGAAACATGGAGACATACGAGCGCCACTCTGCTGTCTATTTTATGGATGATGTGGTGACACCGGTACAGATTATTCACGGCTCAAACGATCTGCGGGTGCCGCTGGGTCAAGCCCAGGAGTTTTACTGGGCACTTCAGGAGAAAGGGGTGGATTCAGAGATGATTCTCTACCCCCGAACCGGCCATGGCCCAACCGAACCCAAGTTCATCGCGGATGTCTCGAATCAAATCATTCGCTGGTTTGATAAGCACCTGGGAAGATAAGCTACCAAGACGTATACGAATCTTAGCGACCCTTAGCGCTCTTAGCGGTTCAATCATCCGGGCTGTGTTTGAGTTGGGTGTATTGAGGTTGATTGATGAGTTCTGATCTTTACACATGGATATGAGCTTGGCATAGTCCAGCAAGAAAAACCGCAAAGGCCGGCAAGAGGCGCAAAGCTGATTGGTTCATAAATTATTTACCACGCGGCGGATTCCATTTTTAATTCTTGGCACGTTGAAATTGATTAAGAAACCCAGGCGGTTGTCAGTGAGTTTCAGATATGTGAGGATTTGTGCGAGATGGATATCGTTGAGCGCGTCAACTGCTTTTACTTCGATGATGACTTTGTTATTTACCCAGAGATCAATTCTGTATCCGCATTCCAGTTTTACATCTTTATAGATAACCGGAAGTGCCACCTCTTTTTGAACTAAAAGGCCCGCGCTATGAAGTTCGTATGCGAGGCAAGCCTGATAGGTAGATTCGAGTAATCCGGGCCCAAGACTTTTGTGAACATTCAATGCACAATTCACGATTTCTTTTCCGATTTCATTTTCAACAAGCATAATTCATTCTTTTTAAGTTGGTAACTATACTCATAAGAGTCTGAAATTGAACATTCCTTACAGTTTTTTTGATCGTATCTGTTCTTTACACATCAATGTGAGTATGGCATGGTGAAGATAAACCGCTAAGGGAATACTTGGCGTATCTTTGCGCTCTTAGCGGTTAAATCATCCGGGCTGAGTTTGAGTTGGGTGTATTGAGGTTGAGTGATGATCTATGTTCTGTTCTTTACACGTAATTGTTGGGCATGTCAAAACTTTGGAAGGATTAACCGCAAAGGCCGCTAAGAGGCGCAAAGGAGAATCTTAGCGTATCTTTGTGCCCTTAGCGGTTCAATCATCCGGACTGAGTTTGAGTTGGGAGTCATGAGGTTGATTGATGAGCTGTGTTCTGTTTCTTTACACGTAATTGTTGGGCATGTCAAAACTTTGGAAGGATTAACCGCAAAGGTCGCCAAGAGGCGCAAAGGGAAAACTTGGCGTACCTTAGCGCTCTTAGCGGTTCAATCATCCGGGCTGAGTTTGAGTTGGGTGTATTGAGGTTGATTGATGAGCTGTGTTCTGTTCTTTACACGTAATTGTTGGGTATGTCAAAACTTGGGAAAGAAAAACCATAAAGGCCGCCAAGAGGCGCAAAGGGAAAACTTGGCGTACCTTAGCGCTCTTAGCTGTTCAATCATCCGGGCTGAGTTTGAGTTGGGTGTATTGAGGTTGATTGATGAGTTGTGTTCTGTTTCTTTACACGTAATTGTTGGGCATGTCAAAACTTGGGAAGGATAAACCGCCCCCGATTCAAAACTTATCTGGACGTGGCAAGGCCGCGAAGAGGCGCAAAGGGAAACTTGGCGTATCTTTGTCCCGAGAATTCGGGACGGTTAATTAAACCGGTCTGTATTTGAGCGCAAAGTATTGAGGTTGGTTGATGAGGCAGCATTAAGGTCTAATGAAAGAGCATACATCAAAAATCTAAAATTTTAATGTATGTTAGGATTGGATTCTCTATTTTAATGCCAAATTGCATGTCATACATTAAAACTGGTGATTTTTAATGTCAAATAAACAAATATATCCCGTTAACCCCGATCGTACAAAGCCGTGGAATGATCTTCCGGAGCTTCCAATTGATTCGTCTCTCTACCGCGATGTGGAGATTTATGAACAGCTTGGCCATGCAAAAGAGGCACTGGCGCTGCTGGCCGGTCGAAGTATTGCGATTCCCAATCCGGCAATGCTGATCAACTCCATCTCTTTGCAGGAAGCAAAAGTATCGAGTGCGATCGAAAATGTGTTCACCACCGATGATGAACTCTACAAAGCGGTAAGTGATTCGAAATCGGACAGTGAAGCTTCGGGCCCCACCAAGGAGGTGCTGCGATATCGGGAGGCACTTTGGGAGGGATACCACTATCTGAAAGAGCATGAACAGTTTGACTGTAATTATTTTATTCGGCTTTACCAGATCATTCAGGAGAGCGGGGACGGGATTCGTCCGTCCTTTGCACGCACCTTCATCCGAATGGGAGGGACGGGCCCAAATGCCGGAAAGCCGGCTTACACACCACCGCGTGGTAAAGGAATTGTGGAGGCCAAATTGGAAAATCTTATTGAATTTCTGAATGATGAAAAATCACAACCGGATGATGTGCTGCTGAAAATGTGCATTGCCCATTACCAGTTTGAGGTGATTCACCCGTTTCGGGATGGGAACGGCCGTGCGGGGCGGATTATGAATCTGCATATAATCACGCGAAATCATCAGTTGGAACTGCCCATCCTCTATCTGAGCCGCTATATCCTTGAGCATAAACAGGACTATTACGAATATCTTTCGGGAGTATCACAGCGGGGAGATTGGAAGAGCTGGATTCTATACATGCTGAAGGCGGTGGAGTGGACATCGCAGCTAACTCTTCGGAAAGTAAATGATATTATCGAGAGCAAAGAGGAGATTCTGCAGGTAATTCGTGAGCAGACCGAAGTTCGCCGACCGGATGATCTTGCCGGAGCTATTTTTACGCAGCCCTATATCAAGGTGAATCATCTTACCGACCGCGGCCTCTATGCCGAAAACACAGCTCGGAATTACTTGAACGAACTCGCCAATTTGCAGATCCTGCAGAAAAAAGAGATAAGGGGAAAACACTACTATATCAATCCGGCATTGGTGGAGATTCTTTCTTATTAAATTGAAGAGTTTAGAAATTAGAAACAGAAGAACTGAGAAAGTTTCTGAGCTGAGAGCACTGGATCCATGTCGCAGCAACTTTATCGGTTTAAAATTTCTCCGTTAAATAATTCTCTGTTTTTCGGTTTACTCGTTTCACATTTTCTACCCTCCCAGTAAACTTGCAAGGAAATAGGTACTCAAACCAAGATAGATGGTTACACCGGTTATGTCCGTAATGGTGGTAAGTACCGGTCCGGTCATCATTGCAGGATCTCCGCCCCAGCGCTTAATAATAAACGGCAGGGTTCCGCCCACAATACCGGCCAATAGTACGTTTGCGGCAAGCGCGGTGCCGGCAACAAGCCCCAGGGTTGGGCTGCCATGTACCATGTAGGCAATAACTGAAAACAGAGCACCCAGAGCGAGACCGTTAACAAGCCCGACAATGACCTCTTTCTTTGCAGCGCGCCAGTACTCACTCAGGCGAACTTCACCAAGTGCAATACTCCGGATAGAAACTGAAAGCGCCTGGATACCCACATTACCACCCATATCTGTAATCATGGGCAGGAAAATGGCAAGGGCAGCCACCGCCTCAATTGTCGCTTCGAAAGAGGCAATCACCGCAACGGCACCCAGGTTCAGAAATACGTTACCGGCCATCCAGGGAAGCCGTTTTTTAACCGACCCGAGCGGAGGCGTGTAGAACGATTCATCGGCCGAGGCAGCACCCATCGTCATAAACATATCGGCCATATTCTCCGAAAGGATATCGATGGCATCATCCAGCAGAAGAATTCCAACCAGAACATTTTCATCGTTCGTTACAGGCAGCATCTGAAAGCGTCGGTTTCTGAGGAGCTGGGCAGCATGAACGGCGGAATCTCCGGTGTGAACCACAACCACATCTTTTGTGCCAATTTCATCAATTCTCTTTGTAGGATCTGTCCGAATCAGATCTTTCATGGAGACGGCACTTTTCGGTTTTCCCTGATCATCAACCACATATACATACGCCCGGTTTTGTATCTGTGCCGGTGCATCTTTCATGGCATTCAGCGTATCGCCAACGGATGTACCTTCCCTAACGGCGATATAGTAGGTATTCATCACCGAGCCAACGGTATCCTCTTCATAGGTCATCAGGTTTCTGATGATTCCGCCTGACTCAATATCGATTTTAGAAAAAAGATGATCAACTTCCGCTTGATTAAGCAGCGCAATAATATCGGCAGCGTCATCTACGGGAATGGTATCAATCAAACGGGTGGAAATATCCGGATTCATATTGCGATAGAGATCGGCGGCCATTTCACGGGGAAGCTTGATTAAAATATCAGCTGCATGCTTTTCATCCACTCTCTCAAGAAATGGAACCACAACATCATTATCGAGTTCAGTGAGAATCTGAGCAATTCGTCCGGAGGAGAGATTCGGGGCAATATCAACACCCTCATCCACACGATTTTGCATCATGGCATCTTTAAATTTGTCGCGGTAGGCGATTAAAACATCGGGTTCTAAAATCATGAGAACAGGGGTAATAATTGAGGTTCAGGAGAAGTTGTTTATCAATATATTGTTTTCAGGAAGATCGAAAATTCATCATTTTAGTAAACAAGTTGATAAGCACATTTTCAAGTTTAATTAATTATTAGTCGGTAATATATTCGCATGCAATTGAATAATGGCAAGGCCAACCTTTTGAAATGTATAGCTTTATTTGCTCTCACATTGTTTGTGAGCGCTGATCTGTTTGCACAGGGGTTCAACAGCTTTAACAACCGAAATCACCCTTATCTGAACTGGCAGGTGGCGGAGACGGAGCATTTTAAAATTATGTATCCATCAAAACTGGCCGGTATCGAAGCCGAAGCTGCTGCTATTGCCGAAGAGAGTTATGCCGCGCTGTCTGAAAACCTCGGGGTTACGTTTTCCAAAAAAATCCCAATCTATTTGTCTGATGAAGATGAGATCATCAACGGTTTTGCCAACCCGATTGGCAAAGGATACACCATGATATGGGTGAACCTGAACGATGCCCCGGAGGTTTTTACGGGCAACGTCAAATGGCTGCGTAAAGTGATTGCACACGAACTTGGGCACATTTTCCATTTCAAAGCGGTATGGAGTAACATGGGGCTGCTTCAGTGGGGTGTGGGCAATCCGCTCCCGATATTCTGGACAGAAGGAATTGCGCAGTATCAAACCGAAAAGTGGGATTCGCAGAGGGGCGATCGCTGGCTGCGTAAGGCAATTTTTGACAGCCGGCCGGGGTTTCGGAGCAATCAATCCATCGAAGATGGCCGGCTGATGTATGCCGTGGGTAATTCTCAGCTTCGCTATTTCACAGAAAAATATGGCGACAGCACACTGGTGAACCTGCTGGCACATCGCGAAAGCTTGCTTGGCATTTTTAACTACCACGATTTTGAATCTGCCTTCGATGAAGTTGTGGTCGGAGGATACGAGGCGTTCTATGAAGATTGGCGAAAACATATGAATGTCTACTACAATACACTCGCTTCGCAAATGGAGCGAACCGACTCACTGAGGGCTGAGAAACTGGCGCTGCCGGGTCAGTTCTATTTTGATATGGCCGTGAGTCCGGGGGATAGCCTGATTGCTGTTTTATCACTGCCTTCGCTGGAACGGCCGGTTCGCAGCCTGTTCATAGTGAAAAATGACTCAACTAAAAAGAGTAAAAGAGTGGCGGAGGGGCGAATTAATAATGACCTCAGCTGGAGCCATGATGGAAAACACGTTTATTATTCACGAATGGTGAGGGGAGACAGATCATCCCTGGTGAATGATATTTATCGGCTTGATGTGGAAACCGGCAGAGAAGAGCGTATCACACAGAGCCGCAGAGCACGCTACCCTGTACCCGGTCCGGCAGGAAAAATCGGCTACATCGTGAACCAAAATGGTACCGGCAATCTTTTTCTGTATGACCCCGAAACCGGGCTTGAAGAGCAGATAACCGACTATATCGGCGATGTACAGGTGATCCATCCTCTCTGGATTGAGGCGAGGCAAAACTGGCTTTTTCAGAAATTTGATGAGTTTGAGCGCCGTAATATGGTGTTGTTTCAGCCTGCAACCGGACGCGAATTACTGCTCGATCAATTTGATGTGGATAACCGGAATTTCATATTGAGTCCCTCAGGAAACAGAGTAGCATTTACCTCACTGCGGGACGAAGTGCCCAATGTTTTTATCTACGATTTTGATACCGATGATGAACAGCGCGTTACCAATCTCTTTACCGGTGGCGAAGCGTTTGGCTGGATGGCAGAAAATGATACTCTGGAAACCGAAAAGCTGCTCATCAAAGCGAGTGAGACGAAACGCCGCGATCACGCATTTTGGGTGGATGCCGGCAGAAGTTACTACAGCGGGGATGCAATTGTACCTGAGGCCTATTCAAGCTGGCGGTTGAAGAGCCCGCCGCGGGAAATTCCTGCCGTGATTGATCCAAATGAAAGCCTCATTCAGGATAGATACCGGTATCGGTCGCTCAGTAACATTACCCATGCCGCAACACTTGTGTTGCCATTTTATGCAGATTCTGATAATTGGGGCCTGTTTGGAACCACCGGATTTGTAGAGCCTTTGGCAAAACATATTTTTGCTGCGACCGGCTATCTCTCCTTCGGAGATTTTGACCGTTCGTACGGCATTGCCTCCTATGTGAACAACACACTATATCCCACCTTCACAACTTCGCTCTATAAAACGCCGGGAAGTGCGTATTTTTACGGAGATCGATTTTTGGTTGAAGAGCTGATTGGGGGAGATATTTCGATGAACTTACCGATGGATCTTTTTGAGGGACCCTACCGAGGCGGATCTGTTTTTGCGAGGTTACGACATGTTTTAGTGCGTCCGTTTGATCGCGATCTTTTTTCGGATTCATTCTTATCTCCGGCACCTGAACGAGCTCGTCAAACCGATTTTTCGATTGGATTTGGTATCAAAAAACAGCGGCCGTGGCGTAATAATCTCATCCATCCGCTTGATGGATGGGGGATACGGAGTATGCTAACCGGTTCCGAGAAGATTCTGGGTTCGGATGTGCAATTTGCAACTGCCGATCTGAGCGCCTATACCGTTTTACCATCGATTGGGCTGCAGCGATTTTACATCTTTGGCAGGTACCAGCAGCAGTGGGGTACACCGCTTCCTCAAAATTTTATCGGTTTTTCACGACTCGATAACATCAATTTAAATCTGCCCGGTGAGGTGCCCTTCCGGCAGTTCCATGAAGCAGATCGCGTGCGGGGTTACAGGGAGTTTGTGGCAGGCAATCGGGTTGCATTCGCAAGCCTTGAGTACAGGATGCCATTTTTACCATCGCTGAACACATCCATTCTTGGCCTGATTGAGCTGAAGGGCACAGCACTTGCTCTCTTTACAGATGCCGGTGTGGTTTGGGATGCACGTACCAAAACGGATACTTTCGATACGGTACAAAGATGGGGAGCAGGGGCTGAACTGAAGAATGAGATTTCCCTATTCGGGATTTCGCTGAACCATGCACTTGGAATAGCACAGCCGGCCAAAGAGCTGTTTACCGATGCTGACTATGATCTCTACTACAGGGTTAGAGCAGTAGTGCCATTTTAAGCAAGCCATTTGATCTTTCAGAGATTCATCAATTTAGCCGTTAATTCACATCTAGGAAAAATCCAATCCACAAATTATAGACATAAATATCTAATTATTTTTATAATTTGATTGTATTAAAGAGGAGGTGCAATTATGGAGATTGCAACGGATCAACAGGCTTCTCATTTACTACTTCCAAATCGCTTCAGATTGCCCGGTTATCTATTGCTGGGTGTGAGCGTTATTGCCGGATATCTCTATTTTCTTGGCGGAAAACCGGAATTTTTTGAAGTTCCTGTCTTTGCAATCCTCACCTCCTACTTTGAAACCAGATGGTTTGTTGTTGCACAGACCAATCTGCTCGATGAGATTGCCGTTGTTACCGGAATCCTCGGCTTTTTCTTTGTACTGTTTTCAAAAGATTCTATTGAGACAGAGCATACATTTAATGCACGCATCAAAGCTCTTCTCTGTGCAGGCTACATTACGGCAGCTGCATTTATTCTTCTCTATCTCACGGTGTTTGGCTGGCCAATTCTTGCAATTGCAGCAGGAATGGCACCTCTTTTTTTAGCCGTATATGTAACACTTTTTATGAAATTTAAGTCAGCCGGATTAAATGGGGAGGGAGAAAAACTAAAATCAGTTCGCTCAATTAAAGGAGGGCGTTATGAAAAAAACAAGCAGTAAAATTACTGGTATGCTGGTACTGGCAATGCTGGTTATGAGTTCCTGTAATATATTTGACAGCGGCTCAAAATCATCAGGCACAGAACCACTGGGAGGAGAGCTTTCTGAAATGGGAGCCGTGGGTAATACATTTACCGCACCGATTAACGGAACTTTCGAGATTATTGCGCGGGAAGGCGATATCTCCACGCTGCAGGCAACAGCAACCATATCCAACCCGGCACACCTGGCAATTCTTGGCCAGATTCAATCACCAAATCTGCAGGTAAACGGCAACCAGGTTACGCTTCGCGAACGCTTAAGAATCACATCAAAAGGCATTCAGAACGTATCGGAAGATGGTAAAAAACAGATTTCTCTGGTTGAGTACGGCGCAAAAAAAGGAGATAAATATAAACTAAAAGGTCAAAGAGGAACCACAGAACGAACAGTTACACGAGTTTCTTCTGAAGATGATTATTTCTGGGGCTGGATGTACATTAAAACCATTCAAATTGAAGAAAAAACCAACTATCTGCCAGGAATTTCAAAAGTAGTTTATTACGCTAACCACCGGTTTGGCCTGGTAGGTGTTGATATCCATTTTGAAGATGGATCAGATATGTTGATGAATGTGTACAGCTCTAACTAAAAAAATGGTGAACGAAATGCGACAAATTTCATATAAAATGATGATTTCAATCTGTTTTATGCTACTTTTTATGATGACAGCATGCGGCGGATTCTGATTAAACAGAATACAATTTAAGGGCGAAAAGTGTGATTCCCTCCGGATTTTATGGAGGGACACTTTTCCAAAATACATTATTAAAAAGCCTCACTGGTTTCCTTATAAGATAATTAATCATAGTGGTTTATGAATAATGCACGTATTTATCAATTAGCGGGATCTATTTCCAGGCCCAACTTGTAAGCATTGCAACCAGATAAAAAGCCAGGCCGAGCAGAATTACCTGGCTGAATCCGATGGACATGGAGAGCATTATAGCCAGTGGTGCCGATGTTACCGAAGCAAACCCGTTGATTCCCCAGGCCCAGGGAATGAGGCCGGAGCTTCTTTTTTCCAGAATCTCCATACCACTTGGAAACATCCAGCCAAGAAAGAAAGAGACCGGCATCAGCATCAGTACGGTTACGATATATCGGGTAACAATTCCCGCCCCGATGAATATGCTGAGAATGGCATTTGAAAATAACAGAATCGCTGCGGTTGTTAGCAGAATTGCGGCAACAGCAATACGGATCCGGTGGACAGCCAGCAGTCCCAGCCATTTTTGTGACAAGCTGCCGAGACCTGAGAAGACCAGTATAGAGGTGAAAATGGCAGATACACTCACAATCGGATCACCTAAAAACCGGATAAAAATCTGAATGAAAGTTATCTCAACAAACATGAAGCCGGTACCAATGGCAAAAAAGTAGATGAAAGTAGGCATTTTTCCCGGTGCTGCGCGGTAGGTTTGCAATCGAAAAAGAAGTGGCACAATGATGAGCAGAAGAGCTGCAACGGCAAGCTGAATAAACGTTATCAGTAATAATACATAGCCCAGCTCAAGCCTCTGGAACCACTCATCACCGTACGTTTCGAGAAAGAGGCCGAGCGAACTCCACTTAAAAAAGTCCTGAAAATAAGGTTTGTCATCAGTCGGGGCGCTTACGTTATACGCCCAGTCATCATAAAACGCATTAGCATCACCAAGAAGAATTTCCAGCACTGCCTGATGAATGTAAGAGTAAGGCTTGTCGTCCGGACCTTCAATCAGATTCATCTGTTCAAGATCATCAGAACGTACGCCGGGATAATATTCAATATCCAGCTGCTGGTTTTGAACCTCCCCGATAAAACGTTCAATCAAATCAACGCTAACAGGTTCTTTGGTGAGGATAGTATTAGCAGCAAGGTAATTTCGGCTGATGAGAAGATGCTCTCCAGGCGATTGATTACTGAATTGTGAAACGGCGTCGGCAAACAGCGATAGTATCTTGATGTTATCCCGGGGCGGAGATTGAATCCCCCGAGTTATGCTTATCATTCCCTGATCCGTGAGCAGAGATCGTGCCCGGGCAATAGCCTCTGTAGTTAGCAGATAATCTTCATTCAACCCCTGGAGACCTCCGGAACCCGTAGCAGTAGCTTCACCGGCCACGAGATGAATCAGATCAAACTGTTGATCGGTACGCTCCAGAAAAAGGCGGGGATCTTCCGACACTACTGTTACGCGTTCATCAAAAAATGCAGCACCTCCCAGGTCGGTAAGAGTTTCTTCATACAATGTAAGCAGCTGCGGATTTGATTGTACCACGGTAATGGAGCGGGCACCCATCCGTTTTGCCAGCCAGATATTTACACCGCCAACCTCTCCCAAAAGGAGCACATCAGGGGTTTCGGTGAGACGGTACGGCAGGGATTGCGGGGTGAAATCCATGATGGCTGCATCCGTTTCATCGCTGATTGAAAAGATGGTTCCGGCAACTTCACCATCAATCAGCAGGGCAAGTTGTTGCGGAGGAAGCGTTGTGGCCAGCGGACTTGCAAAAAGTGTGTGATGAAATGTTGGCGAAGAGTAGACATCAATCTGGCCGCGCGGACCAAATCGTTGCTCAATATGGGTTGCATCATCCTGGCGCTCGAGCTGCTGAAAATGCGCAAGGCTTTTATAGGGGTCAATTTGCTGGGGCGGATCAGAAAGAACTGCATAAAGCGAACCGGCAACTCCCAAAACGAGAATAATCAGAGCGGGCTTGGAGCCCGGCCTTGCAGAGATGTAGAAAAAGATCATCGCAATAAAAACGATGGGGGCAATCAAAAGAGGTAGCTGGTGTGCGGGAAAAAAGAACATCATCCCGATTGCTACAATACCACCGAGTCCGCTTCCGATAAGATTGGATCCGTAAAGCTCGGGTACCTCTTTTTTGAAATAGGAGAGCATAAATCCGATGATGGTACCACCAAAGAAAAACGGGATAAAAATGAGCAGGTTGTACCCGATCAGCAGCATCAGTTGTTCGTTGCTGTAGAGCACATATTGTGTATCCAGTGGCAGCGATTGCGCCAGAGAGTAGGAAACGGGGATGGATATCAAAAACAAAAAGTGAAAAAGCAGATTCCAGAGAGAGAAATTATTTTTCAGCCTGTCAAAAAACAGTGCCAGAAATGTGCCACTTGCACCAAAACCAAGTAACGCTGTGCTGATGACCAGATAGGAGAAGTGGTAATAGTGACTTACGGAGAGCGCCCGCATCAGCATCAGTTGCAGTGCAATAACTGCAATGGATACGAAAAAAATCGAAACGGCACTCCAGCGGTTATACGATGTTTCTTTCCGGTTCATATAGAATTACTGCTCCTGTGCTGCTCCGGTCATCGGCACAAACCGAACGGGAAGGATCCGTTCTGTGCGGATGTTGCCATTTTCATCTTTTAAAACACGCATCAATATCTGTGTTTGATAGGGGCTTCCCACAGGTATGGCAATGATTCCGCCCGGGTTAAGCTGTTCAATAAGAGGCGGGGGAATGTGACCCGATGCTGCCGTTACAATAATTTTATCGAATGGGGCGTGCTCTTCCCAGCCGTAGTATCCATCGGCAATTTTTGTGCGGATGGTTTCATATCCAAGCTCAGCGTAGAGTTCTGCTGCCTGTGTTCCCAGCGGTTCCACGATTTCAATTGAGTAGACGTGGGGAGTGAGTTCGGAAAGCACAGCAGCGTGATATCCGCTGCCTGTACCAATTTCAAGAACTTTATCGCCCGGTTCAATTTCAAGCATCTGGGCCATCAAGGCCACGATGTAGGGTTGTGATATGGTTTGTCCATGGCCAATGGGCAGCGGATTGTTTTGATAGGCATTGTTTCGGTTGGCCTCCGGAACGAACAGATGACGTGGAACATTCAGCATCGCTTCGATTACATCCGGGTCGGTTATGCCCTGCCCGATGATACCTGTTTCAACCAGGTGCCGGCGCTCATCAGCCCTCTCATCGGTTCGGGGACGATGCCACTCCAGGGTGTCAGCGGCTGTTTCGGCAGCCTGCTCAAACGTTTGTGGGAATGCTGATTCACCCAATTTGGCTTCTGCAGTTTGCAATGACAGAGTAATCAATATCAGAATTAAGGTAAGTGATGAAAAAGCTGCGTATTTCATTGGTGTTCAGTGGTTTTCTCTGGATTAATTTTACTTTCTTCAAGTTCATGTATATATTACAAAAACGTTAATAGATTGTTTAATTATATCTTAACTAAACAATCTCTCGTTATTAATAAAAGCAGTTTTATTTATGTCGGCATTCAAATTTTACATACCACTACTATCCATTACAGTCTTGCTGGCAGTACTATCTTCCTGTGATACACTGATTGAGGATAAAGTTTGCACTGCTCAATTTGAAATTATTGGCATGTCTGTAACAACATCAGATGGCAACCCGGTGGTACTGGATGAGTTCTCTGTAAAAAACACCCGCTCAGGGAAGACCATCGATTTATGTGAATCCGACTCTTCAATGTGTGGGGAATCAGGCATACATGGAAATCCGGATTTTGGGTTATATACTATTTATCATGATGGCCTGAGAAGTAAAATCTTTGGACCGGTATTGGGAGTACTGGCAGAGGGGAGAAAAGGAGATCAAACTTTTCAGAGGCTGTTTGCAATTGGCGATGATGGCTGCCATGTATACCTTGCCGCGGGCGAACCTGAACTGATTTGGGAAGAGAAATAGCCATACCGGAAACATTGACGTGCAGATCTCTCTATAAGCAGATGAATCTGAACTAAACCTAGCGAATGTTTTCAAAGTACACATTTTTGATTTCACTGCTCATTACGCTGCTATTTTTATCATGCGGCGATCAATCTGTAACCGATCCTGACCCTCCGGAAAATGGTGACGATCCGGAATTTAGTTTTGATCATCAGCGAGGCGCAGGGTCCTCTGCAACTGCTTTTTTAACGGATGATGATTTCAGCGAACTGATTGTAGAAGTGCAATATATGAATGGTTATCGGCCGGAGAATAGTGCACTTGAAAACCTCGAACGGTTTTTAGAAGAGAGGCTAAATAAATCAGCAATTACAATTATGGAGCCGCAGGAGATTTCATCAGGCGGAGAAAGCAGTTATTCCGCAAGTGATGTTCGTGATATTGAGGAAGAAAACCGTACGGCCTGGTCTGAAGAGGGCAGGCTGGCCGCTTACATTCTGATTCTTGACGCAGAGTTTGATCAGGAAAATGTACTTGGCATTGCCCACTTTAATACATCCATGGCACTTTTTGGCGAAACCGTTGATCGGGTAAGTGGCGGGATTGGCCAGCCATCCCGATCTGTTGTGGAAACAACGATTTTACTGCATGAAGCAGGTCACCTCTTTGGATTGGTGAATAACGGTATAGAGATGCAGGAACCGCATCATGATGAGGAGAACGGAGCACACTGTGATGTAGACAGCTGCCTGATGTATTTTGCAGTGAATACAACAGATTTTATAGCCAATGTTTTTGGCGGTAGTGTGCCCGAACTGGACGATTTCTGCATCGCGGATTTACAGGCTGCAGGTGGAAGGTAATCTGCTCTCCTATTTAACGTGAGTTCGAGATAAAAATCTGGAAAAAGTGTCTCCCCTCCTTCGTAAGGAGGGGTTGGGGGTGGTTACAGTACTTTAAGTAGGACTACAAGTTGATAATTTAGTTCATAGGCCTGTTTAAACCACCCCTAAATCCCCTCCTTGAAAAGGAGGGGGCTTTCTGGTTGTCAAATTCAAAAAAATAATATCGAACTCACGTTATTTATATTGTTGGCCGTGCAATCTGATATGGAATATCTTCATAGGTTGGTTCAATCAGCAAAATATTTCCTGAAGGACAACCGCTGCCTCGGGTTCCGCTTGGACCGCTATAATTTGCAATGGTAACCGGCCTGTCTCTGGACCAGCGGAGAAATGATATCTCACCGCCAACATTTATTGCGGCTCCCAGGGACGATTCCATACACCACTCTGCGTCGGTGTTAAACGTCACATTAAAAACAAGTTCTGCACTTGTGGTGCCAAAAACAGCCATTGTGCCAATACCCGGGCGCCCTATCCCAAATGTAATGCGTGGTGCATCGAAGTCGAAACCTATACCGGATGTATTAGAAGCCTCAAAACTTAATTCGGGTCCATCTGTTGAAAAATTCCTGACTTCTCCCTGGGCTGCGAAAGCCCCATCAGGATTTCTGCCCACTGCTACGTCGGCTACTGCAGAGAAACCGGCAGTGGCTTCCAATGTGGCATTTGCACGCGAAATGGATGAGCGAACCTGGTAGCGCACAGTAACTGCTGCAAATGCCGGTATCGGGCCAATTGTGAAAGGGAAAACAAGGAGTGCATTTGGGTTGATAGAGTCAGAACCGCGTGATCCGGAAACCTTTAAACTGCTGGTTACATCCATTTGAACATTGTTAAAGAAAATTCCAACTGCAGGATCGGGGTCTTCAGCATCTCGGGTTAGCTGAATGGCACCGTCCGCAGTTAATCCCGAGAGGACTCCTTTTAATGAAGCTTCTACCGGTCCAACGGATGATGTTAAGTCGAGATTAACAACCCCCCCGGTATTGGCAGACATTTTGAAATTGTATCCATCGGAGCCGGTTGAGAAATCAAATCCGTTTTCTGTAATCTTAAATGTTGTACTGCCTGCTAAAATATCGAACTGTTCATCCGGCAATACTTTTCCCGAGGAGGGATCAATTGGGGTGATACCTATCGCCCTGCCCATTGAACCTGCAGTAAGATCGTGCCGGAATTGTATATCGGCCTCTTCCATGGCATCAGAAAATCGTGCCCATTCTGTGGTAACAGCTACCACGCCACCCTGATCCTGTATATCAAGAATATTAAATATACCAAGCTGCGGCCATACAACTATATCACCTACACGTAGCCCATCGAGAAGAGGCGAGTCCGCAGCAATTCGATAAACACCATCCGGTACATCGAGATCCTGAACATCGCTTAACACGTCTGATTCTTCGGCAATAATTGTTCCTGATGCCCAATCCACATCAAATACAACATCGTCGGCCTTTTGAATTGGGCCGAGTGTTTCGATTTCAGAACCAATATCGAAATCAAGATCATCCGAGCTTACGCTATCGTCGCTGCAGCTTACAATAAATGAGACCAATAAAAATGATAGAAAGATGTATAGAGATTTATTCATGACGAAGAGAATTTGTTCTTGAACTGAGTTCAGGATGATATTTAGGTTTTGATGAGATTTATATTCTATATCAGGAAAGTTTCTTATCAGTTTACATGTGTAGTTACTTCCTGATATCCTAAAACACGAAAACGGTGAGTCAAAAAGCTCATAATCGTGAATATTTTGGCCAATAAATTTTAATCTGAATCATGACCTTATGTTTTGTGCAGATAATAATCACAATTCTTGTTGATCCATTTCGAAGGAAAAACAGATGCGGGAATCGGTTGATTCTATTCAGAGTTGTCACGAGCGGGACGCTCGCGCCAGTTGTGTGGGAATCGGTTGACACTATTCAGAATTGGTACTTACGGGACTCTCGCGTCGGTTGTGTTCATAAAAAGTGGAGAGATTCTTTAGTCCATAACGCTTCGAGGAGCAGGCGCGCTCGAAGGTTATTCAACGATTTCAGTTTCAAAGAGAAAGATGAGTACAATCACCGGGGCGTGATACGACTAATCATAAGGTTTTTGCAGATTCCCCGATCGGGATTTTATTAATCCTGTTTGTACTTAAACAGATTATCTGCTCCTACTTTCTCTTCGGCCTGGCTGAGTGCATAGGCGCTGTCAAAAAGTACAATGGGATTCTCTTCCATATCTTTGGTGATATGAGTGGAATAGCTTGTTTCAAGCTTCTTGATGATGCCCTCACTATCATTTGGAAGCCAGCGAGCCGCAAAAAATGAAACCGGCTGCTGATGCAGTTCAACACCATACTCTGCAAGCATGCGATGAGTAACCACATCAAACTGAAGAGCGCCTACAGTTCCAAGCAGCAGTTCATTACCTACTCCATTTGGTACTTCAAAAACGTGAACCACACCCTCTTCAGAGAGCTGTTTGAGGCCTTCCCGAAGCTGTTTCCGTTTAAACGGATCTTTTGTCGACACTTTCATGAAATGCTCGGGTGTAAAGAGAGGGATTACATTAAAGTTTACCGGTTTATCACCATACAGGGTTGAGCCAATCCTGAAAAAGCCGGGATTGAAAAGGGATACAATATCTCCGGGAAATGCCTCTTCCATAATATGGCGTTCGTCACCCATAAGCGTATGGGGGGTGGACATTCGAACTTTTTTCCCTGTACCTGCATGGATAACTTCGAGGCCCCGTTTAAATTGGCCCGATGTAATCCGCACAAATGCTGCACAATCGCGATGGTCAGGATTCATGTTTGCCTGTAGCTTAAACACAAATCCGCTGAATGGCTCATTAAGTGAATGGCTTGATCCATCCTCACTATTGTAAGGCTGTGGGCTTGGTGCCAGGTTTTTAAAATAGTTCAGAAAAACATCCAGCCCGAAATTGTTCAGTGCAGAGCCAAAAAATACCGGCGATACAGTCCCTTTTTTGAATGCATCTTCATCCATCGAAGCGAACATATCTTCAATTAAGAGGATCTCTTCGGTGAGTTGCTCTTTTTCAGCATCTGAAAGTGAGCTTTTAGCCAGTCCCTCATCAAGAGAGTAAATTTCGGCAGCTGCTTTTTTGGCTCCGTGCTCCTCCTTTTGGTAGAGATGAAGCTCTTTTCCGATCAGATCGTAAATACCCTGGAATTTTTGACCATAACCCACGGGCCAGTTTGCCGGGATGGCCTCAATGCCAAGGCGCCCTTCAATGTTACTCAGAACTTCGAGCGGCTCCATACCGGG
>JAFIES010000011.1 GCA_020832415.1 Balneolaceae bacterium | reverse complement strand
TTCGCGCATCATATGATATAAGCTCAATTGTAAGAATGCCCCCAGCAGAAAAAACATACTGATAGAGCGTTTCCTGTACAGATACTGCCTCAACTATCGGGTCTGGTTGGTTACTGGTACCAGACTGATAATGCCAGATTGTATCAGGCTGAACCACTGTATGTGCTGCAGTTATCATGATTGCCCGGCCTCCCTGATTGTGCAATACGGTAGCTGTACCTGCAGTTGAGTGGCTATCCGTTTGAGACCGGGTTGATACATTAGAAAAGTAAGCCCCTTCAAGTTCAGAGCGTCGCGGCAGCGCATCAACATCAAACTGATAGGTACGGTAAATTACACTGTTCTGCACTCGCCGAACAGAACTGAATCCATTTGTAATCTGATTGCGAACAACATCAGAGCCAAGCACGTTCTGGTAGTAACCTGTATCGGTTGATTCCCGAACAGGCTGTTCCGTACTTTTACAGCCGGCTGCAATCAGCAGCATCAGGGTGAAGCAAATTAGATTTGATAAATATGGTCTGATTTTGGGGCTGCTCATCGAAATTGTAATTAATTCAGAATGAACGTTTTAAATCAAGCTTTTTTATAATACTATGCCACAAACTATGGTATTCGATAACCTGTGCTCTATAAATAAGATACAATTTTGATTTCATAACCCATGAGACAGAATAACTGCAATCCGGCCACTTTGATTCCAATCTGAAATTGAAGAGAAGAGTACTTCACATACTATTTTGGTCTGTTCTTTCTGCGGCTTTCATTGGTCCGGGTACTGTAACCACTGCAGCATCTGCCGGTGCCGGTTTTGGCTACACACTTATCTGGGCACTGATTTTTTCAACAGCCGCATGTTTTATTTTGCAGGAAGCATCAGCCAGAATCACGCAAGTTACAGGGCTCAGCCTTGGGCAAACCATGCAAAAGCTTTACTCAAAAAGCAGGGCGGGTAACGCTTTTAAATGGCTTGTGCTGGTTTCTATCATTTCAGGCTGTGCAGCGTTTGAAGCAGGTAATATTTTAGGCGCCGTAGCAGGAATAACACTGGTTCTGGATGATGCTTACACTCCCCTCATTGTTCTGGCGATCGGCTTTGTAGCCGGGGCACTGCTTTGGAATGGTTCTGTTCCTCAAATCGCTACATTCCTGGGCATTATTGTGGCAATCATGGGTGTATGTTTTGTGGTTACAGCCATCTCCATTCCTCATAAATTGATGCCGATTTTCAGCGGGGCTTTTAAACCGCAAGTACCACCCGGTGCGGAAATACTTGTATTGGGTTTGATCGGCACAACTGTGGTACCATACAACATCTTTCTCGGGTCCGGCCTGAAACATACCCAAACCCTCTCAGAGATGAAGTTAAGCCTTTTGATAGCCATCGGATTGGGCGGATTTGTTTCGGTTGCCATTTTGTTAACGGGAACTGCCATTGCCGGAACGTTTACTTTTGAGGCCCTTGCTGCAGCGCTCACAGATCAGCTTGGCGGCTGGGCGCGGTGGCTGCTTGCTATCGGTTTATTTGGAGCAGGAATCAGTTCTGCATTAACGGCCGCGCTCGCTGCTGCTATTACTGCCGGCAGCCTTTTGGGAAAACCGGGCACAACTCACTGGACTGAAAAAAGTGTACGTTTTCGCTCCGTTTGGATTTCAGTACTTCTGATCGGACTTATCTTCGGGTTGAAACAGCTTCAGCCAGTACCGGTCATCATAATTGCACAGGCATTGAATGGCATCATTCTGCCACTGATCGCCGTTTTACTTTTCTTACTGATGAACAATAAGAAGGTTTTACCACCATCAGCACAAAATGGAAAGTTGTATAACCTGGTGATGGCCGGTGTTGTTTATCTCTCCGTTCTGATCGGCCTTACGAATGTTTTCCGTGCCGTAAGCCGCGTTGCAGGGTTTGAGCTGATGAATCAAAACCGTATCATCTACCTGTCAATACTGATGTTTGCAGTACTAATCATTCCGGTATTGAAAACAATCATTTTCAAAAACAGAACATCCGTATAACTACGTAATAAAATACTTATCAGAATGGCACGATTCACACTGTTTATTTCAGCTTTCATCATCCTGTTTCAGGTTCACACTTCAACTCTCTTTGCTCAAAGTGCAGAGGCAGAAAAAATTGAACATGAAGTGCTCCGGTCAGACATTGAGAAAAATATCTACTTCCTCGCTGCAGACGAACTTCTTGGACGCGATACCGGTACACAAGAAATCGACATCGCCGCCCGCTATATTGCCACATGGTTTCAGGTATATGGAGTTGAACCGGCAGATGGCTATGATTCCTACTTTCAAAACGTTCCGTTCGAACGGCTGAAAGCACCGGATGAAATTGCCTTTGCGATTGGTGATTCAACCTATCAGCAAAATCGGGATCTTGTTTTAATGAATAGCTTTCGTGGCGATCTGGATGCCGATTACATCTTTCTTGAATATGCCAGCCTTGAAGAGCTTAGTGAACATGATGTAGAGGGCAAAATCGTCATTTCGCGGGCAGGCCTGGCTGATCACACATCACCACAGCAGAATTTCATGACCATCGGCCAAAAAAATGAGTGGGTGAAAGAAGCCGGAGGAAAAGCGTTGATTGAACTCTATACGAGTCAGCAGTTTCCGTGGCAAATTCTTGTGAACTTTCTTGGCGGTGACAGAGTCGACCTAAGATCTTCCGATATGGATGAGGATGATACTATCCCGCATTTCTGGATGAATGGCACCATTGCCGAGCGGATGGAGTATGTATCCGAATCGACCGGTTCAGCTGTTGAAATTTCTGTAGATGGAGAAGAGCCGGAATCATTCTACAGCCGAAATGTTGTTGGAGTGATCAGGGGTACGGATGAATCCTTACGTGATGAATATATTCTATTGGGTGCTCACTATGACCATGTAGGAGTGGTGGATGGCCATCCCGACCCAATTACAAGTGAATATATCTATAATGGAGCACGGGATAATGCCGTTGGTACAGCCGGAATAATGGCGGCAGCGAAATATTTTGCCGCAAATCCACCTGAACGCTCCCTTATCTTCGCTGCATGGACTGCAGAAGAAATCGGACTTTTGGGTAGCCGCTACTATGCAGAAAATCCCATGATTCCGCTGGTACAAACAGTCTATAATTTAAATATTGATGGTGCCGGCTATAACGACACCTCTAAAGTAACTGTGATTGGGCTTGGCCGTACCGAGGCTGATGATGAGATGATTGCCGCAGCCGAAGCTTTCGGCCTCGAGGCCATTCCCGATCCGGTACCTGAACAGAACCTTTTCGACCGGTCTGATAACGTCAATTTTGCTCAGCGCGGAATTCCTGCTCCAACCTACAGTATGGGTTTAACCGATTTTGATGATGAAATAAACTACTACTACCATCAGCCCACAGATGAGCCACATACACTGGATTACGATTACATTACAAGGTATATCCGTTCATTTGTACTTGCTGCTCAGTCGATTGCAAACAGGGCTACAGCACCATTTTGGCTGCCGGGTGATGTGTATGAAGAAGCCGGTATTGAACTTTTCGGAAGAGAGTAATCGTTCAGTGAGTTTAATCAGAAAATTATAATGCAGTTCAGGGCTAAGCAGACACCTTTTTGCTTAGCCTGTATCTTATCCGGCGGATTCCGTATCCTTCCGACCTATTTTTAATAACAGATATACATGTTTACTAAGGCACAAATTGAATCGTTCAAAAACCTAAAAACCCCTTTCTACTATTACGATCTGGAGCTGCTTCGCAGTACACTTGATCAGATCAAAGAACATGGGCTTTCAAAAGGATATCATATTCATTTTGCCATAAAGGCTAACTTCAATTTCCCTGTTCTTGAACAAATTAAAGAAGCCGGCCTTGGTATTGACTGCGTGAGCGGTAAAGAGATTGAGCGGGCCATTGAGGCAGGCTTCGAGCCTGAGCAGATCGCATTTGCCGGTGTTGGGAAAACGGATGAAGAGATTCTTACAGGGCTCCATCACGATATCTTCTCATTCAACTGCGAATCTCTCCAGGAGCTGGAAGTATTGAATGAACTAGCCTCTGAGGCGGGAAAAACAGCCAATGTCTCGATTCGACTGAACCCAAACGTGGAAGCAAATACACATAAATATATCACTACCGGACTCAACGAAAATAAATTCGGAATAACTGCTGATAAATTGCCTTCACTTTTTGAGATACTCCCCTCTTTCAAGGCTTTAAAACTGTCCGGGATACATTTTCATATAGGCTCGCAAATTCGCGATTTAAAACCGTTCGCCGAATTGTGCGAAAAGGTGAACAGCTTGCAGGATCTTTTTGAGCAGAAAGGCTATCAGCTTGAACACATTAACCTGGGTGGCGGATACGGCATCAATTATGATGCGCCGGATGACGAACCCATCCCCGATTTTAAATCATTTTTTGAACTTTTTGACCACAAGCTTGAACTCAGAGATGGTCAGCAGGTACATTTTGAACTGGGAAGAAGCATTGTTGGCCAGTGTGGCAACCTGATATCAAAAGTGCTCTTTATTAAGGAAGGTATCTCAACCAATTTTGCTGTGATTGATGCCGGAATGACGGAACTGATACGACCGGCACTTTATCAGGCAAGCCATAAAGTTGAGGTTCTTACAAGCAGTAAACCGGAAAAAACGTATGATGTGGTTGGCCCTATTTGTGAATCATCCGATACATTTCAGCGGGGAATCTCTCTGCCGGAAATGAATCGTGGCGATCTTGTTGCCATCCGTAGCGCAGGTGCGTATGGTGAGGTTATGAGCAGCGGATTTAACCTCAGAGAACGAGTAAAAGCATATTATTCAGATGATCTGAAATAGACGCTTCTTACTTTAAAAAATTCTCACCGATTGTAGGGTATCAGATTCTTCTCTATCTCAACCCGGCGAACTTCCTGCCAGTCGGGTAATTTCAGCGATGTACCAAGCTCTTCATTTGTCTCATCAACAAGAAAACCGGGACCCGATGTAGCCACTTCAAACAGCACATTTCCGGGAATTCGAAAATAGATCGATTTGAAATATTTACGGTCTTTCACCTCCGTAACCTGAATTCCATAATTCGATTCAAGCTCCTCTTTTATTTTGATTGAATCTTCAATGGAATCCACTCTGTGGGCAACGTGATGAACCGTACCCAATCCGTTGATGCCTTCCTGAAGACCCTGTCCTTCCAAAACAATTAGCGAGTTTCCTGCTCCTTTTTCTTGAGATTCAAGCAGTGTATAGGGTGCATTTTTTGCTGTAACAGCATACCCAAAATTGTTTAAAAAATGGATGGTTTCATCGGCATTTGCTACTGCCAATACCACACTGTGAATTCCCTTTATGGCTTGCTCTTTTGATATCTCTTCAGTCGCCCACACAGGTTTACGATCATCACTGTTATCTTCAACAATCGATAGCTTTAAACCGGATGGATCTTCAAACAGCAGGAATTCCTTTCCAAACCGATTTTCTGTTGTGGTTTTCAGACCGTGATCATGTAGTCGCATTTTCCAAAACTCCATCGAATTCTCCGGCGCTGAAAAAACCGTTTCATAAACCTGACCGGTTCCAATCGCGCCCTGCCTCACACCCTGATCTTTGTATGGAAACGTGGTAAAAATGGTTGAGGGTGACCCAATTTCATTTCCATAATAGAAGTGATACACCTTTTCATTGTCGAAATTTACAGTCTCTTTTACAAGGCGTTGTCCCAGCAGCTTTGTGTAGATATCCACATCTTCCTGCGCATCGTTTACAGTTGCAGTTACGTGATGTAGTCCTTTTATCAATCCTTCGAAGCTCATTTGATTTCTCTTCTATTCAGGTTTCTGTTTTAATTTTCCGGAATACGCATTCTCCAGCATCGTAAATAACGCTTCTTTTTCAAGCGGAGCAACATTCGCGTAAGGTTTTGAAAGGATAATTTCTACGGCTTTTGTGATATCCTGTCGCTTAAATCCAATACTTTTCAGATCTGTTTCTGCACCGCCTCGTTTTGCAAGCATTTTTAGCTCGTATGAAGGATGATTTCCAAGACTATTTATGAAATCATTTCGGATCTCTTCACTCAAATAATCCCACTGATACTCCAGCACATACGGCTGTAGAACTGTATGCACACTAGCATGATCCATTCCAAAAGAGCCGCCCAGAACGTGTGCAGTTTTATGATGGAGTGACATTGACACTTCACAAAGTGATCGGCCGGCGATGAAAGCACCCATTAACAGATTCTCATTGGCTTCCTGAGTTAGTTTCTGTTTGTCACCCAGTACATTCAGCCCCTTTTTGATATACTCAATACCAGTAAGTGCCATATTCCGTGTGATCGGATTTCCATCGGGCGCATAAACTGCCTCCATCAAATGTGCCATCGCATTCATTCCACTCTTCACAGCGAGATTTAATGGAAGGCTTTTCGTGAATTCAGGATCATAAATCACAACTTTAGGCAACACCCGGGGAGATTTTCCTGTGGTTTTACCTTCATTTGAGCTTATTCCCCAGATATTGGTCTGCTCTGAGCCTGAATAGGTTGACGGTACTGCGACAATTGGAAGATGAGTTTTGAGCGCAAGTGCTTTCGCAAGGCCAATAGCCGAACCTCCTCCTATTGCGATAAGCACATCTGCCGGATGATTATTCAAAACAGATTCTGCCTCATCAACAAGATGTTGCGGCACATGCTGAATCACTTTGGAAAACAGAGTAACATTTTCACTGCCTGCAATTTCACGAAGCAGTTCTACCTGTTGATTCATTCTGTCGTTGGCAATCACAATATATGATTTGTAATCACTGAGATGTTTATGAATCTCCTTGAATGAACCTCTTCCAAACTGAACATGAATGGGATGGGACGTGTACTCAAATTTCATTTATATAGCTTTTGTGGAGAAACTTTCATTTAATATAACATGTGCTCGATATAAGATTTTGAGAAAAGAGTTACGATTCTGCCATAATCACTATCATCTGCGGCCCCCTCGAGGTATAAAAATGGAATACTCAGGGTGGTTGCAAAGTTCAAAGAGTTTATATCGAGCCCGGGCTAATATAGATAGCTGTTGTTCCTCACCACAGAATTAAAATTACGCCTACCATCCAATTAATTCTATGTTGTATAAGTTTCTTGCTAAAATATTTACGTTCGCCAAATTAAATCGCACTTCTGTTGAAACTTACAGTTCAATAAAGTAACCTGATAAATACAGAGTAACTTCAATTGAAATTCTTCGTAAATCATAAAATGTGAGCAAAATTAAGTACAGACTTTTAATGACCATATTTGGTAACTGAAATGGCAAATCGTATCTATTCAGAAGAAGAAGTTTCCCGGCTCATCAGACGCGCTGTTGAACTGGAAGCTGAACGATCTATCTCTAAAGAGGGAAACAGAACCGGTTTAACCATCGGTGACCTGGAACAGATCGCTGCAGAAGCAGGTATTGACCCTGAACTAATTATACAGGCGGCAACAGAGCTTAATCAATCCTCAACAAGCGTAAAAAAAGAGACCGCCAAAATAAAAAGAGAGGAGATCGTTTGTGAGCAGTGGCTGCACGTAACCCCGGATAATCGCATTCTTGATGACCTGATCACCGAGCTGAACCACAGGTATGGCACATCCGACACAGATATATCATGGTGGAACCGTCTCTGGGATGATTACGATGGCAAGGCGCGCACAAGAAAGTCAGCGTCCAGCTATGAGTGGGAATACACCGATGAGCTGGGATATTTTACAACCCGCGTTCTCATGCAGAAACGATCCGATCGCTTTCGAATCCGGGTGAGTAAACGGCAACTTTGGGACATGAACTGGAGTAGTGAGTTTGGTAAAAGTGCATTTCTCGCCGTTTCCATTGTGCTGTTTACGGTTCTTGGAGGGGTAACTGCTTTTTCGATTTTTGGTACAGCTTGGCCCGGAATTGCAACCGGCTCCCTGGCCGCACTGCTCAGCTATCCGGTAATCCGCTATTTTTCTGCCCGCTCCCTTGATAAGCACCGTGAAGAGGTTACGGAAACTGCTTATGAACTGGCTGAATTAACAGCCCAGTTAATGGCCGAACCTGCAAAAAAGAACACAAAAAGCAACTCTGAAAAATCGAAAAAATCACGCCTCATCGATATCGAATTTCTCGATGAAACAGAAGAGTCAGCCGAGGCTAACAGTCGGTTAAGAAATAAACTGAGATAATTTGAGTTCGAGATAAGGACATCGGTTTTAATAGTCCCCCTTTGAAGGAGAACATTAATTAACGTGAGTTCGATATTATTTCTTTGAATTTGACAACCAGAAAGTCCCCTCCTTTTCAAGGAGGGGCTCATCTTTTTACTCGCGAAGCGATTTGGGGGTGGTTTAAACAGGCTTATGAACTAAATTATCAACTTGTAGTCCTGCTTAAAGTACTGTAACCACCCCCAACCCCTCCTTACGAAGGAGGGGAGACACTCTTTCCAAATTCCTATATCGAACTCACGTTAATTAGCTCTTATCTCGAACTCATGTTAAGATAGATTGAAGAAGCGAAGTTATCGAAACAAAAAAGGGCGAAATAAACTTCCACCCTTTTATTTTGTTATCAAGTTAACACTTACTCAGTCAAAATCTGAGATAATCACTTCGGAGGGTTCTCTTTCACCTCTTAATCTCTCTGAAACCTCTTCTGCTCCTCTCATAACCCGGAGCATATTCAGTCCTGCAATTTTCCTGAGGTCCTCTTCAGAATATCCTCTTTTCAGCAGCTCTGCGAAGAGATCTGGATAGGTACTTACATCTTCAAGGCCGAGTGGCAGCGTGGGGATGCCATCGTAATCTCCGCCAATACCAATGTAATCCACTCCAATCAGATCTCGTATATGGTCGATGTGGTCTGCTACCTGCTCCAATGTAGATTTTGGCGCTTCATTTTCAGCATCCCATTCGGCCATTTTTTGTGTGATCACTTCAGTTCTGCCCGGATTCAAATACTCCACTTTTCGCTGATATGCCGCGCGTTCGGCAAAAAACTGTCTGCGCTCTTCCGATGTAAATGTCTCAACAAAGGTTACCATTACAACGCCTCCGTTTTCAGCTGTCATTTCAAGAACATCGTCCGGCACATTTCTTGGATGATCGGTTAGTGCAAGGGCATTCGAATGCGAAAACATAACAGGAGCTTCAGATACGCGTATGGCATCTCTCATGGTTGCCGGGGCTACGTGTGAGAGATCAACCAACATACCAAGGCGGTTCATTTCCCGGATCACCTCTTCACCAAACTCTGTGAGTCCGTCGTGACGCGGATTATCGCCGGCTGCATCGGCCCAGTCGAGTGTTCTGCTGTGGGTAATCGTCATATAGCGTGCTCCCAGTTCGTGGAACATCCGAAGAACAGCCAGTGAATTTGCGATGGAGTGTCCGCCTTCCATTCCAATCAGCGATGCAATTTTTCCATCTTCAAAAATTCTTTCCACATCATCAGCGGTAAGTGCAAGTTCAAAATGATCGGGATATTTCTCCACAAGCTGGTGAACAAAATCGATCTGCTCCATGGTCTGTTTAACGGCTTCATTTTCCGGGATGTTTGCACTCACATATACTGACCACCATTGAGCACCCACACGTCCCTCCCGAAGGCGCGGGATGTCGGTATGCATTGGGTTATCGAGATGGGTGGTATCATAAAAATCGAGCTCAGAAAACTTATAGTCTACCCTGTTTCTGTACTGCCAGGGCACATCGTTGTGTCCATCGAATAGCGGCACACTTTCAAGAATTTCTATTGCCTGCTCAAGATATACAGACCGGTCGGTTTGGGCGTTTACAGCAGCTGTTCCCAGCAAAGATGTAATAAACAGTGCTGATAACAGGCCTTTAAATAGTTTTTTTAACATACAGATGTGATTGGTTTTCGGTTTAGAATAGTGGTTTAATCGATAGAAACCCGGGCGGTACGAACTCTTACAAGGGGTTCTGTTTGCGTCCAGGCAATGATAATTTCGTTGTCCATTTTCTCAATTCTCGGGAAACCGCTGCTCCGCGAAGATGATGTAATTCCGGTTAATATCGGTTCATTTAAAGATCCATCCGGCTCAACTTGCACTAACATCACATGGCCGGCTTCACAATGTTGCTCCATCCAACTCACATACAGGTACCCTTCATCAGCAAATACCAAATCGGCACGCCCTATTGTATTCTCACCCGAAGCAATCACAATAGGCTCCTGAAATGTAACTCCGCCATCGGCAGATCGTGCAAGAAGTACTTTTCGCTCATCATCAGCTTCAGTAAACCAGGCAACTGCCACCCGGTTTCCGTTTGATACTACTCTTGGGCCATTTACAGGGCATGCGCTTATTTCCCAGCCATCGCTGTGCACATTTTCCGGCTCGCTCCATTCGCCCTCCTCAAGGCTGTATCGGGAGATCAAAATATCCCGCACTTCTCCATCACTGCGGCCTCTGTAGACAGCTACAAACCCATCTTCGACCGGCACCAAATCTGTCTGGCAGCAATCACACACCATTGCATCTATTACTCGTTTTCGTGTGATCTCCCCATCAGCGGATACCTCCGCAGAGCGCAGTGTCATAGCCATTTCGGGATCATCATACTCACCATGCCCGCGGCCATCGGTATTGCGGCCATCCAGCCAGATTGCAAGAACTTTGTCATCAGAAAGTGGCTGCATGCTCACAAAACCATGTTCGGTAGGCGTTCCGTCGAGGTGTGGAGTAATCGCATCGCCCCAACGGCCTGTTTCGGGATTTCTGAATTGAATCTGAACATTGTATGCGTACGGGCCGCCATCAATTTTTCGCAGCCAGTGTGCGGCTACTGCCTCTCCATCTTTAGCAACGAGCGAGGAGAAATCAGCCCAGTTTACAAAAAAATTGGTGCCAACCAGAACGGCAGGCGGCACTTCCCAGAAGCCATCTTTAAATTTTGCGTACTCAAGGGCATAAATATCCTCTTCAATACTGGTGAGCCAGCTCATGTAGAGTGTTCCGGTATTATCTTTGAACAGATATGGAAACCGCGAACCTGTCTCTGCCGGATTATTGAATGAATAGAGATAAACAGGTTGCTGCAACCCATCCTGGCATGAGATAACTATGAATGGAATGAGGCAAATGAGCAGTAATTTTTTAATCATAAACAGTAAAAAAATTGGGATGACGTATGCTTCAAGTTACAAATTTGGCAACTGACCAGGCATTGAAAATAAATCTATGGCTCTGAAGTTCCTAACTACTTCACGTCTTTTCACAAAACGATCTGCCATAACATTTGAGTGATTTAGTGTATAACTCTTCATAATTGATCTGTATTTTGCACCTCGTTGAATTACAGAAAATTGAATTTTTTGCGAACATGCTGCAACTTGATGCAATTACTTTACATTTTGGAGAGAGACCTCTGTTTGATGGAATTTCTGCTACCATTAATCCGGGTGAACGGATCGGTTTGGTGGGGCCGAATGGTGCGGGAAAATCCACATTATTGAAAATAATTGCGGGTGAACAGCAGGCAGATTCGGGCAGTGTAAAGATGAGTAACGACGCCACTGTTGGGTATTTACCCCAGGATGGCGTTGAACCTGACCCAAAACTTACTGTTTTTACCGAAGTAGAGCAGGCGTTCAAAGAGATTCTGGCACTTAGAGATGAGCTGGCAGCAATACAGGTAAAGCTCGAAACGCTCACCCCAAACTCCAATGAGCATAACAAAACCCTGGAGCAGTTCGGAACTGTGCAACATGCACTTGAACACAGTGGTTCTTATACCCTCCAGGCAGATATTGAGCGAATTCTGATGGGCCTTGGGTTCAGCGAGCCTGACTTTTCACGATCCACAACCGAATTTAGCGGTGGCTGGCTGATGAGAATTGCGCTGGCAAAACTGTTGCTTAGAAAACCCACCTATCTTTTGTTAGATGAGCCCACAAATCACCTCGATATTGTATCACTGCAGTGGATTGAGCAGTTTTTGAACAGCTATGAAGGCGCCGTTATTATTGTATCTCACGATCGCGCCTTTCTGGATGGTGTAACCACCCGCACACTGGCACTCAGCCGCGGAGATATGTTCGATTATGCCGGGAATTTCACGTTTTATGAGAGAAAATATGCTGAGGAGATGGAGCTTCTTAAGAAGAAGTACGAAAATCAGCAGAAGGAGATCAAACAGACTGAGCAGTTTATCAACCGTTTTCGATACAAGGCTACAAAAGCAAAACAGGTTCAGAGCCGTATCAAGCAGATGGAAAAGATGGAATTGATTGAGATTGATGATGAGCAGTCTGAAATCTCCTTTCGATTTCCCCCGCCCGAACGTTCCGGCCAAATTGTTCTGAAACTACAGAATCTCGTTAAAACATATGGTGATAATACCGTTTTCAACGGGATTGATTATGAAGTGGAACGCGGTGATAAAATTGCCGTTGTGGGGCCAAACGGAGCAGGAAAATCAACGCTGATCCGAATTCTGGCCGGTCATGAACCGATAACTTCAGGGAACCGTGAAATCGGGTATAATGTAACCCCGGGCTATTTTGCACAGCACCAGGCCGATGAACTGAACCCGGCAAACACTGCTCTTGATGAGATGAAACTGGCTGGTTCAAATGAATCAGAAACCCGGCTTCGTACTATATTGGGCTGTTTTTTGTTTGTGGGGGATGATGTCTTCAAAAAAGTAAAAGTGCTTTCGGGTGGGGAAAAGAGCCGGCTTGCACTCGCAAAAATGCTTCTCAATCCCGGGAATTTTCTCATTTTTGATGAACCCACCAACCATCTTGATATGCAGTCAAAAAGCATACTTCAGCAGGCACTGCAACAGTTTGAAGGAACGTTGATGATTGTATCGCACGACAGGGATTTTCTTGACCCTGTTGTAAACAAGACACTTGAAGTGCAACCGGGAAGGGTTAAAACATGGCTCGGAAATGTCAGTTACTATCTCGATAAACAGGCAGAGGAAGCCGGCAATCTCGCTGCAAATCAAACTGCTGATAAGGCATCCGACGGACTAAGCCGAAAAGAGCAGCGCAGAATGGAAGCTGAGAAACGAAATGCACTGTCAAAAAAAATAAAACCGCTGCAGAAGCGTCTCGAGGAGACCGAAAAACGAGTTGAAAAACTGGAAGAGCGCAAAGCTGAGATAGAATTAGAAATGGCCGACACCTCCTTTTACGACAACCCTGATAAGGTTAAAAAGACATCAATGGAGTACGAATCGATCAAAAACGAACTGGCTGAATTACTGAATAAATGGGAAGAAATCGCCGGCCGGATTGAGTTTATTGAGGGGGAGTATCAGGAGTAGTGAGTATCAAGTATTGAGTATTGAGATTATGTACCGTGTACCGCCCCCCTATAAAATAGATGCTCCGAAAGGCTCAGTACGGGCTGCTTGCGCTATTTCGATTTATTACAGATCAATGTTATTGATCCATTTCAATACGGTATTTCACAATGGTTTGTATACCCGTTGACTCCTCGGTTTCACGAGTATAGAGGTAACCATTATTAATTTTTTCTATTGAACGGTTTCCAGGCCATCTGAATGTGGCAAGAAGTGCACCTGTATCTTGTATTAACCACCATTCATATACCAACTCTTCACTTTCAGGAATTGTAGCAATCCAAAGCCTGTTTTCATCATCCATCAAAATATCCGCTAAAGCAGGCCACGTTTCAGGCAATTCGGCATTCTGTAATAAATGTAGTGTGGCTTCACCCGCATCATCGTACATGTTTAAAATCTCGTCCCTGATTAATGATTTCTTCTCCATGGGTATATAAAATGACCTAAGATAATCACCATTGGAATCAACCATTTTGATGAGAGACTCATCGCTGTTTGCTGAGATGATATGGCCATCATCAGAAATGGATACCAATGGTTGATTGAGAAATGGAACAGGCCCAATATTCCATATATGGCGGCCTTCAATATCAGCCGTGATATTTTTTAGATTTTTTAATTCAAAAAGCAATTCAGATTCAACCTCTCCCTCCCGGTTCACAATATAGTATCTTCCCAGCCTGGTTTTATCAAGATTGTAGTTAGGTGTATCAATATTTGCATTTGGAAATTCATCCACATATCTCACTAAAAACCTCTCATCATCGATAAGCTTAAAACCATTACTTAGCCATCCGGTTAATTCGGCAATATTGGGATCACGGCTTAAATACGCATTTTTCACTTCTGCTACGTTGAGTGGATCGAGAGAATAAAATGTGGTGCGAAATTGAAGAAAATCAAAAGCAAACAATTGATTATTCTTGATTTTTATTTCCGTAATACCACTAAACTCTCCCGGCCCCCTTCCTTCACCGCCTGTCTCTGTAAGAAATGAGCCGTCAGAATCAAAAACCTGGATTGTCTTTTCCCTGCTATTGCCTACATAGATTCTGCCGGAATCATCAATCTCAAGGCCGGCAAACCAAAAATCTCCTCCGCTAAATGCCCAAAACTCATCTGACCAATCTACAAACCAATTATTCGTGGCACTGCTATGTTCAATCTCTGCTGAATGAATGAAATCTATCTCATATTCTGGTTCGCTGTTTGGTTGTATGATGATCAATTGTTCCAAATCACCAAGGTGATCAGGAACCTTCTTTACTTCTTCTGTTGTGCAACAAATTACCCCAAAAAACAGGGCAAGAATTAATGTAATTTTCTTTACATAATCCATAAAGAGGTTAATAAGCATTCTTGGATATATCAGTTTCGATAGAATGTATTAGAAAGAGGAGAAGTAAAAAAGAACCCCTCTTTAAATTTTAATAATACAGATATCAAATTAAGATAAGCAGAGACATAATCCATATCTAAAACCAGAAGTTGGAAGAGATGGCCGGCCGGATTGAGTTTATTGAGGGGGAGTATTAGTAGTGAGATTTCACTTTATTGTAGTACAAATGGGATGCTTCGACAGGCTCAGTGCTGGCTGCTTGCGCTATTTCGATCTCAATACTTGATACTCACTACCCGATACTCAACCACCCCTAATGAATCAGATTGAGGATTCGGTTGAAGCGTGGCATCCAGTTTTCGCCATCCCATGAGAAATAGATAATTCCGGCTTTTCCGATTACATGATCATCCGGCACAAATCCCCAGAAGCGGCTGTCCTCACTGTCATCCCGGTTGTCTCCCATCATAAAGTAGTAGTCTTTTTGAATGGTATAGCGGTTGGTCTCTTCTCCGTCTATCATAAAAACATCCCCGTTCCGCTGAACACTTCTACGCTCATAGCGCTCTAAAATATCCTGGTAGAGATGCCAGTTATCGGCTGTGAGCTCAATCTCCATGCCGCTGTAGGGTACCTGGAACTCATCCATATGGTCGTGATTGTTAAATCCGCGCGAAAAATTGAACCCGCGGCGGCTGAACAGATCATAATCTTCTGGCAGTGTAAATTTTTCAACACTTTCAATTTCAGCCCAGCCGGCTATTTCGTTTGCCACTTCAGGTGTCATATTGATAATGTGTGAACCGGTTCCGCTCTGCACGATAGAACCACCGGCCTCCCGTACTTTTGTGGGGCTCAGGCGAATGCGGTCACGCACATTTACCCGATAGTTATACATCAGTGTTTCAAATCGCTCTGACTCTTCTCCATTTACATAGAGTCGTTTATTTTCAATACGCAGCCTGTCTCCGGGAATACCCACCGCACGTTTAATGTAGTTGGTTTTAACCGAAACCGGTGCCACATCGATGGGATAATTGAACACAACGATATCATCGCGTTTAATTTCAGAATAGCCGGGGATTCGAAACCACGGCAAATTTACTCCCGGCATATAGATATCGGTAAACGGCACGGAAAGTGTCATTGGAGTTCGCGGGCCGTAAGCGAGTTTGGTAACAATCAGAAAATCACCCGTCATCAGGGTTTTTTCCATACTTGGTGTTGGAATTCGGTAGGCTCCAAAGAAGAAAGTCCGCAATATGATCGCCGCAATGGCTGCCCAAACAAGAGCATCCAGCCATTCGCGCGCCCAGTGTTTCGCGTTATTTTCTTCCTTTTTTTTCTTTGAGTGGTGGCGTTTCCCTGTTGTTGTTTCTTTCGAGCCTTTTTCCTTTTTCAATGTATTTACTGTAGTTAATTAGAATCTTGGCCGGCTGACCATTTCGCGTGTATATTCGCCATCTTTGTATTGAACCAGATACCATTGATCACGCTCCGGTGAGAAGAAGTAGTCCGAAAACTCCGCAGGATCACCCTCTTCGCCCATCAACATTCGGTTGAGTGTTCGTTTTACCTGTGGCATCATATCAATAAATCTGCTTGCGCCCACATATACAAGTCCGTTTTCAAAAGGCCCGTCCAGATCGAGGATCATCAACGGCATTTCGCCATCTATAATAAACCAATACTCAAACTGTATGGCTTTACCGGGCCGGAAATTGTTGTTGATAAGATCAGAAATGGTTTGTGTGGGATCTCCAAATACAGCCTGCAGCCTTGAGCGTAGTTCAATGGTTGGTATACGATCGATCGTGGTTGGATTGTAGAGCCCCTGGCCGGTCCAGTTAATATCGGCAAAGCGCTGCTGAAATTGTGCACGTTCGTTGTACTGTACTTTACGAATTTCCGGGTCTTCGAATTGAGCGAAAGCTGTTGTCAGCCAGATCAGAGAAAAGAGAAGTGTTAATCCTGTTTTTTTCATCAGAAACTATATACTGTTAGGTTACTAATCTTCATCATCCATTGAGAGAACAGCCAGAAAAGCTTCTTGCGGAATTTCAACAGTACCAACCTGTTTCATTCGCTTCTTACCTTCTTTTTGTTTCTCAATCAGTTTGCGTTTTCGGGTGATGTCGCCGCCATAACATTTTGCGGTTACATCTTTGCGTAAAGCTCGTATTGTATCGCGGGCAATTACCCGGTTTCCAATAGCGGCCTGCACTGCTACTTCGAACTGTTGCCTTGGAATAAGTTCCTTCAGCTTGGCACAAATTTTTCGTCCCTGGTAATACGCTTTATCACGATGTGTGATACTTGAGAGCGCATCAACAGGTTCTGCATTCAAGAGAATATCTAAACGCACCAGATGGCCTTTTCTGTTTTCAATAAATTCATAATCAAGAGAAGCATAACCGCGTGTGCCGCTTTTCAGCTTATCATAAAAGTCGAAAACCACCTCTGCCATGGGCAGTTCATAGGTTATCTCTACACGATTATTTTGCATAAAGTGCTGATTTACATAAACTCCCCGCCTCTCCTGGCAAAGAGACATAATCGGCCCGATGTAATCAGCCGGGGTAATGATACTCGCTTTGATAAACGGCTCCCATACTGCTTCAATATTTCCGGCATCGGGCATTTCGCTTGGGTTATCCACCCGGATTCGTCTTTTGTCTGCCGTGTCGATCTCATAACGAACGTTTGGAACCGTGGTGATGATATCGATATTGAACTCTCTGTCGAGCCGTTCCTGGATAATTTCCATATGGAGCAGCCCAAGAAAACCGGCCCTGAAACCAAATCCAAGTGCTTTCGATGTTTCCGGCTGATACGTTAATGAGGCATCGTTCAGCTGCAGTTTTTCGAGAGCTGAGCGAAGATCTTCAAAATCTTCGGATTGGGTTGGAAAAATACCACTGAAAACCATCGGCTTCACATCTTTGTAGCCTTCAACTGCTTTCTCAGCTTTTTTCTTCTGATGCGTGATCGTGTCACCCACTTTCGCATCCTGAAGTGATTTTACACTCCCGATTACATAGCCAACCTCTCCGGCTTTCAGCTCTTGTGTGGGGTGCATTTTCATCTGAAGGTAACCTATCTCTTCGGCTGAGTACTCCTTGTTGGTGGCCATAAAGAGTATGTCATCACCTTTTTTCAGCACACCTTCCATCACACGTACATACGCTATAGAACCACGATAGGTGTTAAAAATTGAGTCGAAAATGAGCGCTTTGAGCGGCTTTTCGTAATTTTGTTCGGGACCGGGCACTCTATCTACAATGGCTTCAAGAAGCTCATCTACCCCTTCACCTGTTTTTCCTGAAACATGCAGAATTTCATCAGGGTCGCATCCAATTAGATCTATAATTTGCTGGCCCACACCTTCCGGATCGGCTCCGGGCAGGTCTATTTTATTCAAAACCGGAATAATTTCCAGGTTTTGCTCAATGGCCTGATAGAGGTTGGAAATTGTTTGCGCTTCAATACCCTGGGCTGCATCCACAATCAGAAGGGCTCCTTCACATGCCTTGAGCGCTCGGGATACTTCATAGGCAAAGTCTACGTGGCCGGGGGTATCGATCAGGTTATAAATATATTTCTCTTTGTTGGGGCGGATGTATTCCATCCGAATAGCATGGCTTTTAATGGTAATGCCACGCTCTCGCTCCAGATCCATACTATCGAGGATCTGCTCTTGCATCTCTCGCTCACTAATTGACCCTGTTCGTTCAAGTAATCTGTCGGCCAGCGTAGATTTACCGTGATCGATGTGGGCAATGATGCAAAAATTGCGAATATTATTCATGTAAATGGGTTGTAAAACTAAATTTCAGGCAACATCAAATATACAAATTCGAAACGGTCATTGCATTTAAATGTTATTTGTAAGCATTTATTTGCAATTTATTATTAAACCGAATTTCTGCTAAAATAATCCCCCCCACTTAGCACTGCTAATCCTCAATCGGTTTATATACCTGAAGTTCTCTTTCCTTAATGATGCGAAATGCGATGGCTACAGCATTTTTGGCATAAATTTAACGTGAGTTCGATATAACATTCATAAGAATCGTCAGTTAGAGCGCAGTCCCGACGCTTTTCAGGAGGGACGAAGTCGAAAACTCATATATCGCTACGCGTGCTAAAAATGAGCGACTTCTCCCGATTGAACTGCATCGGGATGCGCTCAATATGACGGATTTAGTCA
>JAFIES010000144.1 GCA_020832415.1 Balneolaceae bacterium | reverse complement strand
TTACGTATATCGATCAAAAATTAAACATCGCAGACACTGGTAAGCTACGAGTTGAAGTCGATAAAAAATTTAACAGTACTTATTTATATGTACCACAATGATTTACAAGAAATTAAAATTGTCTTAATTGGACACTACTGGTTTCCGGTATCTCTTGTTCCAGATAATGTGATGTCTCCGAATTGTGTAGTCACATTCCCATCTCTTCCCGGATTAGTACTAAAATGAGTATCACCTAAAGCAAAGCCATCTGAAACTCCTTTTGCAATTCCGGATATATTTATATTTCCGTTATCTGATGTGGTTATGGTTCCTCCAATACTTACTCCTCTGGCATGAGTGGAAGTTGGCCTGCCTCTACCTAACATATTAATATTACCACCGGCTGCATCTATCGTACCATTTACAGTTACTCCTCTGAATCTTGCATTGTTTTCACCCGATGGTCCATCAGTAGCACCCAAAGCAAATCCAGTGGCCGGATCTTCTCCGCCTCCAATGGTTACAAATCCTCCATTGGTATTCAACGCAGATCCAACAGGCATCCAAAATGTACCTAGTCTACCATCATCAGCACTATTATTACCTGCAGATCGAGTCCAAATAATCGTGTTTAGTGCTTCACCCGTAGCAGTGATAGAGCTTTCACTCTGAATGTAGACACTACCGCCTGCCTTCAATGTTAGAGATCGGGTAGTTGAAAGATTAATGGTAATATCGTTATTAACCTCTATATCAATTCCGGCAACAACGGTTACATCCCCTGCAAGCAGTTCATCACGCAATGTATTTACATTAAGTCGAGCATTTGCTTCTACGGCCAATATTTCGTTGCCATCTTTCACCCAACCGTTATTAGCAGCAGAACTAATGGTTAAAGAGCGTGGTTGTAAATTTAAATTTATAATTGTTGTTTCCGTAAATGGTCCTTCAACAGCCGCCCCGATTGGCAGACCATCATCATCTGAAGCACGGGCAAATACACGTTGGGTTGGTACTGTATATGCATTAAATGAATAATTTCCACTTCCATCAGTAGTTGTGGAAACATCTTCAAATGTAACATCTCCTACTTGTGCAGTAACGGTGATTCCTGAGATATTTGTTTTATTGAGAGCTGTTACATTTCCTGAAATGGTGATTTCTTCACCAATCTGCCATTCAAATACCGGGTAATGAACTTCAGGTTGGGTAACTGTCCTCCACGGCCCGGAAGAATTCCAATCCAGATTGCTCATATTGGTTTCTGCATCTGCACCCTGCATTTGTATGGTAGTTAAACCAATAGCATTACGCGTAGATCCACTTGTAATTAATCCATACGCATTTGAGTAAAGGCTACTATCCCAATAAACACTGTTATTAATTACATCACCACTTGATTCAACTCTGCCGACAACTGCACCACCAAGATTTTGGCCACTCGGAGCTGTTACAATTACTGCAGAATAAATCTGAGAAAATATGGAATTAGCGGTTGAACTGCTTCCAACTACCCCACCAGCATAATTGCCACGTACAGAACCTCGTACATATGCAATTGAAAGGCTGGTTGAACCACTTGATCGACCGACAATACCGCCTATACCTACACTGGTACCTGAATCAGTTGCAACAATTGCACCAATCACATCACCAATGAAAACCAATCGATTATCTAAAGATGCATTAGTGCCCTGGCCAACAATTCCGCCAACATACTCTCTGGAAGCTCTGACTATTCCCGTAACTGAAGAGTTTTCTACACTACCGGTAATACGGCCGGTTAATCCACCCACCCATCTGTTTCCCCGAATATCTACATTTTCTATTCGCACGTTTCTAATCATAGCATTTCCACTATTCCCAAATAAACCCTGATAATTTGTATCAGGCCGGTTAATTGTAAGGTTTCTGATCACATATCCGTCACCATCGTAAACACCTGTAAAAGCACTGGAACTGGAACCGATTGGTGACCAATTTGAAATACTGATCAGGTCGATATTGGCTGTTTGAATAAAATTGCTGCCCCAGGAACTGGTGTTTTGGCTTACCCATACTAAATTTTCAAGTGTTTCAACTAGATATGGACTACCGCTTGTGCCACTTCCTGATGGTGCTGTAGCTGTTTGCGCAAAAGCTGATATCGAATAACTGAATAATAGCACCAATAACAGTGTTATTACTTTTAATGATTGTAAGAATTGTGTCATAGGGAAATGTTTTGATTGATTTTGGAGTGCATCAGTTATCAGAGGCATTTCACACAACGACGAATAAAGTGTGCGTTATTGGTAGTATTCTGTGAAATGAATAGTATAAGTTCCGGTTATCAGGCGATTAGTTTCTTAACCGGCAGTGCATTTTATGCAGTCACTCAACCTATATTCTGAAGTAGTATTGGTTTTAGTCCCTCGATTTGAACTTCTTCATTATTAGTTTGGTGTACAGATTTTATCTGTAGCTTCTCAAAGTACCACGACATCTTGTTTTTGGAAGCAATTTTTAAAACAAGTTAATCAAAAGAAGTTTTAAAGTATTTGAATATAATAGAATATAAAGAAGCTGAAATTAAACTCTTTTTGCCCTCACAAAGAACAGAACATAGGTAGGGTAACACCCTGTTTGTATCTTTCATAGGTTCAAATTCATTCTGAAATCAGCAGAATATCAAAGTGTACTTTAAGAGATTTAATTAAAGAAAATGATTCTGTGAATGGGAAGATTTGTGCGTATGGCATAAAAATATTTAATATTCAAACCTGATAAAAAATTGGGTGCCATGGAGATGGCACAAACGGGATACGTCGACAAGCTCAGTACAGGCAGTTTGTGCCATTTTATTATAGAACGCTGTTTACTTCAAATGCTCCTCGAAGAAATTGAAGATTCTCAGGTACTCGTCGTACCATGAATTCGGACTGGTGAATCCATGTCGCTCGCTGGGGTAGATCATCATCTCAAAATTGGTATTTCCGCTTTGGATCAACTCCTCGGCATACTGGAAAGCATCCTGGGCACCTACATTATCGTCAATCAAACCGTGGAGTAAGAGTGCAGGGCGTTCAAGATCTTTTGCATAGGTGAGAGGTGAGCTGCGGTCATAATGTTCGGGTACTTCTTCCGGATCGCCAAGGCGGGGCAATGTGTACCAGGGATTGGCATAGTAGTAATTTCGCCAGTTTGTTACTTTGCGCAGTGCCGCACCTGCATGGAATCGATCGGGTTTGTAGGTGATGGCATAGAGTGCCATAAAACCGCCGTAGCTGCCGCCATAAATTCCCACACTGTCGAGATTGAGGCAGCCACCACAATCATCCTGCAGCCAGTCCAGTCCGTCAACAATATCTTCTGTTTCGTACTTGCCCATCCAGTTGGTTACATCTTCACGAAACTTTCTGCCGTAACCGGTACTGTGCCTGAAATCAACCTCAACAACCACATAACCATGATTTAACAGATACTGATGGAACATATATTCCCGCCAGTAATTGTTCGACCAGCCTTTATAAACATTTTGAAGCGAGCCGGCCCCATGCGCAAAAACCACTACCGGATAGCTGATTGAGGCATCAAAGTTTTTTGGATAGAGAACAGACATCGCCAGGGTGGTTTCACCATCACGCCCGGTAAAATGGATGTACTCCTCTTTTTGCCAGTCGTACTCAGCAAATCGTTCGGGCACGGTATGTGTGATACGAATCTCTTCGGAGGGATTATTCAGATCGATCCGGAAAAGATCATAGGGCTCATTAAAATAGGTTTTAGCGTAGATAAGCTGCGTGCGATCCGGCGATAATCTGAACTGATACCGATATGCAGTTTCATCCGTTAGTTTTTCGATATCACCTGAATCAACATTCAGCAGGTAGATATGCCGCTCTCCAAAATCTTCTTCGTTGCTTGCAAATACGATGGTCTGGTCATCAATCCAGGAAGCCCACGGCACATAAAAATCACCGGAAGTATGCTGAGTAAGCCCGGACCCATCGGGATTGACCGTGTAAATGTGATTCCATCCGCTCTGCTCAGAAAGTAACAGAATTTTGTCAGCTTCTGGAGCGAATGAGAAATGGGTGTGATGCAGCCATCCATCCGTAATGTCTTCAAAAACGGTAACGCTTTCGCCTTCATGCAGATCAAAAACCATCAGTTCACGAATTTTAAGTGCCGGATCTGCATAGTCGATAGCTGCATAGCGTCCGCTTACAGAGGCATCGGTTGATGATCTGTGAAAGCCGGTCATCAATGTATCGAGTGCAGTGGTATCGAGTGATGCTGCAAAAACGGAAACCTGCGGTATGCCCCGGGTTGAACCGCCCGGAACAACAAAATCATCTACATATTCCGGAAAGTAGACGGTTTTTGAATCGGTATGATCGGTCTGGGTGATGAGAAGCCGCTCATTTCCAATCCAGGATTGCAAACTGAAATTGGGTTCATCACTGCTTTTCCTGGTGATTTGGTAAATACCGGGTTCATGTACGTTTGTAACCCAAACATCGCCGGCGCGAACAAACGCAATTTTTTGGCTGTTGGGTGACCATCGGATGCCCGACTCATTCTCCTGAGTGGCTACAATTTTTTGCTCGTTACTGCCATCGGCATCTGCAATAAAGAGGTTGCCATCAATTGTGTAGGCAATTTTTGAAAGATCGGGTGAGTGAAGCGGCCAAGGTGCATCATCATCCTCTTTGATAATTTCGCCGCTATTCAGATCAACGGAATATCGGCCGGTTTCGAAGTAGGATGAGTCGTTCCAGGAGAAAAAGAGCCGGGACTGATCCCCTGAAAAATATTGGGCTGATGGCCTGATTCCGGGAATTACAGGCTCATGAAAAATCTCTTTCAGCGTTAGATTTTCCGGCACTGATTGTGCTTCAGTTGATAATGGAACAAATAAAAGAGAGAGTGCAATGGTAACTATTACTCGATACATAGATGTTTTGCATTGGTTTTTGGTGTGCGCTTATAATACAATTTTTTTTCCATGCAGGCAGAAACCATCAATCATTTGAACCGTCCAGCATTACAAAGGCAAATCTTCCATCAAAATGGAGAAAAAGCGGTCATCATTAAACGTACTTGGTATTGTTGAAGATAGTTGAGGAGCGCCAAAACGGACAATCACAAGATCAAGTGATGGAACGATAAAGAGTTTTTGGCCAAACAGCCCTGATTTCATGAAGAGATCATCGGGTGCAGATGAAGAGATGAGAGAATTACCGGAAGCCTGATTTTGCAGATCAGCGGGAAGCTGCTCCTCAAACTGTTTGTTTACGGTTGACTGTCCATTCAGCCAGAATGTAATACCGTAGCCGGGAGCGGCCACTGATGGCCGAAGCAGTTCATCAAAAATATTGGGAGGAATGATCTCATGGCCATCTAATGTGCCTCGGTTTAGCAGCATCTGGCCAATCTGCAGCCAGTCGTAAGCGGGATAAGAACCGCCAAAGGATAAATTTATAAACCGGTTATCTACATTGGTCCATGAACCCCTTACAAGGCCAAGTGGCGTGAAGAGGTGTTCATTCAGATAGGTGATTGGATTTGTATTAAACTCTTGATGGAAAATCCACGAGATGATATAAAAAGGTGTTGGGCCGTAGCGAAAAGTGCTTCCGCGCTCAAATTCCATATCGGCACCGAGCCATTGGCTGGCTGTTTGAGATGCACCAACCGGTGCTGTTTCAATACCTGATGTAAGATTCAACAATTCACGCAGCGTAACTTGGCCGCGCTCCGACTCCGGATCCCAGGGGGTGATGAGTTCGCCAAGGGGGGTATCGAAAGTGAAAAGTCCGTTTTTAACACCGATCGCAGCAAGTAATCCGGCAAAACTTTTTGATCCGCTAAAAATCAGATGTTCAGTATTTCCGGTGTAGTTGGCAGCATAATCTTCAATCAGGATTTCACCGCTTTGCCAGATAATCAGTGCATCTCCGCGGGTTTCTTCCATGGCGTATTGGCGGGCATTCTCAAGATTTTCTGCAGGAAAGAGCCCTGAGATATCGGTATCACTTGACGTATTATCACATCCGAATATAAAAAGAGAAAGAGTGAATAGGATGAATACGCAATTTCGGAAGTTTTTCATCTGAATGGCTGTGTTGAATTTCTGAAGCAACACGAACAGAAATTAAACTGTTCAGAGTTTGGAATAATTGCATAAAAAAAGCCGATGCTTGATGCAACGGCTTATTAAAATGGAACTGATCAGGCTGTTGCCGCCTTTTCCGGAACATTCTCAAAAACGATTGGCTTGATCGCCTCAAATGCTTTGAGTGTTTTCTCAATGTGTTCATCGGTGTGTGTTGCCATTGGTATCAGACGGATCAGTACCATGCCTTTTGGTACCACCGGATAGGCCACACCACTCACAAATACTCCGTAATTTTCACGCAGTTCACGCATAATCGTCATGCAAAGTTCTGTGCTTCCTTCTGTTAAAACCGGTGTAACAGGGCTTTCTGACGGCAATACGTTATAGCCGATATTTCGAAGTCCTTCACGAAGTTTCAGTGTGTTTTCCCAAAGTTTTTCTCTCCATTGCGGGTTCTCACGAATCAGCCGAATTCGCTCGCGGGCAGTTACCACAATTGGCAGCGGCAAACTTTTAGCAAATATCTGGCTGCGCGCATTGGCTTTCAAAAATTCCTTAACACGTGGTTCGGTGGCTACAAAAGCGCCAATCAGCGCAACAGATTTTGCGAAGGTTCCGAAGTAGATATCGATGCCATCCTGAACACCCAGTTCTGTTCCGGCGCCGGATCCGTCATGGCCCAATGTTCCAAGGCCATGTGCATCATCCACAAGCAGTCTGAATGGATATTTCTCCTTGAGGGCTACAATTTCTTTCAGCTTACCGAGGTCTCCTGTCATGCCGAACACACCCTCTGTTACCACAAGAATGGATGAATTCGGTTTCATCCGCGAGACAGCTCGTTGTAACTGGCGCTCAAGGCCTTCAATATCGTTATGCTTGAACACGGATGATTCACCCATGGCAAGCTGCTTTCCATCAACAATACAGGCGTGGCTAAGTTCATCATAGATGAGGAAATCGTTACGGTCAACCAGGCAGTGAATCACACTCATGATACCCTGATAGCCATAGTTCAGAAGAAGTGCTTCGGGTTTGTGTACAAAATCAGCCAGTTCACGCTCAAGGGCTTCATGTTCATCGGAATTTCCTGTCATAAGCCGGGCACCCATCGGTGCGCTGAGGGAATATTTTTCTGTCGCAGCCGTGTCCACTTTGCGAATTTCGGGATTGGCCCCGATACCCAGATAGTCGTTAATACTCCAGACAACCACATCTTTACCGTTAAATTTCATGTCGGGGCCAAGCGGACCTTCGAGTTTTGGAAAGGTGTAATATCCGTAACCCTGTGAAGTGAATGGCCCTAAAGGTGAAACCCTGTTTTCAAGTTTGTCAAAAAGATCCATAGAGTAATCGTTGCTAAATGGTTTAGTCCCCGCAGATGATCGGTTTGGTGCGAGTTGTTCTGTTCAAATTTTGAGCAAAGTACGGAAATTGAGAGCTTTGTAAAAGCTTCAAAAGATATTATCTGATGCAGATATTGTTTGCTTACGGAACCGGATGACCGGTTGAGGCTTCAAGCAATCGGTACCAATCCTGACGCTCTAATTCGATGTTCAAAGATTCTGAGGCAGAACGCAGCCGTTCCGTTTTACCCGTTCCCAAAACAGGTTGTGGATTACATGGGAGCTTCACCAGCCATGCCAGTGCAATTTGATCGATAGTGGCTCCATATTTTTTTGCCAGTTCATTGCAACTATTCCGAACTCTGTTAAGCCGCTCATCATGGTCATTGTGGAACAGTCTGCCGCCGGCAAATGGCGACCATATCATTGGCGAAAAATTCAACTTCTGGGCCTGATCAAGCGTGCCATCGTAAATTGGATCCAGATGTAACAGCGAACATTCAACCTGATTTGTAACCAGAGGAACATCCATTTTACTCTGAAGCGTGGAAAACTGCGAAACGGTAAAGTTGGAAACACCCACATGTTTAATTTTCTCTTCAGAGATAAGCTCCATAAAAACATCCGCCATTTCTGATGCGCTCATCAGCGGATCGGGCCGGTGTATCAGAACCAGATCAAGATAATCGGTGTGAAGGTTTTTCAGAGATTGTTCAACAGACCGTCGGATGTGGACCGCTGTTGTATCATAGTGCTGAATGGAGTGATGAGGCCGGTTCCCGGATATCAGACAAATTCCGCATTTGGAAACGAGCTCCATTTTATCCCGAAGATCAGGCCGTTGTTTGAGGGCTTCTCCGAAGATGGATTCATTTCTGTAATCGCCGTAAATATCGGCATGATCGAACGTAGTGATACCGGCGTCAAGAGCGGTTTCAATGTAATCGATTGTATCTTCCGGGCTGAAATCCCACTCATTCAGCCGCCACAAACCTGCAGAGAGTTTTGAAAAGTCGGGTCCATTGGGGTGCATCAACAGTCTGTTCGGATTCTTAAAAGCCATTTTTTCCATCTATTAAGTTGAAAAACTGATCAATTATAGCTATTTGAATAGTACAGAGTTTTTAACTGAGCAGCTACTTTGTCCTTTAAGTTATTACAAACCAATAGTTAAAAACAGTTCTAATGAAACAAAGAGGGCACTTTTTGCGTTAGTAATGTATGCACAGGAAACTCTACCGGTAAATAGTAACAGCCAATATGAAACCAAAATTACTTTGCTATGTCTGAAGAAGAAAAGTTTGAAGAGATGATAGAAAACCCCACCAAACATCAAATCAAAGCAATACGCCACGCCCGTGAACGCGCCTGCATCGACGCCATGAAAGCTTCCAGTTCAAAGAATCCTCACAACAAGGGATCTGATCTTGCCGGTTTATGGAATTACGTATACGAAGAGTACTACCAGTTTCAATAATTCTTTGGTGTAATCACCTTCAGTGCATTGCGTACTACAAACAGATCCAATTTTGAAATACTGCTGCCCAGATGCTCTCCATCGCAGTGAACCGCTGCCGGTTTATTTGAACGGATTCTTAATCGGCTGCACGCTTTAGTTTCAACTCCGCTCATTCCCGGGGATGGCCCCCACCTGAAGCGAGGCAGATAGGTAAGAATTTTAAATATCGATATTTTTTTGATCAGAAGAAGATCCATCAGGCCATCCGTCATATCTGCATCGGGCGCAATGTAGAAACTTCCACCTTCCCATTTACCATTGCATGTGGTTATCATCAGATAATCATCGGTATACTTCTTATCGTTGATGGTTAGCTTTATACGTGCACCCCGATAGGTAAATGCCGCTCTGATTGCACCCAAAACATAAACAATGTGCCCTTTCAGTTTACGGTGGCTGCTAGCGTAGTAATTCGCCCAGCCGTCAAGCCCAAACCCGATGGTATTGGCGCACCAGCCGCTTACATCCCCTTCAAACCGGATAAGATCGATAGACGTTGTCTTTTGTGAGTGTATGATATCGAGACACTCAGGAAGGGTTTTGTTTAGATTCAGCGATTTCACAAAATCATTACCTGATCCAATGGGAAGCACCCCAAATAAGGTATCCTTCTCAGCCAGGCCGTTTATCACCTGATGTACCGTTCCATCACCTCCGCATGCCACGATTATGTCGAATTGAGAAGCTTTGTCAGCGGCAAGCCGTGCTACATTATCACTTTTTTTGGTGATATCGATTTCGAAATGAGTCCACCGTTTTTTTGCTTCCCGGTTCAGCCAGTCAATATGGCGCTCCGACCGGTTTCGATCGGCAGAAGGATTAAAAATAAAACAGATTCGGGAATCACTTTTAAGCATGTTGGGATACTACATCAAAACAAAAGAAGAATAAAGCTGATTTTTTCATTTTTAACAGGTGGTTTTGATCGTTGATCAGCCAGATTACCGTTTACATTTTTTTGCTTCCCGGAACGCAGGCATAAGCTATTTTCTTTTCAGATAAAGTTATTGCCGGTTTTAATTTTGCAGATATTCTTGTTATGCTCAACCGGCATAGATATTTAAAAGCTAACCTAAACCAAATCCGGATTTATGAATCGAGCCTTTACAGTAAAATTAAAGCTTTTTCTTGTGGGATTGTTGATTGCAGGTATTGCTGCAGTCTCGTCACCGATTGCTCAAGCTCAAACAGCCCCAACTGACGGGATGAAGGTAAACACGCCCGCAGTACATGCATTTACCAATGCAACCATTGTAACCTCACCCGGCCAAACCATTTCAAACGGAACACTCGTAATTCGTGATGGTGTGATTGAAGCCGTTGGCAGAAATGTTAATGTACCCGCGGATGCACGTGTTTGGGATATGGAAGGCAAAACACTCTATCCCGGCTTTATTGATGCTCATTCCGATGTAGGTATGAAAGATCCCCGGGTTGAACTCGATCGCGGATCACTAGCCTGGAATCCACAGCTACGTGCTCATCTTTCAGCTGAAAACGAATATGATTTAGAAGATGATGGCAGCGACGCACTTCGGGCGGCCGGTTTTACCACAGCGCTGTCGGTGCCTCCACTGGGTATATTTCAGGGACAGGCTGCAGTAGTAAATCTGGGTAATGGACCGGTATCTGATCGTGTGGTTCGCACCGGAGTGGCCCATGGCGTGAGATTAATGCGAAGTTTCGAATTTGGATTTACATACCCTACTTCACCAATCGGGGCAATTGCACTCATCCGGCAGACACTATATGACGCAGACTGGTACGACCGTGCTCACTCTGCATTCAGCAGTAACCCATCCGGCTTGCAACGGCCCGAATCGAATGCAGTGCTTGCATCTCTTCGTGATGCCGTAAATGGAAACCAGCCGCTTCTGTTTGAAACCGGAAGTGATGAGGAGATTTTACGAGCCCTGCGTTTCAAAAATGAATTTTCAATCACACCATGGATACTTGGAAGCGGCCATGAGTATAAAGTTGCTGATTATCTGAGTGAAAATCCTGTACCGATCATTTTACCACTCGCATTTCCTGATACACCGGACATTAAGACACAGGAAGATGCGCTAAATGAAGATCTTGCTGATTTGCGACACTGGTATCTCGCACCCGAAAATCCTGCACGGCTTGATAATGCCGGACTGGAATTTTCATTCACAACAAAGGGCATCGATAACAAAACCGATTTTCTTTCCAATCTGCGTGATGCCATTCATGCGGGACTCAACAGAAACAGCGCCCTTGCAGCACTCACCACACATCCGGCAAGTTTACTTGGAATTGAGTCAACTCACGGATCTCTCGAGCCCGGCAAAGCCGCCAATTTTGTAGTGGCAAGCGGCGATCTTTTTGAAGATCAAACAAGAATTCTGGATGTTTGGGTTGATGGAAATCATTTCTCAATCAACAAAGAGGATGCCTTCAATGCGAAAGGAGAGTGGCAGATTACATCGGCCGATGGGAGTTTTGATGGTGTTCTGAACATCACAGAAAGCCGGCCCGGCAGGCTTGGAGGTACAGTAACCATCGGTGATGAAGAGATTGATTTGGCATCTGCAACTGTTCATCAGGAATCACGAAGGGTTCGTGCAGAGTTTGCAGGTGATCAGCTGGATGTTCATGGAAAAGTTCGGTTGACGGCATCCATCAGCGGAGACCGCCTCTTCGGATGGGCAGAAATGCCCGGCCACGCCCGAAAGCAGTGGAGTGCTGAGAGATTATCCACTACTGAGAGTGATGAACGCGAATCCCGCGAAAGAAAATTGCGCGACCTTAACCTGGTTGATCTGAGACCTGCAATGGAATATGGCCGTGAGCGAATACCTGAGCAGCCCGGTGCAGTGTTGGTGCAAAATGCTACCGTCTGGACAATGGGCCCTCAGGGTGTACTTGAAAATGCTGATCTTCTCATTAGAAACGGAGAGGTTGCAGAAGTTGGCCGGAACCTGAGCGCACCGCGAAATGCCGTGGTGATTGATGCAGAGGGCAAGCATGTAACTCCGGGCCTGATTGATGCACACATTCATTCGGGTGTAAATGGAGTAAATGAAATTGGCAACGCCATCACCGCAGAAGTTCGTATGGGTGATGTGCTCGATATCAACAACATCTGGATGTATCGTCAGCTTGCCGGCGGGCTAACAGCAGCCCATGTAATGCATGGCTCGGCCAACCCTATCGGCGGCCAGAATGTGCACATAAAAATGCGCTGGGGAGCACTTTCACACGATCTGATTATTGATGACGCCCCGCGAACCGTGAAGTTTGCACTGGGTGAAAACCCAAAACGTGTTGGCAGCGATCGCTATCCCGATACACGAATGGGTGTGGAGCAGATTATTGCCGATCGTTTCAGCATGGCGCGTGATTATGAAGCCCGCTGGAATGCCTGGGAGCAAAATCAAACCGGAATACCGCCCCGCAGAGACATTCGCCTCGATGCAGTGCGAGATATTCTGAATGGTGACATTTTGGTGCAATCGCACAGCTACCGCCAGGATGAAATCCTTATGCTGATGCGGCTGGCTGAAGATTATGATTTCAGAATCAAAGCATTTCACCACGGTGTGGAAGCTTACAAAGTAGCTCCCGAATTGGCAGAACATGGTGCCGGAGCCGTAGTTTGGTCAGACTGGGGAGGTTTCAAAATCGAAGCGTATGATAATACCAACTACAACGCGCGTCTGCTGCATGAGGCCGGGGTGGTAACTTCACTCCACTCCGATAACAGCCAGATCGCTTCCAGAATGAACTGGGAAGCTGCCAAGATGGTGCGTGTGGGGGTTGACCCGGAAACGGCACTCTCCATGGTAACCAGCAGCACGGCAAAACTGCTTGGAATCGATCACAGAGTGGGATCACTCGAGCCCGGCAAAGATGCCGACTTTGTTATCTGGAATGGTGATCCACTCTCTACATTTACAAAGGCAGAGCAAACATGGATCGATGGCCGAAAGTATTTCGATCTCGAAGAGCACGCTGAGCTTGAGCAGGCCATTGAAGAAGAGCGTGCCAAACTGATACAATGGATTATGGAGGCAGAAAATGACTAATCATAATCACTGCAGAAACAGATCCGTCAGTTTAACCATGAATGTCCAAATAAATTATCTCATGAAAATTTCACTCTTAACCACACTGATTTTTGCGATCATGCTGATCTTTTCACACAGTTTGATGGCGCAAAATCAAACCCCGGCACCGCCACAAAGCGAGCCGATTGCACTTGTTGGTGCAACTATCCATACCGTTTCAGGTGATGTGATTGAAAACGGAACCATTCTGTTTGAGTATGGCAAAATCACAGCCATCGGAACAAATGTTGATCTGCCGCAAGGTACCCGATCAGAAGATGTGTCCGGTAAGTACATCTATCCCGGGCTGATTGATGCCTGGAGCCAGATGGGTATTTACGAAATAGGCGCTGTTGATATGACAACAGACATCAACGAGCAAGGCACTGTAAACCCCAATGTAATGGTTGAACGTGCATTCAATCCCGAAAGCCGATGGATTGGCGTTGGGCGATCGGCAGGTGTACTCACCTCCATTACCACGCCGGGAGGCGGTTTGATCTCAGGTCAGTCTGCAGCCATGATGATGGATGGCTGGGCATGGGATGAGATGACCCTCAAATCCGGAGTAGGGCTCATTGTAAACTGGCCAAATACAAACAACATGCGCAATTATGCAACCCAGCTGCAGAATCTTCGTGACGCCTTTGCTGATGCCCGTGCTTACAAAACAGCCAGGCGTGCCATGGAAAACGGCGATGCACCTCATCACGATTTTGATACCCGATGGAATGCAATGATTCCTGTTTTTGATGGGGAGCGCCCTGTAGTGGTGAGTGCAGATGAAGTGCGTCAAATTCAGGATGCCATTACATGGTCGATAGAAGAAGGTGTGGAATTGATCATTCTCGGTGGCCGTGATGCTCATCTTGTAACGGACCAGCTTACTGAGCACAATATCCCCGTAATCGTTACAACGGTACTCACATCTCCAAACCGCGATTGGGAAAGTTACGATGCGCGTTATTCACTGCCGGCCAAACTGCACGATGCAGGGGTAACATTTGCAATTGCGGGCGGGCCAAGTGCACCTTATGCAAACAGATTACCATTTGAGGCCGGAGCTGCTGCAGCATTTGGGTTGTCACCGGAGCAGGCACTGCATTCACTTACACTTGCCCCGGCTCAGATTCTTGGGATTTATGACAGAGTTGGTTCGCTGGAAGTTGGCAAAGATGCTACACTATTGATCACAACAGGCAACCCGATTGAATATGCCACTCAAATTGAGCAGGTATATGTACAGGGAAGAAAGAGTGATATGATGGACAGCCACAAATACTTTTATGAAAAATATCGGGAAAAAGTAGATCAGCGGGCTACTAACTGAACATTGAGAATCTCGAATTTTATTCAGATCTGATAAATAATTATAAAAACCGGCTTTTTTGAGGCCGGTTTTTTTAAGCTTTCAAGCTGAGTAATCAACAGATTTATTCGAAATCTTTCCCATAAACCCCTCGATTTAATTTTCAGATTTTACCCGATTGTACGCCTCGGGTTTTTTTATTGCTGCGCTGATGTAACCCGGTTTGCGCTCCATCATCCATGCGTTGCATGTGTGATTCTCGCTGCACCTAAGGCTACAAATATGTCACTCCTCCGGAGTGTTTGGATTGGAGGATTATTCAGAATAAGAGGTCGCAACGGAAATCATTGAAAAGGCTTGGAACAAAGAAGGTGCAAGCGGGATTACTTCAACAAGCTCAGTACAGGCTGTTTGCGCTGGTATGCAAATGGCACAAGTGGACACTTACGCCAGTATGCTCACCATATAAATCACCGTGAGTCAAAACATAACCTCTAAACGGCTCCGTCAATGCTTCACTGAATCAATGCCGCTAGGCATGAACGATATTGTAATCTCCGATTTTAATCGGAGGGTAAAACGATACATCCAAAAAAAGCCCGAGGCTTGATTGGCAGAAAAAGTAATCGGCAGAATCTAAGGGATGGGGCAGGAGCCCGGGAATGGATAGTGTACAGACTGTTTGCGCCAGAGTAGTGAGATTCTTCGATAGAGCACAAGAAGACACTTGCACCACGATAGTCCTCGTGTACCAGTATGACGCCTAAATCTTTGCTCATCTCGAAATCGGCTCCGGCAGGAGCCAACTATTTATAGCCCGGGGTAAGATTGGGTTGAAAACGCATTCGCGTTTGAACGCAATCGCAACCCCGGGATAAACGAAATGGCACAAAAAGATCCCGAGGCAACGTTTGCAGATAAAGCAGCCGGCAGAATCGAAGGGATGAGGCAGGAGCCCGGGAATGGATAGTGTACAGACTGTTTGCGCCATTTCAATGGGCTGATATAGAAAAGGCACAAGTGGACACTTGCGCCAGGATAGTCATTGGGAGGCAGAAGCGAGATTATTCGGCTGGTTCAGTACAGGCTCATGTGCCTGGAATTATCAGAAATTGATTGATTTGCCGGTTATTCCGCTTTAGCGAGTTTATGCAGCCGAATCGTGTCTCCAAGGCTGATTCCCGCTGTTCGTACGGCATGCCGGTGGTTTCTCACAAGCATGATGGTGTTGCTTGCCGTTGGGAAAGCAACCCAGTCGCCAATGGGCACATCATCATACGATTGGCCGTAGAAAACTTTCCACAGATTGCCATCAATCTCAACAAGAAAATCATCACCGTGATGAATTCCAAAATCATCAAGCTCATCCGGATGAAACCCTAAAAATGCATTGCCATAAAACGGGTTGATATCAACTACCCGGTTTTCAATGACTGTATCCGTTACGACGGTTTGAGTATCACGATCGGGTACTTCTCGGGTCCCTTCTGCAATCCGTTCTGTTTCGCCGGTGTCGAGCCAGTTGTTCATGGCGTTCAGGGCATCAAGCCGTTCAACCCAGTTTACATTCACATGGCCTACACGCAGCAGTGGACGCAACGCAGGTACAACATCTGCATCCTGAGCTTTTGTGGCATAGGAGAGGGGCCCCTCCAGTTCGGTGAGGTTACTCATCATAATCGCAGGAATTTTCGGCGTGGCTTCCAGGTAAGAGTCGTGTGTTTCATCTTCGAAATTGATAAATGCCCCTTTTGCAATCACTCCGTCGGCAAGATCCGGGTTCTGTTCTGCAATACGCAGCATCAGTGTGCCCGCGGTTGATTCTCCCTCCATGATCAGTCTGTCAACCGGACCAAGATTTTCAATAACCCAATTTTTCAGGTCGTAAAGTGCTTTGGTGTGCGCATCATGATCTACACCGTTTTCAAGAAATGCGGTTCGCCCAATTGCCCATCCATTGTCTAGAATGGTTTGATAGAACGGATCATCCTGATTGAGATCTGCATCATGCGGGGCATCATCAGGGCGCCAGCCATGTACGTGAAAAAAGAGGTTTCCACCGTCCCAGTTATCAGGTGTAACCACTTTGAAAGGGGCTCCATCAATCACGCCGTGAATAATATGCTGTTCCTGAGCAGTTAATAATCCTGTTAGTAAAAAAGTGAGTGATGCGAGAAGTGTGCAGATTTTTTTCATAGCGCAGGTGATCTCTTTTTTAGTTATACCGTAGTTTTTACAAGCCGATATAAATTTTTAAAAAAAATATGTGATATCAAAGTGATTAGGAAGAAAAGATTTTATCTGGAAAGTTTCTTGATATTATTGATCAAATGGTGAAGGTGAGACTCGATGGTGTCAAACGGGCGGTAACCGCGTGACATCACCCCGACTTCATCCCCGATTTTAAGCAGCAGAGTTGGGAAAACCGCGGCTCCATTCTCTTTACACCACTCAAAATTTTTCCGGTTTGTTTCTTCAATGTCTGGGCTTTCGTATAGTACCTTTGCCTGATCGGTGTCGATGGAGAGTTCATTCATCAGCCCGGCAAAAGTATACCACTCATTGAGATTTTTTCCTTCCGAGAAAATGGCGTTCTGAAGCATTCCGGCAAACTCCAGGGCGTGTTGTGGTGCCAGATGATTTACCACGGTTTGTGCCCGGCAAGAGGGTTCTGAATTGTAGAAGTAGCTGCCCTCTTCGGTGAGCAGTTTAAAATTTTCGCCAAATATTACCCCTGTTGTTTGTTCCACTTGACCAAGTGCACCGCGTACGTAAGCGTATCCTTCAGCGATGGTCTGGGCATTTTCATCGATTGCCAGTCCGCCTGCAATCACTTCAATAGTCAAATCATCTGCAAAGCGTTTAGCCAGTTTTTCCATAACCGGATGGAAACCGTAGCACCAGCCGCATAACGGGTCATAAGCGTAAATAAGAGTAGGGTTTTCCAATGTGTTACTCAATGAGATGATTGATACCGGTTGTCTTTTCAACATCCACTACAAAAGCAATTCCATTGCCCGGCTCATTCAGCTTTGTGGCTTCTACAATTGCTTCAAGCACTTTTTGGGTGCGATCAGAAGGCACCAAAGTAAGCACAATGTCTTTTTCCGGCTCAATGGTGAACGAGAAGATTTTCGCTTTTTCGTGAATGCCCGAACCCCGGCCCGATATGATTGTGCCTCCCTCTGCCCCGGCCTCAAGGGAGGAGTCGATTACAGAGCCGCAATGCCCTTTGTTTACAATACTTACAATCAGCTGAAATTCCATGTCTTGCTTTTCACTCTTACTCATAATCAGGCGTTTTGTTGGTTAAATCATTGTTCAAAAGGTGTGCAATACCGCAAATACTCTTGCTGTTCACTACAAAAGCCACTCCTGTTCCCGGTCTGTCGAGTCTTGCCGCAGCCCGTACCTTTGAGATAACTTTATCAACCAGTTCATCGGGGATCAGGCAGAGTACAATGGCTTTTTCCGGCTCAACTTTTATCCCAAAAATGGAGCCCGCATTATGTTTTCCAATACCTCTTCCTAACAAAACGGTGCCTCCTTCAGCCCCTCCCTTTTTAACGGCTTTTACAACACGCCTTGAGAGGTTTTTTTTAACAATGACGAAAAGGAGTTTAAAATCGTCGCCTACTATTTTAATCATCAGAACGGGATTCGTTAAACTTAAAGATCAAACCAAGTACTAAAACAGATAATATGGGTGCCAGAGCAACCAGTGCAATCATCCCAAAACCATCGAGCAGAGGATCTCTTCCTTCTAAAGTCTCTGAAAATCCAAGTGCAATTGCAAGAATAAAGGTAACTGTCATAGGTCCGGTTGCCACTCCGCCCGCATCAAATGCAATGGATGTAAATGTCTCTGTGGAAAAAAGTGCCAATGAGAGCGCTATGAAATATCCGGGGCCTATGAAATACCAAAGCGGAATACCATAAATGATTCTGGCCATAGCCAGTGCGATAGAGATAGCCACACCAATTGAGAGGGTATAAAGCATCAATTGAGATGGAATATAACCGCTGGTAACTTTATCAACTTCGAGGTTTAATACTCTAACGGCAGGTTCCGCAAATGTTGCCACAAATCCCAGCATAAAGCCAATAGGTATCAAAATCCATTGATTTTCCCAGTCTCCAACAATATCACCGATTTCACGCCCAACGGGCAGAAAACCCACATGTACGCCTTGCAAAAAGAGTGATAAACCCAGAAATGTGAGAACCACACCTATTAAAATTCCTTTAACCCTGTTCCAGGGAAGTTTGAGCATAAATACCTGAAAGAAAAAGAAAAACAACATCAGCGGGATTAACGCCATTGAAACTTCCAGCAACACATCACCAAAGCCGTAAAACACCTTTACATTTGCCAGATCATCCATAAACCATCCCCAAAATTAAAACGGCTATTAGCGGACCTATTGAAGCAAGTGCCACAAGACCAAATCCATCGGCTGATTTATCATCACTTCGTAATACGGATGCGATACCAACACCAAATGCAAGAATAAACGGCACAGCCATCGGCCCGGTTGTTACACCGCCGGCATCAAATGAGATCGGAATAAACTCAGCCGGCATCCAGGGAGAGAGTGCAAGAGCAAAAACCAGGATGTATCCGCCTATCAGCATCCACTTAATAGATACATTGAGAATTATCCTGGCCATGGAAAGCGCCACAAAAATACCTAAGCCGAGTGCAACCGGTATAATAAGAGTCCATTTACCAATCTCTCCGTCAGAAACCTGATCCACATACCCGGAAAGCACATGAACATCGGGTTCGGCTACAGTAACTGCAAAACCGAGAACAAAACTGAAAAGCAATATCATCCACACTTTGCCTGTTTTTGGCAGGGATGAACCGATCATCTCACCTACAGGCAGTAACCCAATGTGCACACCAATCAAAAACAGTACCAGGCCCGATGATACAAAGAGTACGCCAATAAGAAATTGGAGTACCGAAGAAAAGGGCAGCCAAATTAGCGTGTACTGAAGAACAAGAACGAGAATTGTGATTGGTAAAACGGCATAAACCACTTCCCAAATCGTTTCCTGTACAGTTTGCATTCAGTTTATTTAAGCGTTATTGCTGTTTAATGAACTCCAAAAATAACAATTTGCTTAACCGATAACACGGTTTATTATTTTAGAAGCCTCAGCAATTTCATCCTGAATAATTGTATGCGGCATGCCGGGGTAGATTTTTTTGGTGACATCAGCCCCTAGTTTTTCAAGAACTTCTGCACTTTCGTGAACACGTTCAACCGGAATATGTGAGTCAACATCCGAGCAGCCGGTAAAGTAGGGGGTGCCCTCCAGCGAGCCGGTGTATGTATCAGCCTCAACGGTGTCGCCAATCAAACCTCCGCTGAAGGAGATAAGACCGCCATATTTTGCCGGGTGACGCGCTACAAATTCCGATGCAAGACAAGCTCCCTGGGAAAATCCCAAAAAGATGATTTTCTCTTTTGGGATGCCTTTCTCTTCCAGGTCTGCCATAATATTGTAAATAGCCTGTAAGCCCGATGAGAGCCCCGGTTCATTTTTCTCGGTTGGCATCAGAAAAGAGTAGGGGTACCATGTATTCTGGCTGGCCTGGGGCGCTGCATAATGCAGGCCGGTTTCACCAAATTCTTCGGCAAGGCCCAGGATACTTTCAGCAGTAGCCCCGCGGCCGTGTACCATAATAATTGCACCTTTCGCTTTATCAGGCTTTGCGCCTGAAGTAACAGTTTTTGATTGCTGATGGGGTCCTTCAAATGGCTTTTCTTTCGTTGCTTTAAACATAATTCTGTATTTGTTGTGAATTTAGTTGATCAATTAAAATGTGTGATTTTGTACGAATGATGGATGCTCTTCTTTCAGCTCTTTCAAACACCACATTAGATTCTACAATTCAGGCAGTCGTTTCTCGATTTCACTGCGGTGCTGTTCGTGCCAAGGGGGCAATTTCAGTTCTTGCCCGAGGCTTTCAAGCGGCTCATCCTTTGTAAAACCGGGTGTATCTGTTGCAATTTCAAAGAGTACACCGCCCGGCTCCCGGAAATAGATCGACCTGAAATATTGTCTGTCCTGAACCGGTGTAGGCATAAAGCCCATCTTTAAAAGTTTTTGTCTCCATTTCTGTTGTGCATTGTCATCAGGCACGCGAAAAGCTATATGATGTACCGATCCGCGGCCAAACCACCCCTGCAAACCGGTCTCAATTTTCAGGTCGATGGCAGTGCCGAGGTTATTTTCAGGTTTTGAGGTATAGCGCGTTATGTTGTTCTCTTTGCCATGCTTCTGCCAGCCAAACTCCTGCAGCAGTTCTGCCGTTCTTGAGATATCAGCGAGTGATAGGGTAGTGCCATAAAAACCACGGATGGCATCTTTGGGTGCAATCTTCCCGTTTGATTGCGGACGAATATCCTCAACACCTTCAGATTCCACGATCTCGTTTTTCATTCCCTCCACATCTTTGAAGAGTATAGATTTGTCTCCAAATCGCCCCTCTTCATTTATAATTTCAATGCCCTCCGCTACTAGGTGTTCTTTCCAGAAATCCAGAGAGCCGGTGGGTACCGCATACGATACTACCGTTGCTTCACCCGTGTTGGGAAGTCCTTGCTCAACTCCCTGCCACGGGAAAAAAGTGATGGCACTGCCGGGAGTGGCTTCATAATTACCATAGTAGAGGTGATGGGTAAATGGATCATCAAAGTTGATGGTCTTTTTGGTGAACCGAAGGCCGAGTTTGCCGGTATAAAAATCGTAATTCTCCTTTGCCGGGCCCGACACGGCTGTGATATGATGAAGCCCTTCTATTTTTTCTGACATTTTGATTGAGTTTTTTTCGTTTCATCAAAGATAAGCAAAAATAGTTTAATGTTAAACTAAATAATGAAGAGGTCACCCTAAAACAGGGTATTTCTTAGTTGTACGGAGTGAGTAGTGCTTAAGATAATCGGCTGGGGGAAACAACGGTCGTTGAAGTAGAAGAAATACCATCTTACATCTTGATTAATCCACCGGAAGGGCATTTAGTTTGCAAAATGGGTCTGAATTATATCAAAAGAGTGCTTTTTGGTGTATAAAATGAATAAATCCTGACACACTCTTTGGCCTGATGTCACCATAAATAAAGTGTTTGAAGTTAACTTATTACACCTATATTGCTTTCGGATCAAAAAAATATGTATGGCTGTATTACACACACCTTTACTCCCGAACTGATGATGATTATATCTCACCTTAACTTATTATTTGGCATAAGCCTGAAACCGGTACATCTGGACACGGGATAAAGTTAGGAAAGCAAACCGATAAAATGCATTTGCAAAGTAAATCAGCTACTAACTGCCTGCTGTGGGTCAATAAAATTTGCAGAGTTTTGATCCTGAATTGAGTAAAAATATTATCCATACATATGTGGAATCAAGTTTTACGAATAAAAGAAATTACTGTATTAAATAATCACATCACTGTTTCAACGAACTGTTAAACATACTCATAAATCTAACTAACCATAAAAAATCATGAAGTCACGAAAAACATTTTTAAAAGGAATTGCAAGCGTATTAACTCTCGGCTGGTTTTTTTCCGGAAATGAAGAAGCCAAAGCGAATGAATTAAACAGTAATAGCATGATGCGTAGTGCTGAACCCTTTCTTGGGCAAATGATGTTGTTTGCAGGAAATTTCGCACCCAGAGGTTGGGCTTTATGTGATGGACAGTTACTTCCAATCAGTCAAAATACAGCCCTTTTTTCTATTTTAGGAACCACTTATGGTGGAGACGGTATGAGTACGTTTGCGTTACCTGACCTCAGGGGGCGAGTACCCTTGCATTCTGGCCAAGGTCCGGGGCTGACGAACCGTTCACTTGGACAGGCCTTTGGCTCAGAAACCAATACAATCACAGTTAACCAAATGCCGCCGCATAGCCACACATTGAGGGCGGCCACTGTTCCCGGTAGCAGTAATACACCAGAGGGCAATGTGCCTGCGGTAAATCGGGATGGTATACTGCACTATGGCTCAACAGCAGATACTAATATGGGTAGTGGAGGGATGACAAGTACAGGTGGCGGCCAGCCGATGGATAATATACAGCCCAGTTTAGCCATAAACTATTGCATAGCACTACAAGGGGTATTTCCTTCCCGTGACTAAACACCTTTTTGAACCTTTACCCGTGGGCATTATAGCTATACTAAGAAGTGGCTTTTCCATGTATGGCTGGTATATCCAAATAATCTAACTAATACCAACATGACGAAAAAATTATTGGCTTTCCTATCAATCCTGTTTGTGTTCGTGTCTGTTCAATTAAAAGCTCAAACATGGACCAGTAATGGCTTGGATAAAATTCAACAGCTCTCTGATGGTAGTGTTTCTGATATTATAACCGATGACGCTGTTACGCCATGGGGGATAACTATTGATAATACCGCCGGTAAAATTTACTGGACGAATGTCACGGAGGGCACCATAAAAAGTGCCGATCTTGATGGAAGTAATGTGCAAACGGTGATTTCTGATTTAGATTTACCTCGGGGTATTGCTGTGGACGAAGCAGCTAACACACTTTTCTGGGCTGAAGGAGGCGTTGCAAAGCCGGGAATAAAAAGTATAAACCTGAATGAAGCTCCATTTGAAACTACAGAGATTTTAACGGAAGGTGTAGTTTCACCCTATCATATCGCACTTGATAACACGGGGCAGTTTATATACTGGGCTGATAATGCATCAACTGTAAAAGAGATCAGGCGTGTAAACTATGATGGTTCCGGTGTAGAAACTATTATTTCTGATGTAATGCAGGTAGCAGGCATTACAATCAATGCAGGTGAAAATATTATCTACTGGGCCGATTTTGCCGAAGACATAATTTACAGTGCCGATGCAGATGGGGAAAATCAAAACATTCAAACTGTTTTGGGAATTTCGGAAAGCGCAACTCCCTGGGCATTATTCTATAACAAACAGGCCGAAAGCCTCTATTGGACAGATTATTTGAATAGCTCGATTTATGAGTTTGACTTGTCATCATCGGTAAATATCGAATTGGTTAGCGATGTATCTGTTCCCTCAGGTATCTTTTTTGTGGCTGAAGCACAAGAAATATCACCTGATGATGATAACATTTTGTATGTAAATCAAAATGTGAATGCGGGCGGCAATAAATCCGGCAATAGCTGGGCCAACGCTATTCCTGAACTCCGCGACGCCCTTGCCTGGGCGCAGGACTGGGATGCCGTTGAAGACGGCACCCTTCAAATCTGGGTAGCTGCGGGCCTGTACACCCCGGTTGAACCGGCCGATTCTGAGAATGTAACAACCGAAGAGCGCCAGGCCACCTTCGGACTGTTAAACAATGTTGAAATCTACGGCGGGTTTGCCGGTGTTGAACCCTCCGGTTTTGATCTTACGGAGCGTGATTTTGCAACCAACCTCACCATTCTCAGCGGGGATATTGATGGGGATGATGATTCAGAAATTATCACCGACACCGATGATATACTTGGAGACAACTCCTACAACGTAGTAACCGGCTCGGGCACCGACGGAACAGCGATCCTCGACGGGGTCACCATTACGGCAGGCATGGCCAACGGCGGTTCATTCCCCAACAACCATGGCGGCGGGATGCACAACGATGATGGTAGCCCCACTCTGTCCAACGTCACCTTCAGCGGTAATTCAGCCAGCAGCGGCGGCGGGATGTTTAACAATAGCGGCAGCCCCATCTTTACCAACGTTACTTTTAGAAGCAATACGGCCAGTAGCGGTGGTGGAATGTGTAACTTTGCCAGCAGCAGCCCCACTCTAACCAACGTTATCTTCAGCGGTAATTCAGCAGATTCACAGGGCGGGGGAATGTACAACGATTTCAACAGTAGTCCCACCCTGATTAACGTTACTTTTTCCGGCAATACCTCCAGTAGTGGCGGTGGTATAGCTAACATTCAAGGCAGTAGTCCTACACTTGCCAATGTCACTTTTTTAGGCAATTTGGCGGAATTCGACGGTGGCGGGATGATTAACTTTAACCAAAGCGACCCTATCCTGATTAACGTCTCCTTCTCCGGCAATTTGGCAAACAATGAGGGAGGTGGGATCTACAATCTAAGTACAAGTACCCCCACTCTTATCAACGTCACCATCTCTGGCAATGAAGCAACTATCGGCGGTGGGATGTCCAATTCTGCTAGCAGCCCAACCCTGGCCAATGTGATCATATGGGGGAATAGTGGTGAGTCTATTTTTAACAGTTCTGCCTCCATACCCGAAATCTCCCACAGCCTGATCGAGGGCTCCGGCGGCAGCGGAGGTGACTGGGTTACGTCAATCGGCACCGACGGCGGCAACAACATTGACGCCGATCCTGCCTTTGCCGATCCCGATGACGGGGATTACACCCTGCAGTCCACCAGCCCGGCCATCAATGCGGGCGACCCGAATACGGATCTGTCGCTGTTTCCCGGCGGTCTGGACAACCCTATTGACCTTGCCGGCAACCCGCGGGTGTTTGACGGGCTCATTCAAATTATTGACATGGGCGCTTACGAATTCCAGGGCGAGCCGATTTTGAAACCAGAGCCAATTGTGTTGACGGCCCCGGCGGATGAAGCAGAAAATGTAACCTTACAACCCCTATTTGAATGGGAGACCGAAGAGAATGCCGACACCTACACCATCCAAGTATCCACAGATGATCAGTTTGATAACCTGGTGATACATGAAGATGATCTGGAAGAGATAACCTTCCAGCCGGGTGTTGACCTGGAGAATGCCACCACCTACTACTGGCGTGTTCGTGGCATCAGCGCCGCCGGCGATGGCGAATGGAGCGAAGTATGGAGTTTTACCACGGTTCCCGAAGCCTCTGAGGTGGTGATATTGCTCACCCCGGCTGATGAGGCTATGGATGTGGTACTGACCCCGGAACTGACCTGGAATCCAGCCACCGGTGCGGATACCTACGAACTGCAGCTCAGTGAAAACGAAGACTTCACCGACCCGGTAATTGATGAAGGCAGTCTTGAAGAGACCAATTTCCAGATTACCGATGCCCTGGATGTGTCGACGCTCTACTACTGGCAGGTGCGCGGGGTAAACCCCGGCGGGCCGGGCGCGTGGAGCCAGCCGTTTACCTTTACCACCCGTGCCCTGCCGGAGGCCGGCGACGGGCGTGTGCTGGTGAGCAACCAAAGCAGTTTATACATCTTTAGCGGAACAGACTTTGGCCTGACCGATGAATCCTACTCCATCCGGATTGAATCGGTTTCCGGCGGCGGAACCCTGAGCGCCGATGCGGATGATCAGCTAACCATCAGCCAAATCAATAGCGATGAGCTAACCTACGAACCGGCCCCCGGCCAGCACGGCTACGGGTTCGCCTCTTTTGGGTTTATCGTAATTGATGACGCAGGCCTGGAAAGTGAGCAGGCCTACACCATGAGCATCGATCTGGCCGCTACCTCAGTTACCCTTACCGAAGGCAAAGGCTGGCGGTTTTTAACCAGCCCATCGATCGGAGATACCTTTGAGGATTTTCTGGCTCCGGTCTATGTGCAGGGTGTGCCCGGTTCAGACAACCCCGGTGCGCAGGATGCCAGTTTGTACATCCTCAACCAGCAGGAGTACCAATGGGAGCTCCCCGATGCCATGAGCGACGAGATTGATCCCGGAAAAGGTTTTATCGTCTTTGGCTTTGAGGACGACATGCCGGCCACACTCACCTCCGGGCAAGACTGGTTGCCGCTGGACGGAGAGTATGGGTACGAAGGCCTGTTTTATGATCCCGATCAGCCCTCCGGTAGCGACAGCCACTTTCTGCTGGCCAACCCGCACCCGATCAGCCTGGACTTTTGCGAGTTCTTTGCACAGGCTGTTGCTGAGAATATCCAGATCTGGGATCCGTCTTTCAATGAGGGGGATTACCGTACGCTGAGTTGCTTCAACGGGGGAGCAGAGATTGCCCCGTTCCAGGCGTTCTGGATCCGCACACTTGATTCGGGCCCGCAGCTTCAAAAGACAGCAAATCTCAGTTTGGATGATCCGTCTTTGGGAATCCCCGAAGCGGCCTACCTGGGCGCCCCGGTCGAGGGAACCTTCAAGCAAACCCCGAATGAGGACCTGTTCAGCATCTCCCTGAACCTGACTGAAGATCGGGAAGGTTTTACAAATGATGTGCAGATTCTGTTTACCGAAGAAGGCACTATGGGCATGGACGCCTGGGATGCGCCAAAGCTAAGCGCAGCAGGCCTTGCCCAGCGCTGGCTGAACTTCCACGCGATGGACGAGGATCAAAAGTCGTACGCCATCCGCAGCTTGCCCGCCAATTTTGGCGATCAGATCACCATTCCTCTGGGTATCGAAACCACGCAGGCGGGAGGCTATACGCTGAGCTGGGAGCTTCCGCATCGCTCGGTCTTTGGAGGCAGCTACTTTCTGCGGGATATCCAAACAGGGGCCATCACCGAGCTAAGCGAAGGCCAAACCTACCGCTTTGATGTAGAAAACTCCTACACAACCAAGGTAGTAGATTCTCCCCTATTAAGGGAGGCTGCAAGGGGGGTGTCTTTCATGAGCCGGGCCAATGATGCATCCACACCCCGCTTTGAACTCCTGGTAGCCCAAGCAGGCGTAGACGGCTTTACCGGCCTTGGAGATCTGCCGTCACAGATCACCCTGAACCAAAACTACCCCAACCCGTTCAACCCGACTACGATCATCAGCTATGAGCTGCCGCAAACCGAACAGGTCCGCCTGGATGTGTATGACATGACGGGCCGCCAGGTGGCTACGCTGGTCAACGGACAGGTAGCAGCAGGCCGCCACCAGGTGAGCTTCAACGCAATGAACCTCTCCAGCGGGGTTTACATGTACCGTCTGCAGGCGGGAGGCACGATGCTGACAAGGCAGTTAACGTTAATTAAATAGGAATTAGATGTGAGTAGTGAGTATCAAGTATCGAGACTTCGCGTCGTGGTACAGACAGTTTACCGAAGTCTTACTACTTGCTACTCAATACTCTACCCAAAGATCAAACGAAATTTAAATCCGAAAGAACAGAATCACATGAATGCATCAGAAAAACAAGACTGGCAAACACCACAGATCATAAAGCTTGAGATTACCGAATCCACCCGGCAGCTTCCTCCGCCTGATGAGCCGGTGCAGTCGTAGGGGGGAGAAACTAAGACCTTGAAGCGTGCGAAGCACCTCCAAGCGTCGAGGAATGAGGGTATGATTTTTTTTAGGCAGATCCGGGCATTGCCTCGCGACTCTTCAAGGAGCCCGGAAAAGCACCGGTCACGCTTGGAGGTCGCTGAACTGAGCAACCTGCCAGACAACCGCGACTCTTGCAGGAGCTCCCGATAAAAAGCATCGGGGCACGCTTGGAGGTCGCTTCAACCGGCC
>JAFIES010000143.1 GCA_020832415.1 Balneolaceae bacterium | reverse complement strand
GACGCTTTTCAGGAGGGACGAAGTCGCTCATTTTCTGAACACGAAGTGAAAACTCATATATCGCTACGCGTGCAACAGATGAGCGACTTCTCCCGATTGAACTGCATCGGGATGCGCTCAATATGACGGGTTCAGTCATATTGTTCATTTTTATATCGATCTCACGTTAAATTAATAATAACTTACAGCTTAAATTGTTAAGATACTTTTTGAAGATTTATCATCATTAGTTGAACATTTTTACTACTATTCTATTCATAAATTGTACTGAATGTACCTCCTGCACCCTTTAAACCACACTATACCATTTTGATTTCAAGCAATGAATTGCCACTCTCAGCCCGTATTCTTGTTCGGCTGCTTTTGGGCATCACAATTGTTTTTATTCTGATTGTAACCCGGCAGCTCCTGGTGCCTCTCTTTTTTGCTGTGCTTTTTGCCTATGCTCTCTACCCGGCCGCCAACCGGCTCGAAGGGATTGGCATGCCCAGATTTATCACAAATTTTGTACTCATTGTGTCGGCTTTACTTCTAATCGGTGCACTGCTGTTTGGGTTTGGTCTCTTAATCGCCTCATTTAGTGAAGATCTGCCGGAGATTCAGGAGCAGATGTCCGAAAATTTCAATCAGTTTAAGCAACTTCTGGAGAGCTCCCTTGGAATTACGGAATCTCAACTGAGTAATGCCGGTGAAAATCTGCAGGATTTTGGCCAGTACATTGGTGAATTTTTTACTGCCACAGCCAATACTGTTTTAATTATTGGCCTGATTCCCGTCTACACATTTTTGATCCTTTTCTATCGAAACAAATTCAGGGAGTTTATCTCAAGAGTGTTTTCGTCGAGATATGAAAATATCGTACAGGAAATCGCAAAACAGACTGCCACCGTTGTTCCACGATATATGAAGGGCCTGTTTGTGGTTTGCCTGATACTTGTGTTCATAAACTCTGCCGGATTCTACATCATTGGAATTGAATATGCCCTTTTGATGGGGGTGATTGCTGCCTTTTTCAACCTGATACCTTACCTGGGCACAGTGATTGGCTATGGACTGGTCTTTATTTTTGTACTTGCCACGCAATCAACCGGACTTGCATTTGCAGTAGCCATTCAGTTTTTCATTGTGCAGTTTTTTGAGAACAACATTCTCACGCCCAACATTACCGGCTCGTATGTGCAGATTAATCCGCTCGTAACCATCTTTTCTCTCATCGCGGGCGGAATGATCTGGGGATTGCCCGGGATGTTTATGGTGATTCCCTACCTGGCCATTTTAAAAATTGTATGTGAAGTGATTCCAAAACTGAAACCGTACAGTTTTCTGCTGGGTACCCGCGGCACCGAACAGCACCTGATGACTTGGGCTGATTTCAAGAAGAGATTTAAATCAGGGTGATACCTGAAGAATTTCGATTAACGAAAAACATTCGTTCATAACTCCCGAATAGCTTCAATTCGCTGCAAAGCAGGTGGGTGGGAGTAGTTTAAAAAGACATAAAACGGATGGGGAGTGAGGTTACTCAGGTTATCTTTCGATAGCTTTTTGAGCACATTTACCATCTCCTCTTTCTCTTCGATGGTGTTTGCAGCAAAGGCATCTGCTTCATATTCATGCTTGCGGCTCATTACCTGCATACCAATTCCCAAAATTGTCTCAACCGGCGAGTAGAGCAGCCCGAAGAAAAGCAGGCCGGCATACACACTCATCTCTTCCATATAAAATGCATCAAACAGTGCGGGTACTTGCAGAAATATAGAGAGCAGCGCAAACATAATACCTGTATGCAGGATAGATATCGTCATATTTTTTACGATATGCTTCTTTTTATAATGCCCGATCTCGTGAGCAAGAACTGCCACAAGCTCTTCGGTAGTGTGATTTTCAATCAGTGTATCAAAAAGTGCAATGCGCTTATTTTTGCCAAAACCGGTAAAAAAAGCGTTCGATTTGGCTGATCGTTTCGAGCCATCAATCACATAAATTCCCTGCAGCGGAAAGTCCACCTTTTCGGCATAGGCCTCAATAGCCTGACGCAATTCACCCTCTTCGAGCGGAGTAAATTTATTGAAAATGGGCATGATCCATGTTGGGGCTATATACTGCATCACAAGAGAAAAGGCCGTAACGGCGAGCCAGGCATAGAGCCACGCCCAGGTTCCGCCAAACTCAAAAAATGCAATGATACCTGCTAAAAGAGGGGCTCCGATCACGATGGAGAGCAACAATCCTTTGATGCGATCTGATGCAAATGTTTTGGCTGTGGTTTTATTAAAGCCGAACCTCTCCTCAATCACAAATGTGGAGTAGATGGAAAATGGCATGGAAATGATCATTTTGGCGATGATCAGTGCACCGATAAAGATCAGCCCGGTTCCAATCACTCCAAACTCAAACCCGCGCGCCCACTGATCCAGCCAGTTAAAACCACCCGCAAACCAAAACACAAGCAGCAAAATCAGATCAAACGTGCCGGTAATAAAACCAAACTTTGTACCCACCCGTGTATACTCCTGCGATTTGGCGTAGGTACCCTCATCATAAACATTCGAAAATTCATCAGGAAGCTCTTTTGTGAGTGCACTTAAATTGAGCCGGTTTGATATAATTCCCAGAGTAAAATCGATAATAATCGCGGCAAGAATGATAACGGCAAATATGTTCATGAATGAGTGATTTGATATCAGTTGAGAATGGAGTGCCAAAGATAACAGTATCTCATAGATAAAAAGTAGCCGATCTTTCTATCCGCTATTTGTAGTCTTTCAGCTGTTTTCCAAAACCTTCATCGTTGCTTCGTGCCCTTCTTTTATCAATTGTTTCGTTTGCCGTGTATCTGCCTTGTTGTAGGCACTTAGTTTCGGCTGTATCCAGGTGATCTCTTCATCTTCAATCTGTTCCTTGATCATGTTATTCAGGCCAATATCAAAGGTGTTTGAGAGTACATCAATAATATCTTCCGGCCGTTTATAATCGCGATTGGTGGTTAAATCCACAGCTACGATTGAATTTGCACCCATCTCTTTGAGTGGTTTTATGGGTACATTTTCGCACAAAAATCCATCAACGAGGAGCATATCATCCCACTCAACCGGTGCAAACACCCCCGGCAGGCAAGAACTGGCCATAACCGCTTTATGGAGAGGCCCCTCTTTGAGAACTACTTTCTCCCCTGTTGAGATGTCCGTTGCGATCATACAGATTGGAATCTCAGCATCTTCAATGTTCACTTTGCCAATCTCATCCAATATTTTTTTACCCAATCGTTTATTGGTGAGCAGGCCCATCTTTGAGAGTTTAAATGCGGATACATCCAGCCAGTCCAGATCAAGGGCTATCTCTTCCAGTTTTTCGAACGGTGTGCCAAAAGCAAGATGTGCAGCTACAAAAGCACCAATACTTGTTCCCGACACAGCCTCCGGTTTAATACCCTTTTCGTGGAAAGCTTTCAGCACTCCAACATGAGCTGCTCCAAGTGCAGCGCCGCCGCCAAGTGCGAGGCCAATTTTCTGCTCAGGTTTTTTGAAAAATTTTGAAAGTTTCATGACATGAATATTGATTCAAATTAGAAACTGAATGTAGCAACAAACATGGAATTTTTTCGAAGCAGATTTTACGATTTTTGCTGCTTTTTCCCTGTTCTTTTTTGATAATTTAAATGGCTGGAAGCGGTTTCAAAGGTTTTAGATATTAATATCCAATTTAATCGGGAAATGTGATCTTATTAAGTTATTTTACATATAGAGAATAAGAGAGTGATCAAATCAACTTAAAAATAAATGAGATGAATATGACAGCACCAACTAAAAATAAACAACTGCTTAAATGGGTTGAAAGCACTGAAAAATTAACCAAACCTGACAACGTGGTGTGGTGTGACGGTTCACAGGAAGAGTACGACAGGCTGTGCCAGGAAATGGTAGATGCCGGTACTTTTACCCGTCTCAATCCGGAAAAACGTCCAAACAGTTTTGCCGCCTTCTCCGACCCCTCTGATGTGGCACGAGTAGAAGATAAAACCTTCATCAACAGTTTACGGAAAAGTGATGCCGGACCTACCAATAACTGGGAAGATCCCAGGGTAATGAAGAGAAAGCTCAACAAGCTTTTTGACGGATGTATGCAGGGACGAACGATGTATGTAATTCCGTTCAGCATGGGGCCGCTCGGTTCACCGATATCAAAAATTGGTATTGAAATTACAGACTCTGCCTATGTTGTGGTGAACATGCGGATTATGACCCGCATGGGCAAATCCGTTTTAGACGTTCTTGGTGATGGAGATTTTGTAAAAGCCCTCCACTCTGTGGGTGCACCACTAAAGCCGGGAGAGGAAGATGTGCCATGGCCATGTAATCCTGAAACTAAATACATTTGCCACTTTCCCGAAGAACGTGAAATCATATCGTACGGTTCAGGATATGGTGGTAATGCCCTTTTAGGTAAAAAATGCCTTGCCCTTCGGATTGCATCGACAATGGCCCGCGATGAAGGCTGGCTTGCAGAGCATATGCTGATTTTGGGCGTTGAATCACCCCAAAAAGAGAAGACTTATGTAGCTGCTGCTTTCCCAAGTGCTTGTGGTAAAACAAATTTTGCCATGATGGTACCTCCAAAAGGTATTGATGGGTGGAAAGTTACAACTGTAGGTGATGATATTGCCTGGATCAAGAAAGATGAAAAAGGTCAACTAAACGCAATTAATCCTGAATCAGGATATTTTGGAGTGGCACCGGGCACCAATTATGATACCAACCCGAATGCTATGGTGAGTATTGAAAAGGATTCTATCTTTACCAATGTAGGGGTTACCCCCGATGGTGATGTATGGTGGGAAGATATTGGCCATGATTGCCCTGAAGGCACCATCAACTGGAAAGGGAAGGTACATGATCCTGAATCAGGTGATAACGTAGCTCACCCGAATGCCCGATTTACCGCACCTGCAGCTAACTGCCCATCCATCGATGAGAAGTGGGAAGATCCTGCCGGTGTACCGATCAAAGCCTTCATTTTTGGCGGACGAAGAAGTACTACCGTGCCTTTGGTTTATCAGAGCTTTAACTGGAATTTTGGAGTATATGCAGCTGCAACCATGGGTTCAGAAATGACAGCCGCCGCCTTTGGAAATATCGGTGCCGTTCGCCGCGATCCGTTTGCCATGCTGCCGTTTTCAGGCTATCATATGGCCGACTACTTTAACCACTGGCTGCAGCTTGGCCGCACATTACCAAATGCACCACGTGTTTTCTCGGTGAACTGGTTCAGGAAAGATGAAGATGGTAAATTTATTTGGCCCGGATTCGGACAAAACCTGCGTGTACTACAGTGGATCGTAGGCCGAGTACGTGGAAATGCTTTTGCTGTAGAAAGCCCGCTGGGCTGGATGCCTCAATATGAAGATATTGACTGGACAGGCATGGAGAACTTCACCAGAGAAGATTTCAAAAAGCTGATGTCGGTTGATCGTGAGGCATGGAAAAAAGAGGTGCTGAGCCATGAAGAACTCTTCAGTAAACTGTATGATAAGCTGCCGAAAGAGTTCCTCTTCATGAGAGAGCTTCTGCACTCAAGCTTGTGGAGATCACCGGAGCATTGGGAACTCGCACCTGAACGACCTGCTTTATAAATAAACTCTCATAACAACTCATCTCTAAAAGCCTCGTTCCGGTTCGCCGGGGCGGGGCTTTGTTATTTTTACAGCGACTCGGTAGCGTAGCCGATGATTTTACGAATTCCTGCAAGCGTCGCAGGGATCTTTAAAAGCCAATAACAAACATGGTATTTCTTGCATACCAACGTACGGTTCTCTTTCATATTCAAATCCCATAACAACTTCGCTCTCCGATCGAAAATGAAATGCTATGTTTTCAAGGAAGGCTCTTTCGAGGCGAAACATGGTATTTCTTCTACTTCAACGATCGGTGTTCTCCCCAGCCGATTATCTTAAATACTCCCCACCTAGAACGAATATGAAATACCATGTTTTTGATTAGATCCTGCCTACGACTGCACCGGCTCGTCCGGTGGAGGAAGCTGCCGGGTAGATTCGGTGATGTCAAGCTTTGTTATTTGCGGTGTCTGCCAATCGGTTTTATTCATCATCGTGAGTATGGTGTAATGAAAATTTAAGTTCTGTATGGAGAAACATGGTATTTCTTGCCAATAAACGCCCGCAGATGCTTGCCAACCGAAGCCTGTAACTGTTCACTCGCCTTTTCATAAAAGAAATACCCTGTTTTTGGTTCAATATATTTTTTAGTGCAGAGTATTGAGTAGCAAGTGTCAAGTAGTAAGACTTCGGTAAACCGTCTGTACCACGGCGCCAAGTCTCGATACTTGATACTCAATACTAACTACTGATTTCTATTTAATTAACGTTAACTGCCTGCTGATGACCGTACTACCCGCCTGCAGACGGTACATGTAGACCCCGCTGGAGAGGTTCATCGCGTTAAAACTCACCTGGTGGCGGCCCGCTGCTACCTGTCCGTTGACCAGTGTGGCCACCTGACGGCCGGTCATGTCATACACATCCAGGCGTACCTGTTCGGTTTGCGGCAGCTCGTAGCTGATGATCGTGGTTGGGTTGAACGGGTTGGGGTAATTCTGGTTCAGCGTAATGCTTGTGGGCAGATCTCCCAGGCCGGCAAAGCCGTCTACGCCCGCCCGGGCTACCAGGAGTTCAAAGCGGGGTGTGGATTCTCCATTGGCCCGGCTCATGAAAGACCCCCCCCTTGCGTCCCCCCTTTCAAGAGGGGACTCTACTACCTTGGCTGTATGGGTGGGGTCTACATCAAAACGGTAAGTTTGGCCTTCGCTTAGTTCGGTGATGGCCCCTGTTTGGGTATCCCTCAGGAAGTAGCTGCCTCCAAAGACTGAGCGATGCGGAAGCTCCCAGCTCAGCGTGTAGCCTCCCGCCTGCGTGGTTTCGATGCCCAGCGGAATGGTAATCTGATCGCTAAAATTGGCGGGCAAGCTGCGGATGGCGTAGCCTTTGCTATTCTCATCCAGTGCATGGAAGTTCAGCCAGCGGGGGGCAAGGCCTGCTGCGCTTAGCTTCGGCGCGTCCAGGTGGTCCATGCCCATGGCGCCTTCTTCGGTAAACAGAATCTGCACATCATTGGTAAAGCCCTCCCGCTCTTCGGTCAGGTTCAGGGAGATCCTGAACAGATCCTCGGCCGGGGCCTGCTTGAAGAAGCCATCAGCCGGGGCGGCCAGGTAGGCCGCTTCGGGAATTCCCAAAGACGGGTCATCCAAACTGAGATTTGCTGTCTTTTGAAGCTGCGGGCCCGAATCAAGTGTGCGGATCCAGAACGCCTGAAACGGGGCAATCTCTGCTCCCCCGTTGAAGCAGCTCAGCGTACGGTAGTCCCCTTCATTGAAAGACGGATCCCAGATCTGGATATTCTCAGCAACAGCCTGCGCAAAGAACTCGCAAAAGTCCAGGCTGATCGGATGCGGGTTGGCAATTAAAAAGTGGCTGTCGCTACCGGACGGCTGATCGGGATCATAGAACAGGCCTTCGTACCCATACTCTCCGTCCAGCGGCAGCCAGTTTTGTCCAGAGGTAAGTGTGGCCGGCACATCGTCCTCAAAGCCAAAGACGATGAAGCCTTTTCCGGGATCAATCTCGTCGCTCATGGCATCGGGGAGCTCCCATTGGTAGGCCTCCTGGTTGAGGATGTAGAGGCTGGCATCGCGGGCGCCGGGGTTGTCTGAGCCGGGCACACCCTGCACATAGATCGGGGCCAGGAACCCTTCAAAGGTATCACCTATTGAGGGACTGGTTAAAAACCTCCAGCCTTTGCCGCCGGTCAGTTCTACCGAAGTGGCTGCCAAATCGATACTCATGGTGTAGGTCTGCTCACTTTCCAGCCCATCATCGTCGAGTACGGTAAACTCGAAGGCAGCGAATCCATACCCATGCTGACCGGGTGCCGGTTCGTAGGTTAGCGCATCGCTGTTGATTTGGCCAATGGTTAGTTGATCATCTACTTCAGCGCTCAGGGTACCGCCGCCGGAAACCGATTCAATCCGAATGGAGTACGCCGCATCGGTCAGGCCAAAGTCGGCACCGTTAAAAATGTACAAACTGCTTTGGTTGCTCACCAGTACACGACCGTCGCCGGCCTCGGGCAGGGCACGGGTGGTAAAGGTAAACGGCTCGCTCCACTCGCCGGGGCCGCCGGGGTTGACACCGCGTACCTGCCAGTAGTAAAGCGTGGATACATCCAGGGCATCGGTAATCTGGAAACTGGTTTCGGTTAGCTCCTCTTCGTCAATCACCGGATTACTGAAGTCTGCATGTTCACTGAGCTGTAGTTCGTAGGTATCCGCGCCAACGGCCTGGTTCCAGGTCAGTTCCGGGGTCAGTACCACATCCATGGCCTCATTCGCGGGGGTAAGCAAAATCACCACCTCCGAAGCTTCGGGAACCGTGGTAAAACTCCATACTTCGCTCCATTCGCCATCACCGGCGGCACTGGTGCCGCAAACACGCCAGAAGTATGTGGTGGCATTCTCCAGGTTCTCACCAGGCTGGAAGGTTGTATCTTCCAGATCACCTTCGTCAAATACCAGCATTTCGAACTCATGATCTGTGGATACCTGGAGGGTGTAGGTGTCGGCATTCGCTTCGGACTCCCACTCAAATTCAGGCTGTAAAGATACATTCTCTGCTTCATTAGCCGGGGCCGTTAAGACGATCGGGTCCGGTCTCAAAATCGGCGCACCCTGGAATTCGTATGCGCCTATGTCAATTCGTTCCACAGTTCCTGCAAAAACTCGTGGATTATTTGCCAGATCCACGGGGTTTTCCGGCCCGCCGGGGAACAGGGAGAGGTTGGTATTCGGGTCGCCCACGTTTAGGGCCGGGCTTATTTCGGTCAGGCGGTAATCGCCTGATGTAGCAGGGGCGCTTGCCGGGTCTGTTGGATCGACGAACAGAGGATTCTCATCAATATTGTTTCCGCCGTCGGTGCCAACGTCCTCATTCCAGTTATCCACTCCACTACCGCCGGAGCCTTCAATCAGGCTGTGGGAAATGACCGGGATTGAGGGATCGGTGTTTTCACTTTCAAAATTAAAAATAGACTCGCCACCTGATGGAGCTGTGTTACCCCAGATGATAACGTTGGTCAGAGAAGGGTTACTGTCGCGCCGGTTGTGGATCCCGCCACCAAAATCTGCTGAATTTCCGGAGAAGGTGACGTTGATCAGGATGGGGTTACTGTTTCGTCTGTTTTCCATCCCGCCACCCCCAAATCTGGCCCAATTGCCAGTGAAGGTGACGTTGGTCAAGGTGGGGCTGCTCTCAAAGTTACTTATACCACCGCCACCTGAATCATAGTGGTTAGCCGAATTTGCAGTGAAGATGACGTTGGTAAGAGTGGGATTGCTGTTCGCTGTAAGCATACCACCACCCATGGCGCGGGCATAATTCTTGGAAAATATGACGTTAGTCAGAATGGGGCTGCTGTTGTTCGCGTTGTACATTCCGCCGCCACCATAATCGGCATAATTCCCTAAGAAGGTAATATTGGTTAAGGATGGATTGCTGTTTTGACTATTATACATCCCGCCGCCGTTAAAAATGGCATAATTTCCGGAGAAGATGATGTTTCTCAGGGTGGGGCTGCCGGCTTCGATAAACATTCCACCGCCTGAATATTGGTATTGATCACCTCGAGCAGCGAGACCGCTTGTAATGGTAAAACCATCTATAATGGCTGTTTCATCGGTGCCCAAACCGGTTACTACGTTATTGGAGTTGTCGCCAACAATATGATCGGTCTGCGAATGGGTATCCGGATCGCCATCAGAATCTGCGTCGGGATCAAAGGGGAGGTCATTCCCGTCAATATCCCCGCTGAGGATGGTGAGATTGGTTTCCCAGTCGCGGTTTTCAAGGGAAGTTTCATTGCCGGCAAACCCGCCGTAGAGTTCTACGCCGTCTATTAAATGGAAAGTGGCCTGCCTTTCTTCGGTTGTCACATTCTCAGGATCAGCCGGGTCAACCGGAGTGTACAAGCCTTTGGCTACCCAAATTTGCAGGGTGCCGTTTTCATCTACATCCCAGTCTTGGGCCCAGTCCAGGGCGTCGCGAAGTTTGGGGAGGGCGTTGGCCCAGCTATTGCCACTGGCGTTGTAGCCTTCGGCTTCGGTATCTACTCCCTGGCTAACATAAACTATATTGCCATCGCCGGGAGTAATGATGCCGACCGGATCTTCAATTAGAGAACCCTCGAACGTATAGCTAAAATCTCCGGTGTTAAAGTTTGTACTAAGATCATTTGCATTAACAGCAAGTGCTTCATTGGAAAAAGTAAATCCACTTACATCCACAGAAAGAATAAGATCATCGGCGAGGGAATTAACTGTCGCATCTACATCTGCAATAATAAAATAGTAATTAGTGACTAAATCACCGGTATAATCTTGATCGCTAATTGACGAGAAAACTAATTTACCATCAGTGAAATCAGGGCTTGAGGCTACCACATTACCGGCATCTGAAGTTGCATATGTACCAGAAGCTGCCTTGATCAATCTTATGTTTTCTATTCTATCAGCGGGGTCAGAATCAATATCAATTTCTAAATCAGTAAATGAGGAAGTTCCTACTGTATATAAACCCAAACCAACAATCGCCTGATCAGTTGACCCGTTTTGTAATGTGCCGGAATTTAGACCTCCTGTCACCCTTTCCAACCCTACCGTAGGCTTCACAGTAATTAAATCTGTTTGGACACTTAATGAATTTTGAACATCAGTAAATACAATATGAGTATCCCCTGAACCATAAAATATCAATGACTCTACATTTATACCACCATTAGAAATATTGTTGTGATTTGGCGTGTTTTGTTGTGTAATATTAATGGTATTGGTAATCGTAAAGTTTGTTGAAGTATGGCGCAGTGACCAGTTACCATTGGCATCTACTGCCTGTACAGCAGGAGGGTTCTCAAATGGTATGACTGCGTGTATTTCGGCAGACGGTTGAACAGTTACTTCCAAAGCTGTAGCTGTAACCACTACTTCATTATCTGTAGCCGATGTACCGATGGTAGCTGTAGTTCTGATTCCGCTCGAACCGTCTGCTGTTTCGATATCAACATCAGGGGTTAGTTCAAGTGCAACGTGGCTTCTATCTATGGTTTCGTTAAGATTGCCTTCAATCGATTCCTTCAGCCAGATATACAGTTCGTACTGCTTGCTTTCCCCATCTGCGATACCACCCGTCCTGTCTGCGGCCTGGTCAAACCCGGAAAATGTTATCCTATCTGCATATACATCAACATCCGTGTAATCCGAACGTCCATCACCATCCACCAAGACTGCTCCGGCTATAATATCAGTCCAATTGTTAAACTCATCATCGTCAGACTTTCGGATGGTTAGTTCTTCCAGTAAAACATTTGTTGCATCGGAGCCTTCATCCTCCAGTGTGAAACTTAAAACAAAAACTGCATCTTCCTGCGTATTGGCCACAGAGGGAATTGTTGTACCTGAAGCGTTAAAGATTACATCAACTTCATCGGATGGCATTTCTGGCGTGGTTTGAATAAGTGTACCGGTTAGAATAACGTTGGATCCAGTACCAGCTACGGTGAAGCCTGGCACACCGGAGGGGCTTTCAGTGCTTACATTAGCCAAGCCGCCACCACCGGGAAAATCCGGTTGATTTCTCACATCATCATGGCCGTGAATGCGAAAGGTGACCTCTTCAATACCGTCAAACTCCGAGCCCAGAGGGGCATATAAGATTGCCTGCTCAAAGTCGGGAAGTTCAGTTGAAGCTACATCAAAAACAACCTCCCCAAGGTGTGTGGAGTATCCATCCAGACTGGAGTAAACCCGAAAGATTCGTGGACCCGATACATTCCCCGTGGTTTCCCGGCCCACACCCAAAGTAAGATTGTCGAGTTGCAACTCATTGCCTTCCGTGGCCGATACAGTGAACTCCATGTAATTGTTATTGATATTGAAGTCACCCTCATCCCAGTTGATCAAGAACAGACCTTCGTGCAGATTTTCCCAGAAACCGACTTCAACTTCAAGGTTATTCGGAAAAGTGATACCTGTAGCTGAAACACCGTCTACAGTGGACGAAGCAGAAAGAGACGTACCCGTAAAACCCTCAATGGCCTGTATATCGTATTCCACTAAGGTATTCTGGGCGTTGGCTGTATAAGCTCCCGCAAACAATAGTATAAAACCAGTAATCAAAAATTGGTTGACAATGTTATGGCGCGTAGTAACCTTTTTCTTCATATCGCTATCTTTTTCCCCGAATGAAGCAAGTACAGCTATTTTAACTGGATTGTTCAGAATGGCTATGCAAAAATCTCTTTTAGCCAACTTAATAAGTTGCAAAAGCCAAACTCGTAGTAAAACCGTTTTATGGTAGCTCTATTTGCTTAGTGTAGTCTTTCAGTTTTGGTTTTAAATGTTACAATGCAATAAATATCAGATGAGTGATGATCAGACTATAAAAATATAGACAGCATACACTTATGCATTGAAAGGCAACAGGTTAATAAATTTTATTAAAAGTTCTTAATTAAAATTTAAAAAAAGCATACCCTTATGTATTAAACAATCTATACACCACTTTTTATAATCAGGCTATAAGAAAAAGATACAATTTTGTCTGTTTATGAGGCGTCTCAGTTAAATTATTAGATGTGATTTATTGTGTTCAAGGGTGGTACTCTCAGTTATGCTCGATAAGATCTTGATTGAATTATTCATCTTTTTTTGGGAGAAATAGAAAATAGAACTCTCCACACATTGACAACTAGTATAGAAGACTTGATAATTATTTTTCTTTATTTCAGGGAATATTTGCAAATTAAAGTATGGATCTTTCCAGCGAAATACTGCTTCTCAATAAACTATCTGAACTAAACAGCCAGATTGTTTCTTCCTGGAGAGCACATCTAATATACCAATAGTTTCAAGATCCATTTCTTGACGAAAAAAAGATCTGTAAATATCTCGACCATTGTGTAGAACGGTATGATATTATTATCCTATACCAAAGAGTTGGATTTGTATGCGAGATGTTGGGGCTTTATCATCCAAAGTTTGAGGAATGGAAAGAGCACAAGACTCCAAGAGGGGGGGGCAGGTTATTAAACCCCGACAACGATTATGAAAGCCGTTTTTCCGACGTCTGGAACATTTCCATTAACCATCCTGTCTCCATTTTAGAGAACCAAGATGGTACTTTCTCTTAAATATCACTTGTATTCAATGCTTCGGTTTTTTCTACGCTTCCAAGTGGTTATGAAAAAATATGCCAACTGTATTGCATAACATTGCATTATCTGAATATAACTGTCTTTATTTTCTCAATCCGGTTTTCGGATGCCACTTTTTAGTCATTGTTTTCATTGATATATATATTTCGTTACCGGCCAAAGGAACACCTGAATCTGATCAATAACCGGCTTTAGATCTGATGGAATGTTTTCTAATTTTACTTTTTTCCTGAATGCTCTCCAAAGTATTAACGTGCTCTTATCTTCATAATATCTGGCTGAAATAACCGGTTCAAACCTTCATAAAGGAGTTTAAAGCCGCCTTTAGAAGAAACCTAAAGTAGTTCAGGGATTTAGGGCTTGTATTTTATCAAGAATTTTTAGTTCTTAACTGCATAAATGGATGAATTCCGTCCAGTAATGCAGTTGAAAGCTACATGAATAACGGGAATACATACGAATACCTTAACCGCTACTTAGACCAGCTACGCAGCAGAGGGCGATATACGTTTACCGGGGAGGAAGTAATTTCCGAGTTTAGTTTATCTGACGATGCTTATCAAAAAGTTATTCAACGTTTATCCAACAAAAAACGAATATCAAGGCTTCGGCAGAATTTCTATCTAATCATACCACCTGAGTATGCGTCCCGCCAGACACTACCATTAGGATATTTCGTGCACGATCTCATGAGATTTTTAGAACGAGATTACTACGCAGGCCTCTTAACCGCAGCAATGTATCACGGAGCGGCTCATCAGCAGCCACAGACTCAATTTGTGGTCTCAGAACCACCGTATTTGAGGCCGATCAAAAACAGACAACAATCTATTATCTTTTGTCTGAAAAAAGAGTGGAGTACCGAGTTTGTCACACAGCAAAAGACCGATGCAGGATATATAAACATTTCGAACCCTGCATTGACGGCACTTGACCTTATCTTTTATTCAGACCGGATCGGTGGTATAAACCGTGCAGCTACGGTATTAGCTGAGTTGAGCCTGGAACTGGAACTAAATATGTTGGCTAATACAGCAGCCACATTCCCTCAAACAACCACGCTTCAGAGGTTGGGCTATCTATTAGATCAAGTGTTGCAGGAATCTACTTTGGCAGATGCTTTATACAGTGTTTTAGAAGACCGCAATTACTATCCGGCAGCGTTAAACCCCAAAGCGGACAGTGAAAACCAAAAAACGCCAAATCGCTGGAAAATTATACCAAATATGAAGGTTGAGGTAGACGAACTATGATCCCGAAAGCGTACATAGATGCATGGCGGTCGGTTGCTCCCTGGAATGAATCTTCACAGGTGGAACAGGATTTGGTTATTTCAAGAGCTGTTGTGGAGATCTTTTCAAATGAGTTTTTGAAAGAAAACCTCGCATTCAGAGGTGGTACGGCGCTGCATAAACTGTACCTGAACCCACAGGCAAGGTATTCTGAAGATATTGATCTGGTACAGTTAAAACCGGGCCCTGCAAAACCGATGCTGGAAGCTATTCGGGATCAGTTATTGTTCCTGGGAGGGAAAGTTGACCGCCAAGTGAAACTGAATGAACATAATTGCACGGTTTACTATCAATTTGATACGGAAGTGAGTCCACCGCCAAGGATGCGTGTAAAGCTTGAAATCAATACACGAGAACACTTTCATGTATTGGATTTACAGAAAAAGGCTTTTGCTGTTGAAAATCCCTGGTACAAGGGAAGTGCAGATGTTACAAGCTACCAGCCCGAGGAACTTTTAGGTACCAAACTCAGGGCTCTATACCAGAGAAAAAAAGGACGGGATCTGTTTGATCTGTACTATTCTCTTGAAAAACTTGATTTGGATGTTGATAAGATTATAGAGTGTTTTCATGTATACATGCAGGAAGAAGAAAATAAAGCCCCAACCGCACGAGAGTTTGAGCTGAATTTGGAAGAAAAGATGCAAGATGAAGAATTTACCGGAGATATTACGGCTCTGTTAAGACCTGAAATTGAGTATGATCAGGATGAAGCGTATTTGGCAATCACGAATGAAATAATTAGCAAACTATAATGGTCTTCGCGGGATTGTATATCTGAATGGTCTGCACGTCTACCGAGTGTTTCTCAATCCCTTTTGTGAGGAATCTCTTTTGACATATTGTGAAAATCGAGAGCCGAGATCAGACAAATCGAAGCCGAGGGAATCTTTGCGGCAACAATTATCAGATCCGGATTGGATAGAGGTTTATCATCTTTAAGTTTGTACAGGCCTCTTTCGAGCCGTATAATCAGCCCTTCATCCCGGAGGTTGTACAGAGTCCGGGGATGAATACCTGCCGATAGAACCACAGAAGTAGGCAGAACAACCCAACTATTTCTAAACAGATTGAATACCTCCTGGATTTTTTGATCATTAATGAGTGGCACGGATAATAAAGCTTACATGTATTATTATGCATATGCGAATTTATCCAAGATGGCAACTCATCTTCACACCGGGTAATTTGATTGTAATAGGAGCAAGTTTTCTAGATTGATATCACAGGAGATTATCTACCGGCTCGGGATATATGTGTTATTAATTAATTCATAACTTATTTAGTAACACAATTCACACCCCCTCATCTTGATTTAAGCCGATTAATTAGTGTTATTGTTATTATTAATTTTTCACAATTAATTAATAACAAAAATTAGCATCATGAGAGTAAAATACAACAGGGTGTCAACGACTAGCCAAAGTGCCGAGCGATTTAAGGTGGATGAGGACTCGTATGATAAAACCATTCTGGATGTGGTAAGCGGTTCTGTGCCATTTCAGGAGAGAGACGGTGGTAGAGAGATCCTTAAACTGGTCGAGAGTGGCAAGCTTACTGAACTTGTTCTGGAAGAGTTGAGCAGGTGTGGCCGGAATACCGGGGATGTAATCCAAACCCTGGAGTGGCTGGATAAACATAAGGTGAATGTCAAAGTCCGTAACATCGGGCTGGAATCCCGGCCGGCGGGAAAAAAGAACCCGGTATGGAAAATGATAACATCCGTAATGAGCTCCCTATATGAAATGGAACTCGAGAACATCAAAGAGCGAACACATTATGGCCGGATGATGTATGTAAAAAATGGTGGTAAACTTGGGCGGCCAAGGGGTAGCTCCGAAACAGACCGTGAATTTCTCAAAAAAGAGACCTCTATAGAAATTCAAAAATACCTGGAGAAGGGATTCACAGTCAGGGAGATTATAAAAGTTGTGGGTTGCTCACCAAATACAGTGCTGAAGGTGAAGAAACTTGTCGCAAGCTGAATCAGTTAAACATTTGATTTACCTCCAACTATAATCAAAAAACAAGGCAACATATTATAAAGGATGCTGAACACTTGTCTTCCAAAATTTTTAATCGGAAAGAATGGCCACAGTTCATTGTTATAAACATCTAGTCCAATCAAGATCATGCTCTAATATTAATTTTGCCATACGAATGGTTTAAGTAGGATTAATTATGGGAAAGCACAGTCTGGTAAATTATTAATACGTCCAAACACAATAAATATAGTAGTTAAGATATATTTTATTGTTATATATAATAATTAAAGATTTATTATATTTTTTTTATTAAGTTGTTTTAATCTTTTGAACATGCTTGCTAAACACCACTTCCCTAATCATAATACGTTGTAAAATAAGTGATTAAAAAGGGGGCTGATCGTGTTATGACGGGCATGACGATGTGTAGTAGCATGGAACTTACCTTATTCCCAGCTGCTGTGTGTCTAACCTGAATACTGAATTCACTTATAATGTTATCGAATAAAGTTACAGTAGGGGTACTGTGTCCATTTTCCTCAACATATCCACAAATGTCCATAGATTTTATGCACGGCTTAATGTGTGGTTTGCCGGAATCGCTGCATAATTCGATCGATTTTTTACCAGAGTACATCAAGCAGGGACAGAGTCAGATGGTGGCAGACGCACTGCAAAAGTTATACGGATTTCTTCAGGCAGATATGGTTACTGGTCCAATCAGCTACAAGACACTTCCGGAACTCTTGCAAATCATTGAAGCGTCTGGAAAGCTGGCATTGTTTACAGACCTTGGCGAATACCTGCCAAATACCGAAATAGTATCAGACTTTGTTTTCAATAATAGTTTTCAATACTGGCAGGCAGAGTTTGCAAAAGGAGTGTGGGCGCAACAAGAGTTTGGAGATCGGGGAGCTGTTATGATGCCCTTGTATGAATCAGGTTATCATATGCATTCGGCATTCCGGCACGGAACTGAAATTGCTGGGAGTGAGGTGGTAGACTATATTGTAATTCCACATGGTATCAAACAAGAAAAGGAATTTTCCGAATATGTTGAGCAACTGGTTCAGCATTTTAAAAAACAGGGCAAACCATCCTATTTGAATGTATTGTTTTCAGGAAAAGATGCCATTCAATGCCTGAAAGTCTTAGCCGCAAACTCTTACTTCAATAACATTCCGCTATTGGTTTCTCCACACATGAGTTCTCCGGAAATGCTGGAACTTGTGAAAGGTGAGCAATTAACCCTGCATAGCGCATCTATGTGGAATTTTGAATCCACTGAGAAAGAGAATAAAGTATTCAGGGAAAAGTACATTGCTCGAACAGGTACGATGGCCAATGTTTTCTCCTTGTTAGGATATGAATCAGGTTTGATAATCGGCATTATTTACCCGCATCTGAAATCAAAGTTGTATGCCGAAGCCCGCAAGCTGTTGAAGAATGAACAGATCAGAACGCCACGTGGTGAACGCAATTTTTATCTGGATTCGGGTTATAAACTGCCGGAAATAGATATAGAGAAAATTCAGTCCGGTGATCAGCATATCAGCAGAATGGTAATCGGGCAGGGACAAGCTATGCCATTCAATCACCAGGTGTTCAGGGAAATTCACGAAGAGTCTGTTACCGGGTGGAAAAATCCCTATTTGTGTATATGAACCGTATGGCAAAAATAGTGCAAAAACACTTGGTTGCTTTTTCATGCAATCAGAAGCTGATGCATAGTTTGCATCTTTAACCTAAAACAAATAAACCGGTGCGTGATGAGTAATATCAAGTGAAATTATTCTGATCACATCACAAAAAACGAGGACTAACAATGGATGAACCCTTCATTTCGATGCTTATGGCCTGGGCTGCCAATTTTGCCCCAAAATCCTGGGCATATTGCAATGGCCAGCAAATGCAGATATCTCAAAATCAGGCATTATTCGCCCTGATTGGAACCACCTATGGAGGAAACGGCTCAACCTACTTTAATTTACCTGATTTGCGTGGAAGAGCGCCCATTGGAGCCGGACAAATACAAGGTGGCAGCCAATATACATTGGGTCAGCAGGGAGGTGTTGAATCGGTAACTCTAACAGCAAATGAGATGCCTGCTCATACACATGGTGCCCAAGCCGGTTCCATTTCTGTAACACCTGTTTATAGCACAAACAATGCATCACGAGAAACCCCTCAGGCCGGAGATGTTCCTGCCAAAGTGGGAGTTATGGAAAACCGTGTTTTTACACCACAGCTGGCTTATGGTAACAAGGCAAACACAGTAGAAGGTGCATCATTAGCTGGTTCTGCCAATGTTAATATTGACCCGGCCGGTGGCAGCATGCCCCACACCAACATGCAACCATACCTGGTTATTAATTGGGTTATCGCGCTTCAGGGGATATTTCCACAGCGTGATTAACATCAAACGGAATCAGGTTATGTTACAGGAACTGCAAACCGGATTAAGTACCGGTAAATGCGAACCATGAAAATGTTTTTCCTCTGCCAATATACATAGATGGGCAGAGGAATTTTTTCAAAAAAAATGATTTAAGACAGCGCCTTAAACCTTTCAACTTCAGCAATGCGAAACTGCGCAAGAACGGCAAATACTTATTCTTTCATTAGAAACCAATAAAATCTCACACATGAAAAAATTCCTACAACTTCTGCCTTTACTCGTTTTTGGATGGTTCGGTATGGTTAATGCGCAAACCTTAGTAGAATTTGATATCGAAAGCGTAACCGGATTTACTGCTTCAAGTTTAGCGCCTTCATTTACTGCGGCAGATGTTTCGGCAACACCTATTACCTACGCCAGCAACCTTCAGCCAGACAACGGTTTCTGGGAAAACCTGCACGAAGGTATTTTTCTTGTGAACTGGGATGCCGGCTCATTTAATATCAATAATAACTACTTTGAGTTTACTATTTCGGCCGATGGCGGCAAAGAGCTGGCATTAAGCAATCTTACACTTGGCGTAGGCAGGGAATCAACAAGCGGCCTTTCCGGCCCACAAACGTTCCGTGTGTATTCCAGTCTGGATGGCTACAGTACTATATTGCAAGAACTTGTATTACCTGCAGCTACCGGTGGTGTCAGGCAAGCAACAATGAGTATTGATCTTCCATCGGAGTTTAACGGCATCGAAGAAGTCACGTTTCGCGTCCACGGTCATGGTGATGTAGTAGTAGGAAGCTTCCCACCCGGCGGTGGCTTGGCAAATATGGAGCCTAATGTACACCCTAAGGGCGTTCCGGGTGGTACTTTTAGTTCATATGAAGGAACAGGCTCAAATGTAATTCTTACCGGTACGGTATTCGATCCGGAGGAGCTTACACTTTCTACCGTGGGTGTATCCAGCCTTGGTGAAACTTCCGTGACGTTTGGCGCCTCTATACCAGCTGATGGCGGACTCAATATTACCGGTCGCGGATTTGTTTATTCCCAAACATCGATTAACAGTACCCCCACTATTGGCGGGATGGGATCGACACAAATTAGTTCAGGTTCGGGAGATGGAGCATTCAGCCAAAGTATATCGGGCCTGCTTGAACTTACACAATATACAGTTCGCGCCTATGTTATTACTTCCGAAGAAGGCACCATGTATTCTGATCCCGTTACGTTTGCAACGTTAGCTCCGGAACTCGCTCGTTTTGATATAGGAAGCATCGACGGCTTTTCGGCTTCTTCGTTAGCTCCTGCGTCATTTCACTCCAATCTTAGCGTCTCCACTCTTACCTATGCAAGTAATTTGAGTATCGACACCGACTACTGGGAAGAAGCCCTGGGCTCCATCATACTTGTGGGCTGGCAGGAAAGTTTTAATACAAATCAGTCTTTTTTTGAATTTACCATTGAGCCTGATCAAGATTATCGCTTAACCCTCAACAATATTACGATCGGGTTAGGGCGCGAGACCACGAATATTGGTGGGAACGGACCTGAAATTTTCCGTCTGTACTCCAACATCGACGGGTTTAATCAAGGTGATTACATCGGTGAATTGACTATTCCTGAAGTGAGCAACAGGGTTATGGTTCAGCGTGTGATGAGTGTATTGCTGGATGAATCCTATCAAGACCTGGAAGGCCCCGTAACCTTTCGGGTGTATGGTTATTCCGGAATAGATCTGGGAAGTGACACAAATTTACTGCCCGGTGGCGGCCTTGCTAATATCACCACACTCAATATTAATGACAGCGATGTTTCCTTCGATGGCATCGGCTCCGACCTGATTATTTCCGGAACCATGATTGGCCCGCCTTCGGTTGCCACTACGCCAACTCAAGACGAAGTAGAAGCAACCAGTGCTACATTAAGCGGAGAAGTGACATCAACCGGTGGATCCCCCATTATCAACCGCGGTATAATCTGGAGCACCACTGAGGGTTTTGATCCAGGTGAGGGCTTTGTTGAAGAGATGGGTGATGGTCTTGGTGAGTTCAGCTCCACAGTAAGTCTGCTTCCCTTCGGCACTACCATCTACTACCGTGCCTTTGCCGAAAATTCCGAAGGAATTGCCTACGGAGATGAAGTATCCTTTCAAGCCGATGATGAACTCATCCTGACGTTAACCGGACAGGAAGGCTGGCGCCTGCTCACCACCCCGGCCGGAGTTCCATTGTCCACCTTTCTTGGCCCCATCTGGACCCAAGGCGAGGGAATCACAGGAGTGGATCTCTCTTCCGGTAGCCCCAACATTTATACCTGGGATCTTGACTCAGACTACCTGGGTGAGACTGATGATGCATCACCCTGGTGGATTGCTGTGCCTGATCTGACCACAGCCATACTATCAGCCGGGCAAGGCCTGCTGGTGATGGTTTACGAAGATGATGATATTTCATCCCCGGGTGTAACCGGCGGGTTTGACAAAGAACTTCCCATAACCGGAAGCGAGCATGCTTCGGGTGTATCTCCTTCACTGAACTCCAACGAAGACGGATGGTCGCTAATCGGCAATCCGTTTGGCTCGCCCGTGAGCTGGGACGGGCTTTCCCGGACCAATGTACGTAATGCCATTTATGTTTGGGAACCCAATAGTGATGGCGGAGACGGCGGCCAGCCCGATGGTCAGCAGAGCGGTAGCTGGATTACTCGCTCAGCAGGTTCAGGTGACTTTAACGGAGTGATTCACCCCTTCCAGGGCTTTTTTGTACAGAGCAGTGGATCAAACCCATCGATCAGCTTTACTCAGGCTGATAAGACTACCGATGTAGCAAGTTTCTATGGAAAAGAGCAAACCACCCAGCCGCTGGTTCGTCTTGAGTTGAACGGCCAGGGTATGAGCAACAGCGCATGGCTGCGGTTTTCTGCAGATGGCTCACAAAATTTTACGGATGGCGATGCCTGGCAGCTGGAGCCGCTCTCTTCCGGTTATGCACTGCTGGCCACGCAGAAGGATGCAGGCTTGATGGATATCGGCCACTACCCGATGGGGCAGGATCTGGAGATTCCGCTTGTCACCCAAGCCACGCGGCCTGGAAGCTACAAACTAAAAGTAACGGATATAGAATCCAATGGACTGACCCTTTACCTGAACGATCTGGAAACCGGCCACAGCCTTCGTTTGGAGCAGGGTATGAGGTATGAATTTATGATCAGGGAGGCAGCAAAAACTCCGTCAAATCCAATGGGTATGCTTCAAACCGGATTGCAAAAACAGAGTAGCACCGGTCACCGGTTCATCATTAGCACATCCAAGCAGTTGGATATAAATACCGGAGAAACGCCTGTTAAGCTGACCCTGAATCAAAACTATCCGAACCCATTTAACCCAACCACTCAGATAAATTTTCAATTGCCGGAGAGCAGCCAGGTTCGCCTGACGGTGTACGATATGTCGGGCCGCCAGATCGCCACTCTGGTAGATGGGCAGGTAACCGCTGGCAGTCATTCGGTAAACTTTGATGCGTCAAACCTCAGCAGTGGTATTTATATGTACCGGCTCAACACCTCCAATCAGATGTTGATGCGCAAGATGACACTGATTAAATAGAGATAGAAGGTCAGCAATTGATGGTAATAAATAGGAAATACTTACGATTGGCAAATCATTACTAAACAATATTCAAACAATGAAAACTACAACACTCGCATTCATTCTACTCATCCTCACACTTGCAATTCTGATTGGCTTGCCGGAGTGGCTGATGGCCCAGGCCCCGCCGCCACCGCCAGACAAACCCGATCAGGCACCCATCGGCGGACTTGTACTTCTGGCAACCGCAGGCGGAGCATATGCAGTTAAAAAGTTGAGAGATAGAAAACTTTAAGTTCTTCCTTATTTGATTGCTGAATTTGCAATAACAGAGCTGACAAGTTGGATGAGCAGAGATGTCCAAATTGAAGATAAGATAGGCTATAAAAACAATACCGGATAAATCTAAAGATGCTTAATTTTCTTAATCTAATTCAATAGCTCCTTTTAAAGGAGAAGACTCATACATCTCTTCAGGGTTAATGAGAGGCATCACATTTTCAGCCAAGATATTTCCTTCGGATTTTGCTGCTAAAGCACCACGTGTTGTTGAGAGTGCAATACTAAGTAGCGTAACAGCAAGGTTTTTTGGCAATTCAAGTTTTCCTTCTTTTACTAAATCTTTTAAAAGAATTACCCTGTAGTTTGTCTTTGTGTGTATAGACCCGACCGCCTCATCAGATTCTTTCCCAAATTTTGCCTGAACCTTCATCTCAATAATGAAGGTGTCATTATCAACGTCAATATCTGGCCTAAACTGAATTTGGTATCCTAACTTGTTTACATTAAGTTTTTTTTTAGGCTTCTTAAATTCATATGATTCTATTTCAAAAGAATTTAGCCCAAAGGATACATCAACATTTTTCTTTTCTTTCATTCCTACTTAGCTATTGAATAATTCGGATCATCTGGTTGAACTTCAAATCCGCGAGTCGATTCAGTGTAACTTACCAGTTCACCGGTTTTAAAATCGAAAATTTTACTTGTTCGCGAACCTCGTTCTTCAAATTTACCTTCACCTTCCAATCGGTAGTGCCTGTTTAATGCCTCTTGTTGGATCTTAAAATGTTCAGCAATGTTTCGAATAACCTTTTTAGACATTCTTTTCTTATAATTCGAAATCTCAGAGATATAGCTTTTCCCTACCCCTGCTATATTAGCAAGATCGTTTTGTGATAATTCATGATCTTTCATTAACGATTTAATGAGCTCTATCGGATCTAATTCCGGAGCCAGCCGATGCTCATTATCCCAGGTGCGGATTAACAGATAAAGCAACTCATACTCGTCTATAGCTTCCTGGCTTTCCAGGCCTTTGGTAACCAATTCCTCAAGTCGATTAGCATACTCGATGTATTGCACATCACTTTTAATCACTTTGTATTTCAGGGTATCCATAATCTTTTAATACTTATCTATTGTATACTGTTCTTCTCGTTCATTAATGGCGTCATATTCTGCGTGAGTTCCAATCCATTTTACAAAAATAGTGACTGTGTTTACCGTTTCATTGAAATAATAGGAACAAATGATCCGGTGTTTATTTCCACCAACATTAAAACATACTCGATCGCTTTTATTACCCAGTATGTCAACACTTTTTGAGCCAAACAGGTCAACAAAGTCTTGTGGTTTCTTTATATCTGCATTTTTTATTATTTCGATCCATCGTAAAAATGCACCGGTTGATGTTGCATGTTCGTTTGCATAATCAATAACCGTTTTTTCTTTAATTAGGTGTATTCTCATTTCATAACGCTTCTAAGCTACAAAAAAGTTCGCAAATTGCGAACATGTGCGTTTTATGTTTGACATGGATGCTGATAACACGTTATATAATTGAAGATTTGGAAGATAAACATTCCCAATCAAGCTAATGTAATTTCCAGCTTCTCTTTCCACTTTTTCCAGTGAGGCATCTTTGAATTCAACAAGCGGTAGAAAGCGGCATCGTGTTTATGATGTATAAGGTGGCAAAGCTCATGCAATATCACATATTCAATACACCGTTTTGGAGCCTTAATCAGGTGTAAGTTTAATGTAATGATACCTCCGGGAGTACAGCTGCCCCAACGAGTATTCATTTTGCGAATATTGAGTTCATTTATTTTCAGATCATGATTCTCAAATTCCGGCAACAGATCATCTAAAATAGTACTGAAATGAATCTGAGCTTTTAACCGGTACCAGTCATATACCAACCCTTCAACCTTTTTCTTGTTTTTGGATTTTACCCTCAGGTATTTACCCTTCAGTTTTACTTGATTATCAGAACCTTTTTCTACTTTTAATAAGTATTGTCGGCCTAAATACAGATGGGTTTCCCCCGAAACAAATTCTTTGGATTTGGAGAGTGGCTGATACTTCTCAAATGTCCGAAGCTGTTTTAAAATCCAGCGTGCTTTGGATTTAACTTTTTCCTGGACTTTCTCCTTGCTGACATCTTCTGGTGCGGTTACTACCACATTCAAATCAGGATAAACCGTTATTCCCAATGTTTTACGGTCTGTAAATTGCAATTCATAACCAATCTCTTTTTTCCCGTAATTAATGGTGTTCATGTGTAATTCCTGATAGCCAATTCGATAGATTTTTCAATAATATCATCCATTTCCTCCAATGTTAATTCTACACCCTTATCCCGCAATGAGAAAAGGTAATCGTCAATATCCTGCCGCATTGCATTCTTAATATCTGTCTTAAACTGCCAATCTACCACCAAATGATTTTGGATGATTTCATCAATTTGGATACCCATTTCACTCGTTCCTGGTTGAGATGAATCCGAACCATAAGGCATACCTACAGATCTGACTTTGCCACCGTTCATGATCTCATTAACGATGCCATAGATAGCCTGGGCAGCTTTTTTCCCTTTTAACTCTTCAGGAATGTCATCGGAAGACCGGGAACGAACTTTTTCCATGATTTCCTTAACCCGTTTTAAATATTCCGCATCAGATAGTCGTCGAGCCTTCCAGTTACTAATCGTTTGCTCCAGCATTTCTGAAAACTTTTTATAGAGAGCAGGATCTTCATCTATTACCAGACTAATTGATTTTTTTGTGCGAGACGCTATCCGGTCAGCCCGTGCGGCGTCACCTTCAACTTTCGCTAATTCCTGCTCAAACTTGTCTTCATCAAAAATGTTAACCTGTTCGGTCAATTTCACAACTTCACTGGAGGTTACATGCGTATCTATCAACTTCTGTACTTGTTTTTCATACTGGCCATAATCGATTGCATCAGAATACCGGGCTTTTACGGATGAGCGTAAACTCATAAAAAACTTTGCGTCATTCTTGTACTGGTTGACCTTTTTAGGATCTGTATTTTGAATAAAATCAAAAGTAGAAAGAGCCATTTTCAAAGTTCTGGCAAACAGAGATAGCCGCTCGTAAAATTCATCCCGAATATCTTCATCTTCCAAATGCTGCTCATAATATTGAGCATCCAAACTTCGATCTATTCCATTAAATATGTCCCACACGTGGGCATGACGCTCAGGGAGTTTCTCTATTTCTTGCTGAATATCTGCTAAGGTGCCCTCTAATTCTTCTTCCTCAAACTCTTGCAGTTCACTGTATGTTGTCAAAGCCTCATCCAGCTCACCAAGAATGCCATAGTAATCGATGATGTACCCAAAATCCTTCCCTTCAAACAAACGATTGACACGAGCTATGGCTTGAAGCAGTTTATGTTCTTTCAGGCTCCTTGCAATGTATAAAACCGTATTTCGGGGAGCGTCAAACCCGGTAATCAATTTATCCACCACAATCATGATCTCTGGATCTTCGTCACTTTTGAACTGGTAGATCAATTGCTTGTTGTACTCTTTTTCGGTACCGAAACGCTCCATCATTCTTTTCCAGAATTTCTGAACGATATCGATGTTTTCCTCGTCCATGTCTTCATGTCCTTCACGGGTATCCGGGCCTGAAATGATCACTTCGGAGCTTACCTTTCCGAATTCATCCAGGAATTGTTTACACCTGATCGCGGCTGTTTTGGAATGAACGGTTAACTGACCTTTGAAACCGGAACCTTGCCATGTTTTTGAAAAGTGATCGCTGATATCGTAGCAAATGGTCATCAGCTTTTGTTCGGCTTCATTCAGCTGATCAGCCCTGCTAAATTTCTTCTTTAGATCGGCTCTTTCTTTCTCATTTAATCGTTCCGAAATCCGTTCAAAATAGGTGTCTATAGGCTTTTTATTGACCTCTTGCGGAATATGTCGTCCTTCATATAACAGTGGAACGACCGCTTTATCGCTGACTGCCTCTTTAATGGTATAGGTATCTATAATGCCACCGAACTTTCGTGCAGTATGTTTTTCCTGCTTCATCAATGGAGTTCCGGTAAACGCAATAAAGCAGGCATTGGGAAACGTTTGCTGCATCCGAACATTGGCCGTTCCGTATTGCGTGCGATGGCCTTCATCCACCAATACAAATATATTGGGTGACTCCTCCTTCACCTTGCTCTTTTTAATCACAGCTTCAAACTTATTGATGACCGTTGTTATAACGGCCCTCTTCTTCTGCCTGAGCAGTTCAATCAGATGTTTACCGGTAGATGCCTGAACCGGTTCCAGATCGCAGTCATCAAACGTTTCATAGATTTGATCATCCAAGTCCACACGATCGGTGACCAAAACAATACGGGCATCGGGAATTCCTTTATCCAGCGCAATACCTTTTGCAAGCATTACCATTGTCAGGGACTTTCCGGAACCCTGAGTATGCCAAATCACACCCCCTTGCCGTTTTCCCTGTTCGAGTGATTGAATTCGTGTCAGCGTCTTTTCTACAGCATAAAATTGCTGATAGCGAGCTACCTTCTTCTCACCTGCATCATATAAGGTATAGCGTTTGATAAAGCGCAAAAGACGAGCAGGGCGACATAAACCGTAAAGAATCTTGTCCTGATCAGTGACTTTTTGATCTCCCTTTTGCAGAGCCTCAAAATGTGATTTCACATAACGAAACCGGTCAGAGAAAACACCCTCAAACAGGTCAGGGTGTAGTGATTCATTTTTTAATTCTTCAAGCTTACGGTCATGGATTTGCTCTTCCTCTTCTGTTTCAAATTTCTCTTTCCAGGTGCTCCAGAATTTGTTCGGTGTTCCTGTAGTAGCATATTTGTTGCTGTTAACCGCAAGGCCAAGCAGTAATTGCGAATAGACGTACAATCCCGGAATACCGTCATTCTTTTGATTCCGGAGGTGCTGAGAGATGGCCTGGTCGACCGGTTGCTGGTCTTTTTCCCTCACTTTTAAATCAGGGCGTTTACATTCGATGATTACCAGCGGAATGCCGTTTACAAACAACACAATATCCGGGCGGTACTCTTTATAACTGCCGGAACGCTGAACGCTGTACTCTTCGGCCACATGAAAAACATTATTTTCCGGGTGTTCCCAATCGATATAGTGCAGGCTAAAACTTTTTCGGTCGCCCTCTATGGTTTCTTCAAAGCTGCTGCCGAGTGTAAGCAGGTGGTACAACTGCTCATTGGTTTTAATAAGTCCGCTGACCAGCGGGGCATCACTCAGCTTATCTACCGCGGCAGAAATGTTGTGGTTCGAAAAAGGATAGGTTTTACCGTGGAACTCAATCTTGTTGATTTTGCGAAGCTGTTCTTCCAATACCGGTTTAAGTAACACTTCGGAATGGATGCCCCTCATTGCTTCCACTTTTTCCGGAGGCAAATATTCATAACCCAACTTGCTCAGCATCGTCAATGCCGGAATTTGGCTGGAGTGGTCTTCGATGTAGGAAGGGGTGTTCATGGTTTAAAGTTTTAATCCTTTTTCCCTTAGGTAATTCAGATGTGTAGCCGGTTCAATTACATCAGTCTCGATTAATGTATTGTAAAGAGATCCAGGCTCATTAATTGAAGCACATAATCTTCCAATTGCAATTCCACCTCTGTAGACAATTAGGTTATTACCAGAAACTTCAAATCGAGCTATTGAATTGGGATGTGTCCAAAATCCATCCTCTTTTTCCATTCCTAACTTAAGGAGGCTTTCTTCCTGAAAGTTTGTAAGCAGTTGATATAATTCTTCGCTTGTCATTATTTTGTATTTGATTTAAAAAGGCAAATCACTTTCCCAAACTTCAATTTCTTCGGTATCTATATCATCGAATGATTCTGATTTATCATATTCATCAATTATTTCAGTTTCATCTTGTTCAACTATAAACTTTGCTCGCTCATAGAGTTCGTCAAATGTAATGATTTCCGGATTTGACAGATTTCTTCTGTAAAGCTCAAAGGTAGATCTTGCATCAATAGATTCTTTTAATTGGCTCGTATCTCCAATTACTAAGATGCCTTTTGGTTGATAGGTGAATATCTCTTCCGATGTAAGTTGTTCAAAGTCATCAGTTCTCTTTGAACCTTCTGTGTACCATCGATGGCAATTTGATTGAAGCTGGGAGACACCTCCGGTTAATTCATCATGTAGTAAAAGTGCTCCATTTCGATGTCTTTTTAATTCTCTTTTTGAGTTTTTTTGAAAAAGCGGCGTATTGGGTTTTTTGATTTCAACAAGAACGGTGAAACGGACTTGTGCCTCTGTATTCATTAAGAAATCACCTTTCTGTGAACCCTTACCGGTATACCTTCTGCCTCCACAATCTGGCTGATCTTCAAGTAGATGCAAGAACTGATAGTTTAACCCATATCCGAATATCCAGGTATTCTTTGCAAAGAAATTTTGCCACCAATCCTCGTTTAAATCAGCAGTTCTTTCGAGTGCTTGAGTAAAAAGATCAAGTGAATTTTCCCGGTTTTGCTGAATTCTCGCGTTAGCCAACTTTGTTGCCAAATCTGGTTTTTGATCTAATAGCTCTTGCCAAATTTCATCACCAAAATCTTGCTCAAGTAACCGCCGAACAAACACTACTCTGTTGGAATCAACTTTGATAATTTGATCCGCTCGTTCTACAGTCCACTCTCTTTCGCCCCGTGGCACACCTTCTTTAGCAATTTCATAAAGATGGTTAAGTGCTTCGTAAAACTTTTTCATCTGCTTACTTCTTAGTTGCAGCTTCACACCTTCACCACCTTTTAAGGTGTTTAAATTAATAGCATCAGTATCTTCCCATTCATCATTTACATTTTTTCTTTGGTGGATTAAGTGGCCACGCACCAAAACCTCTGATCCTTTCTTGACAATTTGAGGTCTAAATATCTTCCTTGTGTTTCCAAGCTTATCATCCAGAACAATGTCCTCTTCAATCTCAGCAGAATTACGTGATGTACTTCTTGTTTTATATGTTGCCATAATACCTCTTGGTTTCGTTTACACCTTAATCCTTGTCTTTCCCGTCAACAATTGCTGCATCAATCCCTTTTTCTGATTTTTAAAAGCATTAATAGCTTTTTTCATAATCTCAATTTCATTTGAAATTGAAAATATCAACTTAGAAATCTTTCTTTGTTCTTCAACATCAGGACATTCAATCGTTAAAGACTTCACGATTTTTGCACTTAAATTTGGCTGGCCACCCTGTGTATAAGTGTGAACAATTTTATCTTTATTGAACGAAAACCATAGTTCAAGAAAGCCTTGATCAATTTTATTGTTTTTGGGAACCAATGCTAATACTGCCTGATTTATAGATGCTTTTTCCATCATATTTACCGAAATAACTCCAGCAGTTGCTCCATAAATTGCTAACAGCAATGTATTTTTTTTAACCAATTTTGCAGATGAATTTTTTAGGCCTTCTTCTGTAATAAATTCTTTTGTGTTAAAAATTCGTCGTGTATTTAATTCGCCAGATTTAATCCAAGGAATAGTTCCATTGTAATATTCTGGCTTACTTCTACTCGGAGTGCCTCCAGAAAAAGTAGTAATTAGTTTGTTTAGCTTAATTTCCTCCCACACTCCCTCAAACCCCGGAAACCTCGTTTTACCGGTTAGCAGTTTCTGCATCAACCCTCTCTTCAGCTCCTCTTTTTTGGCGATTAGCTGCTCCAGGGTTTCAATGGCGCGATCCCATGTGGAGAGGATTTCGGCGATCTTTTTTTGTTCAGGGAGGGGTGGAAGCAATAGCCTTAAATTGCCTAAAGATTGTTGATTTATATTTGTATTTGCACTTATTGTACTTTTACATTTTAAACGATGTCTGAACTTTGGTTCATCAAAACAATATTTTTTGTATTCATCATATAAGTATCCCTTTTCTCTAAATCTGATTAAAAAACCACTATAAGTTACTTTCCCAGGATTTTTATCAACTAAAGCTGCCAATCCGACTCCGGATGGCTTTACGGATGATCTGATAAATAAAACATCTCCTTTTTTTAGCCCATACTTTAAAAGATCATTTTCTGTTGTTTCAACTAACCCCAATCCATTTAGATTAACAGCTTTTCTGCCAAATACATCCATTAAATTTACGAATGGACGCCCATTACCATAATCTTCTTTAGATTTGTTCATTCCATTCTTGAACGATCCGATGGCTTTCAGTTTTTTTATTTCCCAATCCTTAGGAATCCATCCCAATTTGTTTTTTTTGTATCCGGGTTTTTGATCTAACTCTTTATTTGTTAATGCTTCTTTCATGTTAAATTGTGAAATTGTTTTAAAAACGCAATCCTTCGAATAGTTCGGTAGACATAATTGGCGCAACTATTGATTGATCCAGCTCTTTTTTTCTAATTGTTTCCTCAACATTTACTGCAAAAGATAAATACATGATTGCCGCTCGAGAGAGTTTTAAAACTCTGAGTGTTTTTTCAAATAAATTATCTCTTGAAATAGAGTAGCACAGACTATCTGAGAAAAAGAAATCTTCATCGGGTACTTTAAACATATGAACCTTCAAGTATCTGTGCTCTAAATGATTTCGAACCTTATTTATTTCTTTGGCATCCGGCTCGAGACAATTTTTAAATTCATTGTTTGTTTCAAACAGGTCTTTGCCCAGCCAATAAAGTCCTCTCAATGGCCAATTTTCGCGGCTGTCAAACTCTTCTCTAATTCCATTTTCCTTCTTTCTTTTGGTGTACCATATTGTTTTGAAATTGACCTGATGGTGCTTCACTTCCAATTTGAAATATTCATTCATAAAAAAAGCGATCTTATCAAAAATCGAATAAGCCATCCTGAATGTCAGCTTCATCTTTTCAATACCAATTGAATGGAAGGAATAATCCAATGTATCTACCATCAGATTCCCTTTGTCGGCATAATGCATCTCTCCTTGATTGGCATACAGTGTTGATTCAAAAAGTAAATACCGGGCTGCCACATATTCCTGCTTAATTACATTGTACAACCCATGATGAAATGGTTTTTCATCAATCTTTAATATGATATCCGGTAAGTGTAAAACATCTTGTGCTGCAATTGAAAAATTGCCAAGTTCATTTAAGGGATTCAGAAAAAGCCTGTTATCTAAACACCATCTACGGTATCGCTTTTCATTATTAGTGTTACCTAATTCCCATTTGTTTAAATCTATCTCTTCATTAAGAAATTTTTTATCTAACCATGATTCTATCTGTTTTAAACAATTCGAAAACCCTTTTTTTGCTTCGGGTGTTATGTCGGGTGTAAATGCCTTATGCAAATTCTTATATGCTTCCCGAAGAAGAAATGCTTTATGACCAGAATCATAAACATTTTTTGAATACTGCATAAGACCATGACCTAAATTACCCCTTGCCATGCCAAATAAATCGTTTTTTATTAGGCAGTTATTCCAGTTTTCGATCGCTTCAATAATTCGCCCTAAATGGGATAAATTGTTGGCGAGATTAGTAGTGATTTTAGAGTATAGATCGATTTCTCCAGGATTGCTAAGTTTCAAGGCACTCACTTCCCTTGATGCTATTCTATAGTGAATAATTATCTGGTTGTAATCTTGACACTCCCATTTCCAGGCTAATTTTTTAGGATTTTGCAATTTATACCTATCATACCAGATATTTCCAAAAGTGTAATGATAGTAGGCTGAATAAAGCATACTAAAATTTCTTTCTTTTATTGAATCAGCTAATCTCAGAGCATGATTCATGCCTTCTAAAAATTCTTTCTTATAAGACATGTCCTGAATAGTTCCGATAATTTGAATTGCATCCTCATCTGAAAACTTATCCAGCGATTCTATTTTAATAAGATTTTCTAATTTTGGTTTAATTCGACTCATATCATGAACTTTTTTTATTTCCTTAAAGTCTTATCCAGTTCCACTATCACATTTACTGTCTGAAACACCACCCGGCGGGCGTCTTCCCAGGTGAGCGGTTCACCTTCTTTTTGTCCGCCGTGCTCCTGCCGCTGCACCAGGTCAGATAATGCATTCCAATAGTTATTCAGTGCTTCAAGAAATGGAACAACCGTTGTACTTACGTTTTCTTTTTTTGCTTCTATTACTGATTTAATTCGGTTCTTGTCCCGTGATTTCAATTGGTCTGATTTTTCTCCAATTACTTCAGTGTAGAGCCGGTCGGCAAACTCCTGCATCGCTTCGCGGCAGTGGTGGCCGATAGTTGTAAAATTTTCTTGGCTATCACTGGACCACAGCAACACCTCGGCTTGTTTCAGTTTTTTGTAGGCTTCGCTGTAGGTAGTTTTAAATGCATCAAGCTCAATATATTTCAGAATGTTCTTTTCAATTCGTTCAACAGGTTTTCCCTCTCTGTTCATCAACCATTCGTAGTATTGGAAGCCTTTGGGTGATACTAAATAATTTTCTCCTCCCTTTTTTGTGTATTTCTCTCGTAACAAACCGTTGCTTGAAAGCTCATCCAGATCTCCAATTATGATGTTATTGATTACATTAAGGCCTGAACTTTTACTTAAAACAGTCAAATCACCGCCAATCGAGTCTTGAGAATACACCATTACTATCCGATCCTCTCTTGGAATTCTTTTCCAATTTTCCACAATTTGAATAAACAATTCCTTTTGCTCCTCTTCCAGTATGATATGTTCGAAGTTCATGATTCCATCATTTCTTTTTATATTAATTGAACATTATTCCCGGTAACCCCTGATGCAATTCAAGATATTGTATTTTAGTGTTTTATGGATTCGGTGTTTTTCCTTGATATGGTTATTTCCCATCTTAAAACCCCAATTCCTTTAGATATTCATCCATTTCACTACGCACCTCAGATAGCTCCTGTTCAAGCTGCTCAATTTCTTTCTGTACCGCAGGAATGTCTATTTCTTCCTCCTCCTCAAACGTATCGACGTAGCGGGGAATATTGAGGTTGTATTCATTTTCCTCCAGTTCCTCGGGTTCCGCTACATAGCTGTATTTGTCTATGGTTTTATAGTCGCGATAGGTTTGGTAGATTTTTTCGAGGTCCTGTTCCCGCAGTTTGTTTTGCTTTTTACCATCCAGGTACTCGTTGCTGGCATCAATAAACAGTATATTTTTCCGGTCGCGATTTTTCTTAAAGACTAACAGGGCAGCTGGTATACCGGTACCAAAAAAGAGCTGTTCCGGCAAACCAATCACGGCATCCAGCAAGTTCTCTTTGATAAACTGCTCCCTGATTTTAGCTTCACGACTACCCCTGAACAACACACCATGAGGAACCACCACAACCATCCGGCCATGCTCATTCAGGCTTTCCACCATATGGGTAATAAAACCGTAATCTCCTTTGGTTTTTGGTGGAATACCTCGCCAAAAACGATTGTATGAATCATGCTCGGCTTCTTTAACACCCCATTTTTTCAATGAAAAGGGGGGATTAGCCGCAACAACATCAAACTTCATCAATTTGTCGTCTTCGGTTAGCCTGGGGTTTTTTATGGTATCTCCCCATTCAATCCGGGCATTGTCAATATCGTGCAGAAACATATTCATCTTACACAAGGCCCATGTACTACCGTTACTCTCTTGTCCATATACGGAGTAATTTTTATCGGGTACTTGCTGAACAAGTTTGATCAATAATGATCCGGAACCACAGGTAGGGTCATACAATCGTTCTCCGGATTGTGGCTGAAGTAAGCGAGCCATCAGTTCCGAAACTTCAGATGGGGTGTAAAATTCTCCTCCCTTTTTTCCTGCATCAGAAGCAAAATTGGATATCAAAAACTCGTAAACATCTCCGACCACATCTCTTTTTCCAATTTTAGAAGGACGGAAATCCAGCAACGGATCGCTAAAGTCTTCAATTAAACTTTTAAGGCGGGAATTTCTCTCCTTTGTTTCCCCAAGGGCTGTTGTGGAGTTAAAGTCAATATTTCTGAACACTCCATCCAGCTTCTCTTTGTTGCTTTCTTCAATATCGTGCAGGGCTTTATTAATAATCTCACCGATATTGGGTTCGCTGCGATGCTTATATATATGATCATACGTACAGTGTTCGGGAAGAATAAACCGCTCTCGCTTTAAAGCTCGTTTAATACGCTCTTCATTTCCATCATATTCTTTATAAAGTATTTCCATCCGGTCTTTTCGCAAATCGGACAGATATTTAATGAACAGAAATATGAGTATATAATCCTTGTATTGAGAAGGGTCAACCACACCTCGAAACGTATCGCATGCACTCCATGCAACTGTGTTAATTTTGTCTTGGGATATTTCCTGGCTCATTATCTAATTATCTATAATGTTTCTTGTTATAGCTTGTACCAGCTTCTTTCTGGCATTTAGCAATTGATTCAAAATTTCAGCTTCTTTTTCCTGTAAATATTTTAACCGAATCAGTTTATTTTGTGTATACAAGTCCGGCACTTCAATCTTTAATTTTCTCAGATATTTGATTGATAGTGAACTAATATTCGTACCTGTTGCGCCTTTTTCAAGCTCCCACCGGGTACGGGGTAAATTCAAATACCATTGCAAATACTCAGGCAGCACACCATTATTTTTTGCCCGAATTACAAACAGCGAAGAGGAGGCGACTGAAAGGGTGTTGTATTTTTTTGGGACGATAGCAGAAGTAAATTTACTTCCTTTAGCAGGTAGAAGAATATCACCTGTTTGTAAATAATCACTCGTGTCTATATTATCATTTTCCGGTATATAGACTAATTGGCTCTCATCTAACTGCCCATCACCATTTAAATTATTTACCTGAAAATAGGCCACACCCCTGTTATCGGAAGACTTAAATGGATTCCCAAACCGGACATCAGCGATATTTTCTAATTTTTGCAACATTGTAGCACGGTTACAAGATAATATATTTGATTCATTGACAATATATATCTTTGTAGATCGTCTACATAATTAGATTATCTTAATCACAACCTCTATCGCGGAATCTACCCACCGTCTAAGGATTATGATTGATTACATTGGAAATCAAATTAAGCTCAATATGACAATATAATGTCCCTTAGTAAATCTACATGATTTGAAGTAGCAACTAATAAACAGTACCACTGCCGGTACTATCGTCAATATGGACGTGCTTGTATTTGGCAGTGCCCCATTGTTTTTGAAGAGATTGCCCTGTATTCGTGGTTTACTCGGTTGAAGAAGCCCCGATGGTGAGCATTAATCATCATTTACTTGGGGAAAGTGAATAAAGAAATTCGAGATTGTGGGTGATGGTCATGCTCAGTGTGTAGTTGTTTATTTCTGTTTTCAATAGAAATGGCAATATACAGATAAATGATCGTGACTACATATTTCCAATCAGGTGACAGTACGTAGTCACTCCGCCATTTTATACTTCCTATAAAAGGAAAACTATGAATGCAGATAACTACGAACCGGTGAATGTTTTAAATGTATGCAAAGGGTTTAACCGGGATGGGTTACAACACCGGTTTACACCGTACAGAATCCAGAGAGAAGATGGCCAGACCTGGAAGGTGAAAGAGGTTCGGCATGTTCATCAAGAAAGAAAAGGCGGGCGGCGGCAATTCCATTACCACGTGTTGACCCGGGATGGTCTGTTCTGTCGCCTGCTGCTTGATATGCACACTCTGACATGGCGATTGGTTGAGGTTAAAAAAAATTGAAAAAAAAGTGTAAGGAATTCCGATTTTTCGGTTCATACATATACTAAAAGTGAAAATGAAAAGTGCGAGCACACTTTTCGTTGTCCTTAATAGGGCCCTGTGGTGAAAATCACAGGGCTTTTATTGGTCTCAGAGGAGGGTTTAAAACCCTGCACATTCAGTGCAGAACTTTAGTGTTACGAAAAGTCTAAAAATTGGTATCCTTTAATCTATGGGAAAACCAATGCGAGAAGGAAGTCATACAACCACTCGATTGACGTGCCATATTGTGTGGGTAACAAAATATCGATATCACGTACTGAAGGGAGATCTTCAAAAACGGTGTCGGGAATTGGTGATACAAATTTGTGATGTTGAGGAAGTAGAGATATTGAAAGGTGTTGTGAGCAAGGATCATGTACACATCCATATTGAATATCCCCCACGCACCTCAATAAGCCAGTTGGTAAAACGGATGAAAGGTCGAACATCGAGATTACTTCAGAAAGAATTTCCAGCACTAAAGAACAGATATTGGGGTAGGCATTTTTGGGCAATGGGTTATGGAGCCTGGAGTACAGGGAACATAACCGATGAAATGGTACAAGCCTACTTGGAACACCACAGAAGCGAGAAGGATGATGACAACTCAGATTTTATCTTGGAATAGGACTTTAGTCCGTCACTAAACCCCTGTACTTTCAGTGCAGGGTGGTTTAGTTCATTTTAGCAGAATACTTTATTAACCCATCAAATATTTTGGGACTGCCATCTCCAGGCATCTCTGCACATCGTTTTTAAATCACGTTTTGCTTTCCAGTTTAACTCACGTTCTGCTTTTGAAGGATCGGCAAAACATATTGCAGCATCTCCGGGCCGTCTTGGAACAATTTCATAAGGGATGTTTATGTTGTTGGCTTTTTCAAAAGCTTGAACAACATCAAGTACACTGGAACCTTTTCCGGTGCCCAGATTGTAAATTTCTACTCCGGGATTATCTGCCAGTTTTTCGAGAGCTCTCAGGTGGCCAATAGCAAGATCTACTACATGAATATAATCACGGATTCCTGTTCCATCATGAGTAGGGTAATCGTCTCCAAACACGTTTAGCTTTTTTAGTTTACCAACGGCTACCTGAGTAATAAATGGCATTAAGTTATTGGGTATGCCATTTGGGTCTTCACCAATCATTCCGCTTTCGTGAGCACCAACAGGGTTGAAATATCTCAGAAGTGCAATATTCCAGCTCTGGTCAGATTGATACAGATCCTTCAGAATATATTCAATTGTAAGTTTTGTCAAACCGTATGGATTAACGCCTTTAAGTGGACTGTCTTCAGGAATTGGTGATTTTTTAGGGTCACCATAAACAGTAGCAGAAGAACTGAAAACCAGGTTTTTTACGCCTGCTTTACTCATAGCATCACATAAATTCAGTGTGCCGGTTACATTATTTTGATAGTAAAGAATCGGTTTCTCTACAGACTCACCCACAGCTTTAAGGCCTGCAAAATGAATAACGGCATCAAAACTATATTGGTTAAATAGGTTTAGAAGGGCATGGGTATCTAAAAGGTCAATTTTATGAAAATCCACATGTTGACCGGTAATTTTCTCGATTTGCTTAAGTGAGCTCAATTTACTGTTACTGAGATTGTCTATTACCACAACCTGATAATTTTCTTTGAGTAGTTCTACAAGCGTATGGCTACCGATAAATCCGGTACCACCTGTTACAAGAATTTGATTCATGATGTACTATTAGTGAAAGCTTTTACTTTGCAATATTGCATGATTATATTATAATGTTATCGTTAAAATATCATTATTAATTATTAATGCTGTTCAAAATCCATCAAATTTGAGTAATAATATAACGTTGAAAAAAATTGCTGCAGAACTGGGAGTATCTGCTATGACGGTATCCAGGGCATTAAACAATCATGACAATGTCGATGAAAATACTAAGAAGACGATTGTTGAGACTGCTAAAAAAATGGGTTATACGCCCAACAGGGTCGCAAAAAGTCTTGTTTCAAGCAGAACATACACTATTGGAGTTGTTATTCCGGAAATTTCCCATGCTTTCTTTGCCCAGGTTGTTAGTGGAATTGAAAATGTTACATATGAGAAAGACTACCAACTACTATTAACAAATTCTGCTGAAAAATTTGAAAGAGAGAATAAAGCACTGGAAACCCTACTTGCCCAACAGGTAGACGGTATTTTGGTTTCCTGCTCTGAAGAAACAACGGATTTTTCACTGTTGAAAAGAATTATTGACACAGGGAAGCCGCTTGTCTTTTTTGACAGATGTGTTGAAGGCATAGGGGCAAGTACAGTTAGTGTTGATGACAGAAACGGTTCTTATAATATGACTCAACATATGATTGACCATGGTTATAAAACATTTGCCTACCTGAGTGGACCGCAAATTTCTACAGGTAAAGAGCGGCTTGAGGGCTTTAGAAATGCACTAAAAGACAATAAGTTGGATATAAAAGAGGAGTGGATTGTTGAAAGTGGATTTCAGGAAAAAGGTGGTTATGAAGCAATGAAAAAAATCCTGGAGCTACCAGGAGATAAGATGCCCAGGGCTGTTTTGGCTGTAAATGATCCGGCTGCAATTGGTGCAATTGAGGCTATTGAAGAGTTTGGCTACTCTATACCGGATGATATTGCCATAACTGGATTTTCAGATGATATTCGTGCGCGCTTGTTAAAATGTCCATTGACCACTGTATATCAGCCTTCAGTGAGTATTGGAAGAAAAGCCGCAGAAAAACTGATAAAAGTTATTGAGAATAAAGATGAACCTGCTGAAAATATTGATCTATTGACAGATTTGGTAATCAGACAATCATGTGGGTGCAATAAATAGTTAAAGTATTCTATACTACTTAAAAGCTTGATAAAATTAAATATACATCTATAGAGAAAGCCTATAAACTACTTGGTGGAGATTAAGAAATTATTAAAGAGGGAAAATATTTTTTCAAAGAAGTAAAAATTCTTTATAATGAGAACAGAGATTGTTAACGATAACATAGCCACTTTTGGTTTTATGATTTACGCCAATCTCATTGAGTAGACACAGACAAAAGGTGACAATACTGGGATATTCTCTTTTTTTCAACATTTATGGTAGCGTTACCATTAATGTGCGATTCTCAGTTGACAACCAAAACCATAACAATACTAAATAAACATTATTCTCAATTATTTAGAAAAATCTACAATTAATAATGGTGATCAAATGTATAGTAAATCAATACTTATAGTAATACTAACTTTATTTTTCGGGTTGTGTTTTGAAGTAATTGAAACATACGCACAAGAATCTGTCACTGTACAAGGATCTGTTACAGATGCACAAACCGGTGAACCTTTACCAGGGGTTTCTATAATGGTAGAGGGAACAACTCTAGGAACTTCAACCAATAGAGATGGAAATTATGAGTTATCAGTAAATTCATTAGAAGATAGATTAATATTTTCATTTATAGGTTATAGAAGAGCAACGGTTGCTATTGATGGCAGATCGGAAATTAATATTCAATTAGAACTAGAAATTGAAGGACTTGATGAATTGGTAGTGATTGGATATGGCATTGAAAGAAGAGCAAATGTTATTGGTTCAGTGGCTACAGTTAGAAGTGAACAAATAGCTAATGCTCCAGTTTCAATGACATCTAATGCGCTAGCCGGACGACTACCCGGAGCTATTTTTATGCAAGATTCGGGTGAGCCTGGTGCAAATGCGGCAAGTATTAGGATTAGAGGAACATCTACATTGAATAATAACGATGTTCTTATTGTAGTAGATGGTGTTCCAGGTCGAAGCTTAAATGTTTTAAACCCTGCAGATATTGAAAGTATAAGTGTTTTAAAAGACGCATCTGCAGCTATATATGGAGCAAGAGCGGCAAATGGAGTTATTCTCGTAACCACAAAAAGGGGAGGAGCTGATTCTTCACCAACATTCACATATGACTATAGTCATGGATTTTTGAGTCCAACAAAGTTGCCTCAAATGGTTGACGCTCCAACATATGCAACAATGATTCGCGAGATGGAATCATACAGAGATATACCCGAGGAAAATCGATCATTTTCTCAGAAAGATGTTGAAAGATTCAGGTCTGGAAATTACCCTTGGACACATCCTAATACTGATTGGTTTAATGAAGCCTTAAGAAGTTATAGCACAACAACCAGGCACAACATGTCTGTTGCTGGTGGTGCTCAAAATGTTAGATATTTTGCATCATTTGGGAATCAATTTGAAGATGGAATTTATCAAAACAATAATACATCATATGATAGGTATAATTTAAGAGCTAATATAGACGTAGACGTTAATGAGTACATTGATCTTGGTCTTGATTTGTATGGTGTTAGAGATAATAGAATGTATCCTACACGATCGGCTAATAATATTTATGAGACCATTATCAGAATGTATCCCACTTCACATGCAAACTTTCCAAACGGGCTTCCTGGGCCGGATATAGAAAGAGGTGATCAACCAATGGTGATGGCTTCAGATGCAACTGGTTTTAATGATCATGTACGTACTACAGGAAGTGCGAAACTCTCTGGTAGCCTAAATTTCCCAGGAATTGAAGGTCTAAGGCTTTCCGGATCCTTTTCATATGATCTGTTTCTTAGAGAACAAAAAGTATTTCAGCAACCTTGGACTGTTTATTCGTTGGATGTTTCTTCTTATTTAGCTGCTGGAAATACAGGTGCAGAAGATGGTTCAGCATTTCTTGTTCCTTCAGAGGTTGGTTATCCGGATATAAGAATGACACAAACCAGTGAAGATTCAAGAACTCGTACTACCAATACAAGACTTCAATATGTAACTAGTCTTGCAGATGGACACAACATTGACGCTTTTGTTGCATATGAGCGGTATGAGTGGAATAGAGAGGGTTTTAATGCATTTAGAAGAGATTTTCGAACAACTCAGTTGCCTTATCTTTTTGCAGGTGGGGATGATGAAAAGGATAATTCAAGTTGGGTTAATTTGGATGCCAGTGAGAATTACTTTGGTAGGATTAGCTATAATTATCAAGAAAAATATTTATTCCAATTCAGCTTTCGAAGGGATGGATCACTGAGGTTTTCAGAGGCATCTGGACGATGGGGTAACTTTCCATCCGTACTGGTTGGCTGGGTTCCTTCAGAGCATTCATGGTGGAGGGATAATATAGATTTTATGGATTATTTTAAGTTAAGGGCATCATTTGGCAGAATGGGTAATGATCAAGTAGCACGATGGCAATATTTATCTACTTACCAGTTTACAACAGGTACTTATTTCGGCCCTGACAAAACCTTTGTTTCAGGTCTTCAGCAGGCTGGCTCACCTAATCCAAATATTACATGGGAAGTTGCAAATGTGTTTAATTTTGGGTGGGAATCATATTTTTTCGATAATCGACTAAATTTTGAAACAGACTTTTTCTTTGAAAGACGCTCAGATATCTTAGTTCCGAGAAATGTTTCAGTTCCAAATTTTACTGGAATCTCACTACCGGATGAAAATTTTGGAATTGTTGAGAATTGGGGATTTGAGGCAGTACTTGGGTATCGAGGTGCAAGAAATAATTTAAGTTATGGCTTTTCTGGAAATGTAGCTTATAACAGAAATAAGATTGTTGAGGCAGATGAGCCATTTAGAGAGTATGAATGGCAAAGATTGACAGGTCAACCCATCGGATCACGATTAATCTATAGATCTGGAGGCATTTTTAGAGATGAAGATCATGTGAATTCATTACCGCATGTTCCAGGGGCGAGACCTGGAGATGTTATTCTTGAAGATGTGAGTGGAGACGGTGAGATAACATCTGCAGATCGCGTTTTGGTTCCTTTTGGTAGCGGTGTAACACCTCGACTTACTTTCGGTTTCTCCTTTGATTTTTCTTACAGAAATTTTGATTTAAGTGGTCTTATTCAAGGACAAACAAAGATCTGGAGGGATATCTTCACTGATTATCGAATTGGGTATGCAGGTAATTATTTCCAGTGGGATGCAGATGATAGATGGACCCCTGAAAATCCTGATGCCACCAAACCACGAGCCTATAATAGTAATGATGAATATTGGAGATCGTCATTTAGAAGTGATTTCTATTTGGTAGATAACTCCTTTGTTAGACTAAGAAATTTGCAACTTGGTTATAGCCTTCCTGTTGCAATTCAAACAAGATTGGGTGCTTCTGATATTCGCTTCTATGTATCTGGACAAAACTTATTTCTATTGTACTCTGGTAATGATGTAATGGACCCTGAAAATTATGGAATGGGTGCTTATCCCATCATGAGAACAATATCAATGGGTACCAGATTTACATTTTAATCAATGGATTATTGAAACCACATAAAATTTAAAAAAACACATCATATGAAAACGTTAATAAAGAAAACAAGCCTTATAGTACTCCTCTTGTACTTTTTTGTTGGGTGCAGTGATATTTTAGATCAAAGTCCACCAGATAGATACTCAGATGCGATAGTCTGGAATGATATGCAGTTGGTTGAACAATACTTGAGTAAACTCTATCGTGATGTTTACCATGGTATGTCTAAAGGTAATGCAATGGGTTCAATGACTGATGAATTAGTGGATTCTAGAGGTGGGGTGATTAAGCCCTGGAATGAGGGTACAATGACCCCTGACAACTTCGGATCAAATCGAGGAGAGCGTAATTGGAACAGCAATTATAGTCAAATCCACAATATTAATTTGGCTTTGGATAATATATCAGCTATTGAAAATGTAAATGATAGAGATAGAGTAAAGGGAGAGTTACTCTTCCTTAGAGCATGGAAATATCACAATTTGATGAGATCTTATGGTGGCTTAGTACTTCTTGATTCGCCCTTTGCATTGTCTGGTGATTTTCAAGATGTTCAAAGATCTTCATTTGAAGAAACAGTCAATTTCATCATAGAGGATTGTGATATGGCGGCCAGTTTACTTGGCCACAAAAGTGAAATGCTAATGGGCAAAGCGAATAAAGAAGCTGCAATGGCATTAAAGTCAAGAGTTCTATTATTTGCAGCCAGTGAGTTAACAGCTGGACCAAATGTAGAGAATGAATTAGTTGGCTATATTAATCCTGACAGAGCTGCATTATGGACAGCCGCAAGGGATGCTGCAGAGGATGTAATCAACCTTGGAACCTTGCGTCTGGCTGATTTTGGAGCACCTGACCAGAATGCCGTTTCAGAAAATTATTTTGCATTTTTTGAGACTACGGATTTATCAGATGATGAAATTATTTGGGGTAGAATGTTCCGGCAAGATGCTTCAGGCTCAAATGACACTGATAGAAACAGACAAAATTTAAGATACGGGCCAAACGGATTAAATAACTGGGGAGCAAATGGACCGCTACAACAACTGGTCGATAGTTACCAAATGAGTGATGGATCTGATTTTTTTGATCATTTTACTTTAAACTCGAACAACGAGTACATAAACACATCAGCTACATTCAATTCAGATAATCCATATAGTGATAGAGATCCTAGATTTTATGGCACTGTACTATATGACGGTGCAGAGTGGCAACCACGCTTTTCAAACTTAGAGCAATTAGATCCTGTAGGAATATATGATCGACGAACTCGAAGGGTAATTGAGAATGGAGAAATTGTTTCTGAAAGGTTTGGCTTAGATACCAATCAAGGACCTGTTGAAGATTGGAACGCTACACAAGTTGGGTATTTACTGAAAAAGTTCATGAAAAGAGATGTTGTAGGTCGAAATGAACTAAATGATAACTCTTGGATACACATGAGGTATGCTGAGGTATTGATGAACTATGCTGAAGCGAGTCTTGAATTAGGAGACGTAGCAACCGCCGCTACTTACATTAATATGATTAGAAATCGTGCAGGTATGCCTGATTTCAACGGCGATGTAAGAGATGCTCTAAAATATGAGAGGAAAATTGAGTTTGTTGGTGAAAATATCAGATGGCATGATATTAGAAGATGGAGAATTGTTGAAGATGTATTGCCTCAAACACCACTAGGAATAACAATTGCTGAAGTTACAGAAGATGGAGTAACTTCTACCACTTGGAGACAGGTAAGGGCGGCTCCGGACAATAATTTTGTAGAAAGATTGTACTGGATTCCTATCGATGCTGATGAATTGGAAAGAGCACCTCAACTTCAGCAAAATCCAGGATTTTAAAACCAACGATATATTTGATTCTCTAAGGAGTGACTCCATGTTAAATAAAAAAAGTGGAGTCGCTCTATTAAAGAATTTAAAAACAATCATTTTCTTGACAGATTAAATGGTTTGTTAGAATACGTTTTTTAAAAACGTGAAATGGAAAAAATATTTTGATAACTCATGTCTAAACAAACACGAAGAGATTTTCTTAAGAATAGTGCATTATCATCAATTGCTCTTGGTACCGGATATTTTGGGGGCAGAAATGGATCAGGAATAAAGAAGTCTGAACCTGGACAGGCAAAAAATGTCATATTTCTTGTATCCGACGGAATGAGTACCGGCACTCTGACCCTTGCAGATTTAATAAAACAGAGTGAAAAAAACGAGCCGACCTACTGGATCAATCTCTACAGAAACCCCGATAGAGAATTTTACCGTGGCTTAATGGATATGACACCTCTCAATTCAAACGTAACCGATTCATCTGCTGCGTCATCTTCATGGGGATGTGGGCGTCGTATTAACAATGGTGCGGTTAATATGGGGCCAAACAATGAAGTGTATCGAACGATTTTGGAAATATTCCGGGGTGCCGGAAAAGGAACAGGCCTTGTAACCACAACCCGAATAACGCATGCTACACCTGCAGGGTTTGGCGCGAATGCTCCTTCAAGAGGAATGGAAGATGAAATTGCAGAGCAATACTCAGATCGTGATTATGATTTGCTGATGGGAGGCGGGAACAGGCATTTTGATCCGGAATCACGCTCAGATGGACAGGACCTCTATCAGAAAATGATTCAAAAAGGGTATCAGGTTGCTCGAAATAAAACCGAATTAAAACAGGCGGATCCAAACAGTAAATTGCTGGGTATTTTTTACGATTCACACCTGCCATACACAGTAGATCATAAAAATATACTGGAGTTGAGAGATTCAGTTCCAACCCTTGCCGAAATGACGACCGAAGCATTGAATCATCTCGAAACGAATGAGAATGGGTTTATACTTCAAATAGAAGGAGGACGAGTTGATCATGCTGCCCATGGAAATGATGCTGCGGGTATGATTTATGATCAGATCTCTTTTGATGACGCTGTAAAAGTGGTGATGGATTATACCAAAGACAGGGATGATACACTGGTAATCCTGACGACCGATCATGGTAATGCGAACCCCGGCTTAAGTGCACATGGAAGCGGCTATGAAGATTCCCCAAAAATGTTGAATACCCTGCGTGATTATCGCAGAAGTTTTGAATGGCTCTACGGAGAACTTGATTTTTACTGGTCCGATGAATCACCAAATGATAATGTTTCAGTAAACAGAGTCAGAGAAGTATTAGAGTTTGCCACAAACACTCAAATCACCAAAGATCAGGCAAATAAAATTCATAAAGCGTTCCGGCGTGAATTCAGATCTCCTTATGGTCAACGTAACAGTGCTGGAGCTGTAATGTCTGGAGTGCTGGCAAACTATAACGGTGTGTATTTCATCAGTACCAGCCATACAGCTGATTATGTAGAGATAGCCGCCTGGGGGCCTGGAAGTGATCAGTTGAAACCTTTCGTGAGAAATACTGAACTATTTGATCTGATGGTTGAAACAGCTGGTGTGCAAGAGTATGCCGAAGGTTAATTACAGTAATAAAAATTACTATAGTATATACTTGATTTACAAAGCAGTAAATCTTCATTTAATAAAAACCTTTATAATTATAAGATTAACATTCATATCAATAAGATTATGCTAAACCGTATACAAGTACTTTTGTTTTACATTGGATTGATGCTTTTGGCTTTTTTAATACATCAACCCATTTCAGCCCAGAATAACACATTTCATCTTCAGACTAACCCAGAAGACATCCGGGCAGCATGGTTAGACTCAACCATACCTCATATTTTCGTGGTTGCACATAGGGCCAATACCACATATAGAGACGGTACACCGAGCCTCCCGGAAAATTCACTCAAGGCTGTAGAAAGTGCAATACGCAATGGCGCTGATGTTGTGGAAATCGATCTCAAGAAAACATCAGACGGTTACTTTGTTTTAATGCATGATCGAGATCTGGGCAGAACAACAAATGGTTCTGGCCCTGTATCAGATAAAACCCTTAAAGAATTGTTGGAGCTGAATTTAGTGCATGATGGAGAGGTTACGCAAGAAAAAATTCCAACTCTTGAAGAAGTACTGGAACTGGTAAGAGGACGTGCACTAATAAACCTTGACCATATAAATCCGATATTAGAAGAGGTAATGCCAATTGTGGAAGAGCTTGATATGCTTGATCATGCAATAATTAAAACTAGAAATACACCTGATGAAATGATTGATCGACTTAAGGGGCTACCAATGGATGAAGTATTGTTTATGCCAATTATACCCGGTCATGATTATTCAGATGAAGAACTAATTGATCTGATTTCAGAATACAAGGAAAAGCTAGGAATAACCGCAGTTGAATTGTTATTCAATCTAGATAATGCTCATCGAATGACAGAAGAATTATTCAGATCTATCCATAACATGGGAGTTCGTGTATGGCTAAACACTTTGTGGAATGGCCGGCATACTGGTGGGCTCGCAGATGAAGACATACCTGCCAAATCAGACGAGGTATTTGGTACACTATTGAAACGCGGTGTTACAATTATTCAAACTGATCAAGCAGCTTATTTGAGATCATATATCACTAGTCCACATTACATCCAGTCAATCTTCAATACAAATACTCAATGATAATCATCTATTGATTTGAATGAGGATTTATTGTTGAGCAGAGCGATTTATCTTTGTTTCAAGACTAAACAGATAAAAATTTTAGGCCATTTAAGTCATTGCAATTTAGTTATATAAGGGATGTATAATCCTAATTGAAAATAGAATGGTAAATTTATCTAAAAGTAAACATAATGTTCATATACCAAACGAGAAAGTGGTCATGGAAAATGATAGACTTCTCGTAAAAATTTTACCGGAAATGGGGGGTAAAATTACACACATAACCCGAAAATATTCGGGTACAGAGTTTTTAAAACAGTCTAATACAGTATTAGAAAAAACCCGATTGCCAAAGTATGGCCAGGATTTTTTGCCACCATATGCCGCGGGTTTTGATGAATGTTTTCCAAACATATCTCCATCTGTTTATAAGCATGCATCTGGCAGGAAAATTTATTTGCCAGACCACGGTGAATTATGGTCGCAAAGTTGGAAATTTGAACAAATCGGTGATTGTGAGCTAAAACTTTGGATGGATGGTGTTCAACTGGATTATCGGTTTAATAAAACCATAAAACTGAAAGGGAATTCAGTTCAGATATTATATGAGGTGGAAAATTGGGGCGATTCAAAATTTGAATACATTTGGTCTTCGCATCCGCTTCTTGAGGTAGATGAAGGAGATAAACTGTTACTCCCCGATGAGGTGACAGAAGTGTTTAATGGGGTATCAAATCAAAACAATCAGAAAACGAAAGAACGGATTAAATGGCCACAACTGAACAGTTTACAACTTGATCATCGATTCGATGAGGTACATCCTCCAAGCTCAAAATTTGCTGGTAAATTTTTTACTGATCGGCTTCAATCTGGTTTAGCAGGGTTATATAGAGCAAAGTTTGATGAATCGATTCTATTTCAATTTGATACAAAAAAGGTGCCATACCTTGGAATATGGCTATGCTATGGCGGGTGGCCGAATTCATCCAAACAAAAAGATTACACAGTGGCTTTGGAACCATGCAGTTCTCGACCGGACTCACTAAATGAGGCTATAAAATGGGGAGAACACAAATCATTAGAACCAAAAAATGTTTCAACGTGGGAACTCGAGGTGCAAATCCATGATGGACAGCCAAACATATCAAAGATATAACTCATGGGATTTTCATTATTAGACTCAATTGTATTTATATCCTATGCATTAATTATTGTTGGGCTTGGATTGTGGGTATCGCGTGAAAAGAAAGGGTATCAAAAAAATGCAGAAGATTACTTTCTTGCCGGCAAATCATTACCGTGGTGGGCAATTGGAGCTTCACTGATCGCAGCTAATATTTCAGCCGAACAGATTATTGGAATGTCTGGCTCGGGATTTGCAGTAGGTTTGGCTATTGCATCCTATGAATGGATGGGAGCGGTAACATTGATTATTGTTGGTAAATATTTCTTGCCGATTTTTATTAAAAAAGAGCTTTTTACCATTCCGGAGTTTATTGAATATCGTTTTAATACCACGCTTAAGACTATACTGGCGGTATTCTGGATTGCACTTTTTGTTTTTGTAAACTTAACAACCGTGATGTATCTGGGAGCCCGTGCCTTAGATACCATAATAGGCACAGGTAATGGAAGCCTGTTAATACCCTCTTTAATTGGATTAGCTTTTATTGCAGCAGCATACTCAATCTATGGGGGTTTATCTGCGGTGGCCTGGACCGATGTTCTTCAAGTTGTTTTATTGATTGTTGGAGGTACGGTAACTACTCTGGCGGCATTAAACCATGTTACACCGGATGGTGGTGTAATAAATGGAATGGCACATATATACGAAGTTGCAGGTGAAAAGTTTACAATGATTCTGGATCGATCAAATCCCGAATTTAATAATCTTCCTGGAATCGGTGTATTGATTGGAGGGCTCTGGGTCGCAAATCTCTACTATTGGGGTTTTAATCAATACATCATTCAGCGAACTCTTGCAGCCAAATCACTACAAGAGGCTCAGAGGGGAATTATCTTTGCAGGATTTTTAAAGCTTATAATGCCTTTGATAGTTGTGATTCCGGGAATCATTGTTTATGTACTCTACGTACAGCCACAGGGTACTACAATTATACCTGGAGTTGCTGATGTATTTACAAACCCTGATGGAAGTATAGTTTACGATAATGCCTATCCATGGTTAATTAGGGTGTTTTTAACCCCAGGATTTAAAGGGTTAGTTGTTGCTGCACTGGCTGCTGCGATCGTGTCTTCCTTGGCATCCATGCTTAATTCAATTGCAACAATATTCACTATGGACATCTATCGTCAATATTTCAATAAAAATGCAACCGATAAGCAAACTGTAAATACAGGACGAATTACCGCTGCAGTAGCACTTTTAATTGCTATTTTTATGGCGCCTCAGCTGGCAAATGTACCGCAGGTTTTTCAGTATATACAAGAATATACAGGCCTTGTAAGTCCTGGAATATTGGCTGTGTTTATTATGGGGCTTTTTTGGAAGAAGACAACAACTCAAGGTGCCATCTATGGAGTATTATCCTCAATTGTGATAGCGCTATTACTTAAAAACCCTGTTCTTGATTTGCCATTTCTCGATCAAATGCTGTACACACTTCTTATCACAATCGCGATAATTGCAGGGGTAAGTTTAACAACAAATCCAGATGATGAAGATCCAAAAGCAATTCATACCACATCTGATATGTTTAAAACAGGAACTGCTTTCAATATTGGAGCATACGTAATTCTGATAATTGTAGCCGCCTTATATGCTGTATTCTGGTAGTATTTATAATAATTTAGAGTATTTATTTACAGATGAACTTGATTGATAACATTTGCAGTGAATTCACAAAACGTTTTGGAAATCAATTTATACTTATAGAAGCCCCGGGTCGCGTTAACCTCATTGGCGAACACACTGATTATAATGATGGGTTTGTACTACCGGCTGCAATTGATAAAGCAATTTGGTTGGCACTAAATCTCAACAATGAAAACCGGGTTCGGTTGTTTTCAGTTGACATGAATGAGGAGTATGAAATTGAACTATCAACAAGCCTCAATAAATCCGGTAAAGGTTGGCCCGATTACATTCTCGGGGTTGTGGATCAGCTTCAAAAACATGGCATGGAGACTACCGGATTTGATTGTGTGTTTGGCGGTAATGTACCAATCGGGGCTGGGCTTTCATCATCGGCTGCACTTGAAAGTGGTGTACTTTACGGACTTGCTGAACGTAATGGTTGGGAGATTTCTTTGATGAAAATGGCTCAGATAGCTCAAAAGGCTGAAAATGAGTTTGTGGGAGTTCAGTGCGGAATAATGGATCAATTTGCAAGTCTAAACGGAAAAGCAGCTCACGCTCTTAAGTTAGACTGTCGTACGCTGGATTATGAAGCCGTTCCGTTGCAAGATCCTGATTTTAAGATTGTGTTGTGTGATACGGGTGTTCGGCGTGAGCTTGCCGGGTCTGAGTACAACATTCGCAGGCAGCAGTGTGAGAAAGGTGTTTCCATTATTCAAGAAACTCACCCCAAAGTTAAGAAACTAAGAGATGTTACTCTTAAAGTCTTGAAAGATCATAAAGATAAAATGGAACCGGTTGTATTTGATCGATGCTTGTTTGTAATTGAAGAAAATAACAGAGTGCTTGATGCTTGCGAAGATCTTGAACAGAATGATATCGATGCATTTGGTGAAAAAATGTTTCTCTCTCATGATGGATTAAAGAATAAGTATGAGGTGAGCTGTAAAGAACTGGATGTTCTTGTAGATATTGCGAGAGATGTAGATGGGGTGATCGGTTCCAGAATGATGGGTGGTGGATTTGGTGGCTGTACGATCAACCTTGTAAGGACAGGTTCTGTAGAATCATTCAAAGATATCATACAAAAGAGTTACAAAGCAGAGACAGGTCTGGACACTGAAGTCTATGTTACCGCAATTTCAGACGGAACACGCCTGGTTGATAAACCGAAAGAAGAAAGTTTTAAAGTTCTTGAAATATGAATTTAGATCTGTCAAACTATCCACACCGCAGATTCAATCCATTAACAGGCGAGTGGGTTCAGGTATCACCCCACCGCACCAAACGCCCATGGCAGGGAAAACAAGAACGTGTGGGCGAGAGTGAAAAACCGCAGTACGATCCAAAGTGTTATCTGTGTCCCGGTAATTCAAGAGCGGGTAATGCCCAGAATCCAAAGTATGAGTCGACCTTTGTATTTGATAACGATTTTAGCGCTCTTCTGCCGGATACTCCAAGTGAAGAGTTTAATAAAGATAATTTACTGATAGCGAGAGGGGAGAAGGGTATCTGTAGGGTAATCTGCTTTACACCCCGTCATGATCAGACACTTCCTGAAATGGCAACTTCTCAAATTCGCAATGTGGTAGATTTATGGGTAAAGCAGTATGAAGAACTTGGTTCACTTGAAGAGATCAACTATGTACAGATATTTGAGAATAAAGGAGAGATCATGGGGTGCAGTAACCCTCATCCACACGGGCAAGTCTGGGCACAGCAAACCATTCCCGATGAGCCTAGTAAGGAGCTCATCCATCAGAAGAACTACTTCAAAGATAATGGCCGAACTTTGTTAAATGACTATCTGGAACTGGAAATTAATATTGATGAGAGAATTGTAGCTCAAAATGAACATTTTGTGGTGGTTGTCCCATTTTGGGCATTTTGGCCGTTTGAGACGATTGTTATTAGCAGGCGGCCCTTTTCACGATTTACAGATATGACAGATAGTGAGAAGGAAGGACTGGCAGACATAATCAAACAGATCACGGTGAAGTATGACAATATTTTTGAGATCTCATTTCCATATTCAGCAGGCTTTCATCCTGCACCTACCGATGGAAAAGAACATCCTGAATGGCATTTTCACATGCACTTCTATCCGCCATTGCTTCGCTCCGCCACTGTGAAGAAGTTCCGGGTGGGATACGAAATGCTTGGCAACCAGCAGAGGGATATTACTCCAAAGGCAAGTGCTGACATGTTAAAGTCATTATCTGATGTGCATTACAAATCACGATGAATCGGGATTGGAAAATTTATCAAGAATACATGATTAGAATTTGAACACCCACTAACACACCTACATGCAACATATTATCAAATAGATAACTTAAAAATACTTCCGTAGCTGGATGTGCTATCTCAAATATGGTAGCTAATTAGATCCCGGGTGATGAATTGCCCGGGATTTTTTTTAATAACTTTTTTTATGTCTCAACTATTCAAATCTCATCCTAAAAAGAGAAGGTGCCAATCCTACTCTAACGAAAATCCGTCATACTGCATAATATGTGGTATGGCGATTATTAAGCTCACGTAATAATAAGTCAGTGTTTTGCACTTAGAAAAATAACAGGCTTTATTGAAATACAGTGCTAAACTTAAAGTTATCCAAATAATCAGCTATCAGATAGGAAATTTTGTCGTAAGTCATTCATTAAAGTTGGAAATTCAGATTCATGATCAATTCCCTGAAAATAAATTGTATAGCTTTGATAATCATCTTCGGGGGTGCCTTGGAATGTTAATGACGCACTATCCACTTTGCAAGGAATATCCTGAATAATCATTCTGAATATCTTTTCTGGTTCGATTAACTGGTTGCTACACAGGTATTCTGCCGTTGGATGAAGCAATTGAAGTGGTACATAGTACTCAATCATTCGAATTGACAATGCCTTTCTTTCTCCATTCTTTTTTATCATAAAAATAAACGAATCATAAACGGAATCTGGCTTCTTATTGTCATTGATTTCCATTAATAAAGAGAGTTTATCAGCTGAAAAGCTTGTTATATGACTTTCTAAAGTTTCATTAGTAATAGGAACTCTAAATACCACAATTTTTCCTGAAGGGTAAAAACTTGCAGCTCCTTCGGCATCAGCATTAGATTTTAAATACTGGAAATAAATGTTGCCTAGTCCACAAACCAGATTCAGTACATATTGGAAGGTAGTGTCGGTATTGCAATCAAGATGTTCAAAATGCATCAGTGTTGCCTTCTCGAGGTCTTTTCCAGAGCTGCTTCTTCCAGAATTGTTTATTGTATCCATGATTACCCAACTGTCATTTTTCTTTAAATGAACTGCCCTGTGTATTGGCTGTCCGTTAAAATGATAATCAGCACGAATTTCATCGCCATTTTCTGAAATGGATTTCGAATTGAATATCCCAAAGCCTAAATATGGGGGGAATATGTTTGTGTGTGTCATTGCGCTTATTAGAGATTAATAAATCAAAATTGCAACCAGATATTTAATAAGATGAGCGATTGTGTACATCCGGTGTTTAGCACAACAGGCGCTTTAGCAAAATTTGTCAATCGCCCTGCAAATTGCCAGAAAATCGGCGATGCTTGCATTATACAGTGTTTGGGTGTCTTAAGTCAAGAGCTTAATAGTTGCAAGAGACAAAAATACTCATAGCTTTGACATGATAATTTATTATCAAATTCAAATGCTACATGCACAGTCGTCATTTGAAAAACTCAAAATTTTATTAGTTGCTCAATTTCATTCATCATTTGCGTTACGACCAGTGATTTACCCAAAAGTTCTAATGAGTTAAATACATTTCATCCTCGCAGAATACCCTCATTTTTCTATTCTGAAATTTATCAAGTGAAAGTTAGTGCCCACTAATATACACGCAAGTGACAATACGTAGTCACTCCGGCACTTTATACTTTCAATAAAAGGAAGACTATGAATGCAGATAACTACGAACCGGTGAATGTTTTAAATGTGTGCAAAGGTTTTAATCGTGATGGGCTACAACACCGGTTTACACCATACAGAATCCAGAGAGAAGATGGCCAGACCTGGAAGGTGAAAGAGGTTCGGCATGTTCATCAAGAAAGAAAAGGCGGGCGGCGGCAATTCCATTACCATGTGTTGACCCGGGATGGTTTGTTCTGTCGCCTGCTGCTTGATATGCATACGCTGACATGGCGATTGGTTGAGGTTAAAAAAAATTAAAAAAAAGTGTAAGGAATTCCGATTTTTCGGTTCATACATATACTAAAAGTGAAAATGAAAAGTGCGAGCACACTTTTCGTTGTCCTTAATAGGGCCCTGTGGTGAAAATCACAGGGCTTTTTTATATGTAATAAATGGTTGATTGTATTTGATTACTCGAGCCCATTATTCAACGAACTGGTTACACTATTGAAGAAGCTTAATATTCACCGAACGGTACATTTAAAAATTGTTTAACCCAGGCAATCTGATTATGGTTATTAATGCTCTTCAGAAGCAGATTAATTTTAACCTCCGGGTCAGTGAAACAGTGAAACATGGATTTATTTTTTTTCGCAAAATAAATTTGATTACCCGGCCACTCTGAAACTAATTAGAGCAAAAGTGTGGATACAACAGATAGATGGGCTTGATCCGTGCAAAGATGTATGGGAGGCAATGACCATGAAGACCATCTCACAGAAACCCATGCTTAATCAAAAAGTCCTTACCCTTTGCGGATTGTACGGTAGCTGTCGAACTTTGCACAGGTTGTGAGATTAATTGTGTTCCCCATTAAGAAGCTCTTTTATTCTCATATAAATTACATCTGGCTGTAATTTCTTTGTATTCAATTCACGGCTGATTTTATCGAATACGGAGATAAAGTCGTCATAGTTTTTTTCTGAAATCATTAATGATAATTCATCAACTTGATCGATCGAAATTTGAAATTTCTCTTTTAGTTCAGATCGATAATAGTCTAATTGTCTAATATCCCATTGAACGGGTGTTTTAAGATGTGGTATTTCAAATGAAGGCATAGGTACATTTTGACCGGTACTACTGGGATTTTGTGACGTTCCCTTGTCTTCCTCGATCCACATTTTTGCTCTTGCTTTCCAGTTTTTTATTCTCCTTCCATTTGTAGTTTCCCAATCGAGTGAGTTGTAGTGATTGTAAAACTTCCTGGCTTTGGCTTTATCTCCACCATGACCTGTGAAAAAATTTAGAATATCATCAAGTGTGGGTGTGTTTTGCTTTACACACTCTCCTTTAATCTCATTTACTCTACTCTCCTTTACTTTACTTGCGATGGGGATGCGAGTCGCCTGGCGATCGCCCCCCGAGTCGCCCCCGAGCTTTAGCTTGATTTTTTTATTCAGTTCGAATATTTCATCTGGTGACATATCATCCAATTCTGCTTTTGTGGCATGCTTATATCGTATGAGATTCCCTTTAATTCCATCGATTCTACGATTCAATTTTCTTTGAATGAGTGGTTGCATTCTCCTGATTAGTGAATCACTGTAGAAGAAAGAATCTTCATCTACCTGAAATAAATTGTATCGGACAACCACAGCTTTCATTTTTTCAGCTGTCGTATTATATCGCCTGGCCAATGGTGGTAAAATTCTGAGTGGAGCCCGGAAGTTTTTTTGGTCTCTTAGTGTTTCGACCAAAACCCAAAATATACCGTAGCCTTCCAATCCCAATTCTTCAATCAGAACCAAACAATCAGGATCATCCTTCGCATTGCTATCATGTGGGAAGTAGTAAGCGTCTTTACTCTCCATTATCTCCCAGTTTATCATCTGATGGGATATAGTTAATCTCGAAGAACTCTTCTAAATCTTCAGCCCGGAAATAGACCTTTCTTCCATTTTTAATACAACCAATTTGCCCTGTATCTCGCAGATATTGTAAGTGCCTTCTGGAGACATCTAAAAGATCACATACATCTTGAATTGTGTAATACTTCTTTTGGGTTGCTTTGTGGATGATCTCAGGAAGTCGATTTGCAACAGCCTGTTCAACTGCTTGTACAACAGTTTTCTGGAACTCCTCTTTTGATGGGATATATGTTTGCATATGCTCAAAGATTAATTAGTGATTGACTTTGAGCAGAGGTTAGAAATTCAGCCAGGAAACAGGAAGGAAAATACTTTCCGCTTGTTTCCGACTAGGAATTAAACGTATATACAGACAATTATTGGTTTCTTGCAGACCTTGTAAAAGACTCGAAATTTAGAGTTATGTTAAATTTCTTTTTCACTTCTTCTTTATTGAATTCTAAATCGTTTAAAAGCCATTTTTCAATTTCATGGTAGGCTGCTTTTTCGGTATAGTTTTCCTGATTTCGAAGCGACCAGTATTTTTCCCAAATCATATTGGGGCCGAATTGCTCCTGCATCAACAATCTTGCGGTCTCTCTTATAAGGCTTATAAGTTGTAGAAATTTAGCTTCTTTGTTTAATGCATTAAGAAAGAAAGTTCCAAAAACAGTTGCCGTAATTAGCAATATCAAATCTAACTTATGCATGTATACATCTGCCAATTTCAAACCAGTTGATTTTACAATAAGTAAAATAAATAATACAGGAGCTACTACATACAAGAAGAGCTTCAGTGAAAGATCAACTGTTTTTTTCCAAAAAATATACTCTCTTGTTAAATATGATTTATTCTCTGATTTCATAATCAGTTAGTAAATCTAATATCGTTCTCTATTTCCTTATTTTATGAAGTACAATCAAATTAAACATTTAAGAATAAAAGTCAATTGTAAATATTCACCTCGACAAAGGATTTGATTTCCTCCAATATTACCCAAATAATTTATCCATGCTTTTATCTAATAGGTCTTCGTCAAAGGAATTAATATAACGTTCAGTTATTTTGATGCTACTGTGGCCGAGTGCTTTGCTGATTTCATATAAAGGCATGTTATTTTTAAGTGCATACTGCGAAAAAGAGTGACGTGCTACATGGAAACTAACATTGGAATCGATACCTGCTTTTTTGGTAACCTTTTTCAGGTCACGGTTCACAATAAAGTTTTTTGATGAAATTTGTTTTAGCAATTCAATTGGATCGTTTGGAAAATTATCCAATATGGGGAAAATTAGATCATCTATCTCTGTATTATCATTCCGATAGTGATTGAGAATCTCTTGCATTACGGGTAATTGCTTGATGCTTTTTCGGCCACCAGTTTTACTCATTTGATATTCTAATCTGTCATCAACAATATTATTCCATTTAAGTTGGCACAAATCTCCAAAACGAATGCCAGCATTGTAAAAAGAATAGAGAAAATAGTTTCTGGCATGCCATAGATTTGAGCCTTTTTTCAATTGAACATTTTCAATGGCTTGTATTTGATCAATTGTAAGCCTGGTTTTTGAAACGGGTTGTTCTTTTGGCTTATTTAAGTTTAAGTATGGATCTTTTTGAAGCTTTTCGCTTTTTATAAGTTCATTAATAAAACCGCGAAAATATCTGAGTTTTCTCCGCACTGTATTGGGCGAGTTATTTTTCTCTCCGGTTTTTTTCATTTTGTTGCCAATACCATGCATTAAATAATGCTGGAAATCCTCAAGAAATTTGGTGTCAACATCTTTGATTGTAATGTCTGAAGAATAATCGTAGTCACTGGAGTTTAAAAAATCTTCAATCTGCTTATTTACCACCTTAAAATGTTTCCACTCCCAATATCTTTCATTTTTTAACTCATCTTCATAGTGAGTCATCATATTCAGAAGTTTATTCCCCCTTTTTTTGGTTATGGCATCTTTTACTAACTTTGCGTTCTCCTTATCATTTGCTCGAAGATCAAGTAGTTTATTTTCCGCCTCATTGGTAATGCGTTGTAACTCGTGATTTAATTTCTTGTATCTGGGGTGAGACTTCCGGATAGCTTGATCCTTTTTAAGCCAATATTTTGGTAGTACAGAAATGCCTGTTGATTTGTACCAAGATTTGCCGTTTTCAGTAAAACGTATATATATGGGTATCTCACCGGTCTTTGTTTTTTTACGTTTTAATTGGGTAAGGTTTATTGTAACACTCATATGATGAAAATTGGAATTAAAAAAATATGGTACAAAAAATGGTACAAATAAAAATTGAATTATGGTACTTATTGTTTGGGAAGTAAATTACAAAATACGCCTTAATTGCATTTAGAAGGCATATTTATCAGAAGTAGGGAGAAGGAGATTGTAATAATGGAATCCAGTCCAGGGCACAAGAAGCCTTGTAAGTCATTGACTTGCAAGGCTTTTTTTGTTTGTTATCTAATAGAGAAAGACTCAGTCTACGCATGCATTTCTACTAATTCAGAATTTCATGGCAGAAAGGTTTACCCAAATAGTATGTCGGTATAAATTCAATCGTTTTTTTAGAGCATGCTGATCTTACCTCTGAGTGTATTTTTATGAAATGTAATTCCGAAGGGGGATATTAAATCGTACTCTCAAAATTTCCGGCCGATATTGCCCTGCTTTAAATTAATTCGTAATCTATTGGCTTAGATAATGTTAACCAACCTGATATTGATTATGAGCTTAAAAAATGACTTTAAGGCATTTATCTTGCGTGGTAATGTACTTGACCTGGCGGTTGCAGTTGTAATTGGCGCCGCATTTGGGCGAATTGTTACCTCCTTTGTAAACGATGTACTGATGCCCCCAATCGGGATGTTACTTGGAGGGGTGGACTTTTCAGACCTCGTTATTACTATACAGGAGGCAACCGCTGAGGTTGAGGCTGTAACCATCAATTATGGTGTGTTTATCCAAACACTGATCGACTTTCTGATCATCGCATTTGCCATTTTTATGGTAATCAAGGCATTTGCAAATGCGAAGAAGAAAGAAGAGGAGAAACCGGCAGCACCTGCTGAACCGCCTGCGCAGGAAAAACTACTTACAGAGATCAGAGATCTGCTGAAAGACAAATAGTTGAGAGTTCTTGAAAATTTCGGGGCCGGCTAACAGGCCCTGAATTTCAACCACTCACCAATACTCCCTTCCTTTTTTTATTTTTGTGCATCTTATCTACCCATGCCGCTGTTTCTGTAAGTGATAATCCTCCGCTTATATTCGTACCATGGTGTGGTTCTATGTGAACGTCGCCACGGTAAGACGCCAGGTCGGTTTTTAAATTTTGAACTGCATTGATTTTGCCTTGAAAGGCGTATGCGGCCGATTGTGGAGTTGAGCAGGAAACGGGCGGATTATCATCACCATGTATAGTATACCCGGGCAGCGGAAACTCTTTATCCGGATAGCCGTGCCAGTGTGAAATTGAGAGTCCATCATTCTGCAGGATATGCGGAAGAGCGGCAGACGCATCTACTGAAAGCAGAATGGATGCAATAGTGATATTACCAATGGCGTGAGCCAGGATTGCGTAGGTATCATATGAAGATCGGCACTCTTTCGGCGTACTTTTTGGTGGTGTATCGATGGTGATTTTCCCCTTATGTAAACCCAGTCTTAGAATGTCTTTCTGCGGATCCAGGTCTGTTTTGTTGCACCCCGAACGAGTAGACAAAAGCCACACATCCGGAAGGTTTACAATCCACTTCTTTTCAAATAGATCGATAGCAACAGATGTGGTACCATCTGAATTTTTCTGAATCGGATGATCATTCATTGCAGTTTGCACATGATCGGGAACTTCCTCAAAGGGTTGGGCCGGTTTAGTATCTGTTGGCAGCTGTTTCACCATAAAACCATAGCTCATACCGGTTCTGTGGTCCAGATATTTTGAGACAATTCTCTTGTAGAACCTGTTTCTATAAGCCAGATCATCGATCGAAGTATGAGCAAGCATCAGGCCATTGTTTCGCCAAATAGTTGCTGCAGTCATAAAATCAGCCACAAATTTTCCGTATCCTCTCTCTTCAGCGCCAGGCAGTCCATTTCGATAAACAATGTCATCCCTGCTGGGAGGCACTACCTGAGCAGAGAGTTTTGGAATAAGTGAATACAGAATGTCATAATCCGGCGAATCGGATCCGGTACACTCTATTACAGCTCCGTTCATTGTACAGATGGTCCATTTGTCATCTTCAAGAAATATAGGAACGTGAGTCAGATTCCACGCTAATACACCTACAATACTATCTAATACTTCCTGTAGAGATGGGCTTTTTGGAAAGGGTGGAGATGAGTCGAGAATAGTAACAATTGGATTATAATATAGACTTGAAACCATTCTGATAGCAAGGTTTTCATCTGCACCCTCTCCCTGCTCAATAATTACAATGCCGGGGCGTACTTTATCCCTTTGTTCTGTTAGTGACTCTTCGAATGGAAGGATGGTTACACCCATGCGAGAAAATGCTGCCTTAAGTGATTCAGAAAATGCGTTGAGAGCAGGTGTGGATTTATGCTTTGGGTAAAAAGTGACGGTTAACGACTCCGCCATATCACTAGGCGTCAGTGGCACATTCTCTTTGATATCTAACAATTGAAAGATGATCTCAGATTGTTTCATGCCCTTAAAATTTAAGTTAAAAATTAAGCAAAAATATGGGATCAAAGTACTGCTATTTTCCCACTAAGTGTATACTAAACAAAATAAGAAATAAATATAAAATTTGATTTTAGCACTTTTTAAAATGGAAAAGTAAAAGCTAAGCGTCTCATTTAGAGAAGGTCTGCATGTGCTGAGTTGTTGGAAGGCGGGTAGGTGTACTGATGCCACCAATCGGGATGCTGTTTGGAGGTGTGGATTTTCGGACCTTGTAATTACTATTCAGGAGGCTCCGCTAAAGTTGAGGCTGTAACCATTAATTATGGTGTGTATATCCAAACACTGATCGACTTTGCTATTTTTTATGGTGATGAAAGCATTTGAAAATGCCAAGTAGAAAGAAGAGGTAAAACCTGAGGCACCTGCTGAGCCACCGGCACAGGAAAAACTGCTTACAGAGATCAGAGATCTGCTGAAAGCCGGTAAATAAGTTGTTAAATAAAAAAAGCTCCCGCCACAATTTATTTAATTGACGGGAGCCTTTTTTCTGGCTTGATAGGTCAGAATGTATCAGCGACTATCGTTTCCTGTATTTACAAACTGAATACATTGACCCTGGTTACGGAATCCAAAATCTTGCCATCCACCATTTTGGCAATCCTGAATGGTTTGAGGATCGTTTGACTCTTCGTCACCCTCTCCGTTCTCTTCATCATCTTCTCCATTTTCTGATCCGTTTTCGTCATCACCGTTTTCTTCCTGGTCATCACCATTTTCAGAGTCGTTATCATCATCGGAATCATTACGGCTGTCTTGCCCGGTGTTTACATATCGGATGCATTGTCCTTGATTACGGAATCCGTATGCCTCCCATCCGCCATTTTTACAGTCTTCTTTTAAGGCAGGATTGTCGGGATCATCCCCATTTTCTTCTTCCTCGTCTCCATTCTCGTCATCTTCGCCATTGTCTCCGTTGTCATCGCCGTTTTCATCATCTTCGCCGTTGTCTCCGTTCTCTCCATTGTCATCACCGTTCTCATCATCTTCGCCGTTGTCTCCGTTTTCTCCATTGTCATCGCCGTTTTCATCATCTTCGCCGTTGTCCCCGTTTTCTCCATTGTCTCCATTTTCATCATCGTCATCAGGATCTTCGGCTTCAAAACTATAAACAAAAGATTCGCCGGCAACTTCCAATTCAAAACCATCTACATATCCTAGGAATTCGCCCCAGCTGCTTCCTGCTTTAAAAATGATAAGACCAACATTTTCAAGTGATTCTTCCGCTCTTACAACGGCATTCGGAAAGGCTTCACGAATGTCATTCCAGCTGCATAAATTTTCTTGGGTACATAGTTCTGCACCAGCGCCACCTGTGGCCCACCAGCCTTCTTGCTCGAGCGGATTCCAGGTCTGCCACTGATTTTGTTCTACATTGCCATCGTGATAGGGTTCAAATACAAGGCGTCCCTGCCAATCATTTTCACCATCGTAATTTACCTGAAACTGGAGTGCAACAGCCTGCCCTGATCCGGCAGTAGCCTGATAGGTGTTGTATTGGATCTTGCTGAAAGCAGTAAGGGGAGTACTTCCCTCAAATATGGCGCCAAACAGAGCAACACCATCTTCGTTATCGGTTAATGAAAAGGCAGCACTGCCGGTTCCTATAAATGGTGCTCCGGGACCATCAACCAATTCACCAAATCCATTTTCTCCGGTTTCTAAAACGAATGACCAGTTTTCGCTAAGGCTTTCTTCATCAATAACGATAACATTTCCGGAATTGTCATCATTATCAGATCCATTATTGGCAGCGCTGTATAAATTTGAAGCACTTTCATTACTATTTGCGTGTGGCGATGTGGCATTATCGCAGCCAAACAGGATTAGTGCTGCTGCAATCAGAAGGGTAGAGGCTTTAATAAAATATCTCATGTCGTGTGCAGATTGATTTACTTATAATTCTCGTTTATATCTACACGATGCATGAAAAGTGGAAATGTTACAGAATTTTAATAAATAAAAAAGGCAATACAACATTTTCAGTTATATCGCCTTTAAAAAAAAGTGAAAAATAGAGGATTAATCGGGTATCGTAACGTTGGTTTCAACAGTATGTGTGATGAGGCGCATCGACATACCACCCTCTTCAAGCATTGTTTCAAGTCTGTCGATAGTGCCTCTCAGGGTTCTTTCGAGAATTCGCCGCTGCATGCCGGACGCATTATCGATCTGCTCGCGTGCTTCCTGAAGGCCCTGGCGTGCCTGGGCCAGATCTTCAGCCGAGAACTGTTCGGAAATTCCATCAATAACCATCTCTGCCAGGAATGAGTAGGGCATGCCATTTACGTCGCGGTAATCTTTGAAGTTTATATCGTACGATCCGGTGTACTCTTCACTGAATTGCATTTCAAAACTCATTCGGCGAAGTACGTAATTGTTTGAATCTATGTAAAGTCTTCCGCGCATCGCTTCACCTTCCTGGGTTACGGGTGTATCTTCAAGCCCGGATGTGGCGCCTCTGTAAAGCGACGAGATATCCTCAATCAGCAAAACATGTGTGCTGTATCCGTCTATGGTTTCAGTGCCTTCATAGCTGGCATTTTCAACAAGAGCATCAAAATTTGTATTAAAATCGTGCACGTTCGTGCTTGGAACATCACTGGCCGAGGTTACAGGCTGCATGGAAAGCATACCGTTATCCATGGTTACCTTGCGGTAATATGTGGTATCGGGCTCATCCGTTTCAATAAGGCCTTCCATAGTTGTTATTACCATCATGGTTTCCACATTGGAGAGTGAGTTGCTGTGCTCACTAATCATTCGTTCTAAAATATCAGCGGGGCTTTGCGCAAAAAGAGCCACCGATAATGTAGAAATCAGTGCTGTGAGCATAAACGAAAGGAATAACTTTTTCATAGCTGTAAAGTGTTGGTTTATGATTTCGATGAAATGGTATTTATTTGTTCGTTGAATATCAATAGTGTGTGAGCAATAGGTTCGAAATTATTTGTTTCGTAACACGCCTGCACTTGATAAACGAAATAAATAGCAGAAACAGCTCAATTTAGTTCGAGCTGTTTCTGCAGCAAATCAATCACAGCTACACTTTACTGAACACCACAATGCCGTTGTGCCCGCCAAATCCAAAGTTGTTACTCATGGCGTGATTTAGCTCTTTTTCTCTCGCTTCTCCAAGAACATAATCCGCATCTCCGGGGATTTCAGGGTCAATGCTCTCGGTGTTGATGGTGGGTGGGATAATATTATTTTTTATAGCAAGCAGAGATAGCACAGCTTCCATCGCTCCGGCAGCCCCAAGGAGGTGGCCGGTCATCGATTTTGTAGCACTGATGGTTGGCTTAACTCCGCTGCTTTCATAGAGTTTATTCACAGCAATAATCTCGCTGATATCGCCAACCGGTGTTGATGTAGAGTGTGTGTTTACATAGCCAACATCTTCCGGGTTCAGTTTTGCTTCTTCGAGGGCAAGCCTCATGCCGCGGAGTGCACCGAGACCTTCGGGGTGGGTAGCCGTGAGGTGGTAGGCATCGGCTGTCATGGCGGCGCCTGTTACCTCACCATAGATTTTGGCTCCTCTGGCTTTTGCATGCTCATACTCTTCAAGAATCAGTGCACAGGAGCCTTCACCCATTACAAAACCGTCGCGATCGGGATCGAACGGTCTGGATGCGGTTTCGGGGGATTCGTTCCGGGTGCTCATCGCTTTCATCGCCGTAAAACCGCCAATGGTAGCTTCGGTTACGGGTGCTTCCGATCCGCCTGTAACAAACGCTTTGGCCTTGCCCATGCGGATATAATTAAACGCATCCATAATGGCAGTGTTTGAACTGGCACAGGCCGAGATGGTGGTATAGTTGATTCCCATCAGCCCGAATTTCATTGAGATCATGCCCGATGCCATATTTGGAATGAGTCTGGGCACAAAGAATGGATTAAATCTCGGTTCGTAATTGTTGAGTGTGTATTCTTTTACCTCTTCCTCGAATGTTCCCATGCCGCCCTGGCCGGTTCCCCAGATTACACCAACATCAAACGGGGATGTTTTTTCCAGATCGAGGCCGGAATCTTCCATCGCTTCTGCAGCTGCATAGAGTCCGTACTGGGTAAACAGATCAGAACGTTTAATCTCGTTTCTGTCGAGGTGCTTTTTTGGGTCAAAATCTTTCACCTCACAGGCGAAATGTGTTTTGAATTTTTCAGGATTGAATTTGGTGATATAAGCAGCGCCACTTTTCCCGGCTACGGCATTTTCCCATGTTTCTTTTACTGTGTTGCCAAGCGGAGTTAATGCGCCAAGGCCGGTTACTACTACTCTGATATTGTTGGTCATAATCTTTTTTACCGTTCAACTTAATATTTAGCTGGCTTAAAATAGGGAATTTTACAGCCTATAAAGAATTGTTTACGAAGCTATAATTCGTTTTCATTTTTTTTGAATGATGAGGCCGGTGGCAGCATACTGTCTAACTTCTCCCCGCCGCGGATTCCAAAATCGAGTGTTCGGATTGGGAATGGAATCATAATATCATTCTCATCAAATGCTTTCTTGATTGCAATAATGGCTTCACTTCGCGCCTGCCAAAAATCGGGATTGGTTCTGAATCTCACCCAAAACCGTACTTTAAAGTTGATGGAACTGTTTCCAAATTCATCGAAGTAGAACTCAACCCCTCTGTCATCAAGTACATTTTCAACACGTTTAATAGCGTTGGTCGTTATATCTCTCACTTTTTCAAGATCATCACCATAGGATATACCGCAAGCCAGGTCGATCCTTCTAAGGCCGGTTGTTGTGTAGTTTTGAAGCGGATTTTCAAACACCCGTTTATTTGGAACATAAACAATCTGCCCTGTAACAGTGCGCATAATGGTATTTCTGAGGTTCAGCTTCTCAACGGTTCCGTAAAAATCGTTGGTTTCGATGATATCACCAATGCCGAATGGATGCCTTATCGATAGAATGACACCTGAAATAAAATTGGATGCGATATCCTGAAAAGCAAAACCAAGTGCCAGACCAATAATACCGGCACCGGCAAGAAGTGATGTAACCGCGCCATCAAGCTGCATTACGCTGAGAGCTATAAACACCCCGATACCTATTATGGAAATACCTATAATGGTTTCGAGCAGGCTGGTAATGGTTTTATTGTTGGTGATTTTTGATAAGAGATTGCCAACAAGTTTCCGTGCTATTTTGCCCAGCACGTAGAAAAGAATCAGTACAAACAGTGCTACCACAAAATTGGGAAGCATTTCAAAAAAGGTTTGAACCCACTCTTCTACTTTGCCAATCACAATATCATAGGCATCGTTAAATTCCGCAGTGTCCATTCGTTAAGAAGGTAAATTGTAAGTTTTGTATGTAATTAATGCGCAACAAGTTAACGGATAAACTACTCATTGCATTCCGAAAAGGCAGATTTATTCCGGCCAATGTATCTATTGAGTTACACCGTTCTATAGACTCTCATTTAAGTTAAAATGTAACCTTAATGTTTCATTGAGGGTTACGGTAGTCTAAGTGATTGCATGGCAGTAGGAAAAGGGTTTGTTATTACCTGTTTGCTCTCAAAAAAAGAGATTTCCCGCCTAATTTTTTTTCTCACCTGATTTTATTAGGGGATTAATTCATTTAAATCTATTTATTAAAAGCGCTTTTCCATTTTGTATAAATAATTATTGTAAAATTACAAATACAAATAAAAAAATATTGACATAATGAAAATTCACTTACAAATTTAAGGCAACCTTATCTTTAACTAATTCTTCCTCCAATGACTAAAGTTGTTAAAACAAGTATTCTATTTACGGCGCTTGCCGTTTTCGCAACCATTGTTGCCATGAATGCCTACTCCGAAACCGTTTCAATTCAGGATGCTGCAGCTGATACCATAGCAGTTACAGAAGTTACTGATGAAGCGGATGCTATTGAAGAGTCAGAGGGCGGGTACGCTTCGCTCGATGAATTCATGGCTTCACCTGCCTACGTTAAATTTATGATCGATAATCTCTGGATTCTCATTGCAGCATTTCTCGTGCTGTTGATGCACCTGGGATTTGCCTCCGTAGAGAGTGGTCTCACGCAATCGAAAAATTCGGTGAATGTGATCTACAAGAATGTCTTCATACTCTGCACCGGTATTCTTATCTACGCTTTTGTTGGCTTTCAGCTGATGTATCCCGGCGATTTTAACGGGATTCTTGGCTTTGGAGGCTTCGGCATCGGCTTCGATTCATCCGATCCTGTTGGAATGCTCACACCGGCATATGGAGAGGAGATGACCATCTGGAGCGATTTTATTTTCCAGGCGATGTTTGCAGCCACAGCGGCTACAATTGTTTCGGGATGTGTAACGGGGCGTATCAAGCTCTCATCATTTATGATTTTTGGTGCTCTTTTGCTTGCCATCAGCTATCCCATTACCGGAAGCTGGGTGTGGGGCGGAGGCTGGTTAGCAGAACTCGGATTTTACGATTTTGCCGGTTCCACACTGGTTCATGGTGTTGGTGGCGTTGCGGGCCTTGCATGTGTGCTGCTTTTGGGTGCGCGTTCGGGTAAATTTAAAGATGGGAAAATCTTTGCCATCCCGGCTCACAATATTCCGCTGGCCACTGTTGGTGTTTTTCTGCTCTGGATTGGCTGGTTTGGATTCAATGGCGGTTCCGTTTTAAGTGCAGACCCGGCCGAAGTATCCTACGTATTTGTAACCACGGCGCTTGCCGCATGTGCCGGTGCACTTGCAGCAATGGTTACCACTCAGGTTGTAATGAAGTCTCTTGATGCGCCTATGGCACTCAATGGAATTCTTGCCGGTCTTGTAGGTGTAACCGCCGGGGCAGATGTGGTTTCTCTGATGAGTGCCGTAGTAATCGGGGCTGTAGCCGGTGCCCTTGTTGTATTCGCCATTCTGATGTTTGATAAGCTGAAAATCGACGATCCGGTTGGCGCGATATCGGTACATGGTGTATGTGGAATCTGGGGCACACTTGCAGTGGGTATCTTCACTCCGGCAAGCTTTCTTATTCAGCTTTTGGGAACCACAGCCATTCTCGGGGCAACATTTGTCTTTTCATACGCCGTATTTGCTGCAATCAAAGCAATAATGGGCGTAAGGGTATCGGCAGAGGTTGAATCAGACGGCCTTGATATATCGGAACACGGAAACAAAGCGTATCCAGATTTTTCACCCGTGAAAACCTCCGAACTCGGAGCCTACACGGCTTAAATTTCACTCACAAAAAAAGGAGCACCTGATTTGGGGTCAGCGTGCTCCTTTACTTAATCAGATCACTTACGTAATCCTCTTAACCTATCTATAAAATACTACTATGAATCTTAAATTCAATACTACAACTCTGCTAAAAACATCGGTAATCCTGTTTTTTGGCATAACACTTCTCTTAACATTAAAAACAGAAACCACACAAGCACAAAAGTTTGATACTGGTGTGGACTTATACAGCACCTACGTGTTTCGGGGGGTTGCATTTTCCGGTCCTTCTATACAACCCTATGTGGAGTTTAGCGCAGGCGGTTTTTCAGTTGGCGCATGGGGATCACAAGGAATAGATGGTCAGGCATCTCAGGGGGATTTGGGATTCCAGGAGATGGATCTCTATGCAGCATATGAGTTCGGTTTTGGCCTGAGCATCGGCCTCACCGACTACTATTACCCCGGTTCTGACTATTTTGACGGCGACAGCCACGCAATTGAACTGAATATCGGCCTGGAGCTGGACAACTTTTCACTTTCAGGGAACTACATGTTCAATGAAGCGGAGGCAGCAGGATCAGCTGGGAGCGATCTCTATTTTGAGGCGGGTCTTAGTTTTGGAGCCGTAAACCTGTTTGCCGGTGCAGGGGATGGCTGGCACTCCAGTGATGGCGATTTTGCACTCGTTAATGTTGGATTATCTGCCAGCAAAGAGATTCGTGTTACCGATACATTTTCCATTCCCTTAACCGGCGCGGCTATTTTAAACCCCGATACTGAGCAATTCTATATAGTGGTTGGGGTCTCTTTTTAATCAGTCAGAATCTGATAAATAGTGAATGTTAAACCGATTTACTTTATCGGTTTAACATTTCCCAGTTCGATCTTTTTCGGTTTAATCATTCAGACCTTTACGAAATTCACCGTACAGCTCCAATAATTCACTCATCATCATTGCGGTAGCACCCCAGAGCGGAACCCGGTGGATGCTCCAGTAGGGTACATCGAATGAGGCGTGGGTAAGGTGCCACTCCTCCCGCTTTTGATATTTTGGAGAGATAAGCTGCTCGAGTGAGGTGGTAAATGCCTCCTCTACTTCTGCGGGATTGGGGGTCAGCGCCGGCTTTTCATTTAAAAAACCGACAAAAGGTGTGATTTGATTATCCGTCCGATATAAATAGAGCGGAGAAATACAGCACGCAAGATCAACTGAGGAGGGTGCAATACCGATCTCCTCTTCTGTTTCGCGAAGTGCCGTTTCTTCCAGCGTTTCATCATTCTCCCTTCTTCCGCCGGGAAAGCTGATCTGTCCGGCATGGCGTATTGAGTTGGTGCGGAGAGTCAGTATAACATGCAAATTATTCTCCTTATCGGGGAAAATGGGAATCAGTACTCCGCTTGGGTGCGCTGTTTCTGATGCGTTATGTGGCAGTACAAAATCGGGATCAAGCGGAATGGGGGCCATCTTCATTTGAGCCGCTCTGCCGGGCAGGGATGATTCGCTTCTGTTTTTTAAAAAGTGATAAAAGGGATGCTTATCCATAATTGTTTATACGATCACAATTTTTTAATGATCGCTGAAATGTTGGGCAGAAATCTGGGAACCTCTGCTTTATACTGTTCGTAGTCAATTCCAAAGCGTTTTACGAGTCCTCGTTCTTCAAAAAACGAACCGGTATAGAAATAAATTCCGGCCAAAATAGTAATAAATGCAAGATTTACTGTCATAATCGGCGATGCAATCAGAATAATCATCGAAAATGTATAGAGAGGATGGCGCATATATTGATAAAATCCTGAACGTTGCAACCGGCCTCTCCGGGATTCGTCAAGATACCCGGGCATTTTACCTGATCGAACATACGCGCTCAATTGTTGAACACCTGAAAACTCTGCGCCGTGGCCTTTCAAAGTAAATAGAGCAGAAACGGCAGCCGATATCTGAATGATAATCTGCAAAGAAAAAAACAATCCTGATGTTTTATAAAGAGTCGTATCAGCAGGGAGCTTGAGAATAAAAAGTACAAGCAGAATGAGTGCTAATATATTGTAAGCCAAGCGATAGAAAGGTTTAATTACCGGCACCTTATCTAACAATCGGACTTTCACTTTCGGGGAGGCAAAGAGTGAATGCGTCACACAAAAAAGAACAAACAAGAACAGGGATGGGAGGTAATCGGTAATGGACAAAGTACAAATATTAGAATTTTAGCTTTTCAGGTGCATGTGTGAATTCTTTTTGTTTTTTTAAGGAGGTTGATTAACAAATATTAACAATTAGGGTGATATGTAATGATCAACATGGCGGCCAAAGCAGGCGGTCACAATCTAAAACCTCAATCAAAACAATAGAACATGTTTACAAAACTGCTAAAAAGTAAGATTTATTTATCTGTTTTCCTGATAGCCGGTCTGATGATTGGATGTAGTGAGATGAATTCGGTAACCGATGTTACGGATGCAGAGGAAATCGATGTGCCGGAGCTTCAGCCCGGTGATATTATTGAAGGAAGTTATATTATTGTACTGAAGCCAGACCCCGAAGAAGTTGAATCAAAAGGGAAATTGTATGTTGAGCAATTCAGAGGTATGGTACTTGCCGAAGCCAATGTACCCACTGATGTAGTTACCAACTCTTATGATACAGCTTTACAGGGTTTTTCAGCCCAGCTTGATGAAGCTCAGCTGAACCGTTTACGAGCAAATGAACGCGTAGCCTATATCGAACCTGACAGAGTTGTTGGCCTGTCACCTCCATGCGGTA
>JAFIES010000131.1 GCA_020832415.1 Balneolaceae bacterium | reverse complement strand
TTTGGTACAGTAGCGGGTAAAGAGGTCATAGCTTTTTCAGGCCGATTTCATCACTATGAAGGACATGATTTCATTAAGACCGTACTGCCTGTTCATATTGCAAGTGCATTCTCTGCTGATAAAATCATTATTTCGAATGCTGCAGGGGCAATTAACACCAACTTTAAAGTTGGTGATTTGATGGTAATTGACGACGTTTTTCGGTTTTTTCATCAGATAGATGTTCAGCCTTCTGAAACGTTTAAATACAACTTGTATGTAACTGCAGACAGAGTTAGAAAAATTGCTGCCGAATCCGGATTGGATGTTCAAAGAGGTTCATATTTATATATGAAAGGACCTAACTATGAATCAAAAGCTGAGATACGTGCCTTTAGAAAACTTGGCGCAGATGTAGTTGGTATGAGCACAGCTCCTGAATTGATTGAATCGTCGAGGTTTGGCCTCAAAGCTGCTGCAATTTCACTTGTTACAAATATGGCTGCCGGTGTGTTAAAAGGGAAGCTTGATCATTCGGAGGTAAAAGAAGCTGCTGAAAAACGAAAGGATGATTTTGCTAAACTTGTCACTGAAATCATCAAAAATCTTTGATGCACTAAAGTGCCGATTTTACAAGCATACCTGTTGCTATTGCAATCAGAAAACTCAGTAATGTACCTACAATTATATATTCGGTGAGTTTGCGATCTTTTTCTCTTGTTAAATCACTGAATCTGAATACCGATTTGGCTGCAATTAAGAAGCCTACCACCTGAAGGTGTCCGGTTAGAACGGATATAAAGACTAACACTCGTTCAAGTATTCCTATATAAAGCCCTGCCCCTGCCAGTGATGAATTTTCTGTTTGCAACACTTCATCATTCCAGATACTCAGAATATTTTGCATAATAAAGGCTGCCGGGAAGGTGAGAAAAAGTAATCCTGTACCAATTAACCAAAATTGAATGCCTGCCTCAGGAATTACAACAGGCTGCCAAAAAAGATGCGTAGCTACAATGAGAATACCAATGTGTGCGACTTGATCTGCCATAAACCAAAATAGTGGCCTGTTTTTTTGGAGTGATAGTTTTATGCCATCAATAAAGTAGTGTGTAATGGCTATAAAGAGAGCTGCTTTCCATAGTGTTGCATCCCAAAATATCAGCAGAATCAGCACAAAATGAATCGCACAATGAATGGCTAAATATGGCGAATTCCATTTCTTTTCTTCTTTATTCTCTACCCATTTTTTTGGTTGAAGAAAGAAGTCCCCTATTAAATGCGCCAGTATAAGTTTAGTAATGAATTCTATTTCCAATGGTGATCCCTGTTTTTTGCATTACTTTTTCTCGAAAATATTGCTCGAGCTCTATAATTTCATAAATAGAACCTCTTTTAATTCTGTCGTTTACTGTTGATTGTGCTAACCCTAATCTCTCGGCTATTTCAACCTGGGTTATTCCTGATTCGCTGAACAGTAATTCTGCCGTTTCAGCTGTATTGCTCGTCCAGGAGTTCATTATGATGAGGGCCAGTCGTAACATCATGTTCATCTCTTTGTCAAAATCTGGCCAATTTGTTTTTATTGCCATATGAATTTTTCGATTTTTTAGCTCATCGAGTAATTTTCCGGAAAATACGAATGGCTCATCATTTGACTCACTTACGCGGGATTCATTCTGGTATGCATGGCCAATACCTATCGCAATTCTTACATCTAATTGTGGCTTTTTAATTTTTTTTATGATGCTTTTTATGAGTATTGAAAGCCGTAAACTTTCTTCTGGCACGGTTTTTAGCTGGAATGAATCTCCTCTGTATATTTCCCAATCGTGTGGTGTTTCTCCTATTTCTGAGAACAGTTTTTTTAGTGGATCTAACCATATACTTGGCTGATCTGCTTTTTGTGACTGTATGATATCTCCTGTTATTGTACTTATCATACTTCAATATCGGTATTTATTACGATATTTTCAATTTATCGTCTATTTATTCGATATTTTTCTTTTATCGTTCTTTTTAGCGATATTCAGAGAAGGTTTTTCTCTGCTCCGTGAGCACTGAGGTAACTTTTTAGTTTTACTTTTTTTCTTGTGCTTTCGCTTGTCATATATCGAAGTTTGCCAAATATCGGGCGCTCTTGCCATGCCCTGTCAAATCGGCCAAAACACCAGAAAATTCCTGAGTAACTATTTGGATCTCTGCCGTCTATAGCGTAATTATTGTTTAAATCGATAAGGTATTGAAGTGCTGTTTCTGGATCTGGCGTCCATTCTATTACTTTTTTTCCCCACAACATTCGCAGATAGTTATGTATGATCCCTTCTTCGCGTAGTTGTGTTTGAGCAGCGTTCCATATTTCGTCATGGGTTTTTGATTGTGCCAGCTGGTCGTAGTCGTAGATCCACTCTCTCGGATCATCACGGTGTTTGTTTAATGTTTTCAGAGCCCAATCGGGTAAACTTTCAAATTTGTCGTAGTCTTCTCTGTGATGCGCATAATGGAATCCTACTTCTCTCCAGGTGATAATCTCATCAAGAAATGAATCGATATTTGGGTTACCATTAAAGAACCCTCCGGTTGAACCTTTATTGAAGGTAATTTTGTCTAAATCCCATCCTTCCGGCTGATGTTGTAGTACAGCATGAACAATTTCGTATGCAGATATTTTCCCAAAGTGCAACCAGGGACTCAAATTGCTGGTTTTCTTCTCATCCGGATCATTTCTCTTTTCATCATAAACAAGTAATCCATTTTTGATGAATTGGCCAAGCATTCCAAGTGCTGCTTGCCTGCCCCCATGCCAATCAATTGGTTTTATACTATGATTGATGGATAAATTCTCAATAAAAAAAGGAATATCATTAAGTGCTTTTTCGACATCAGGTATATCTTGAAAAATCTCATTCGCCAATTCAACAGTTTCTCTGTTTTTAAGATCATCGAGTGGGTTATTCTTGGGAGGACTTGTATACGCTTCGATAAAATGTTTCTGCATGATCTTTCTGAAGAGATAGGCACTGTACGGGTCTTTTTCTGTGAGACCAAGTGGAATAAGCCCATTACTGTCTACAGTAATGTATGGAATGGAGAGTTCTTCAGGATAGGTACTATTCCGTTTGCGCATGATGAATACAGGGTATTCATCCGTAATCAGAACCGATGCTTTTTGGGAAAGATTAAAAAGGAGCTTTTTATATTGCCCGGACTTTTCTTCAACAAATGATACGTAATTGAGCTCTTGTTGGTTGGCGTAATCATGATGCTCTTTCATACCCTGCATCATAAAGGTATGTGAACGGTTACTTGCCCAGGGATAATCACAAGAGAAAGCCTCGAGTATGAGTAATGGTTTACCAAGTTTATTGGCCCATGCTACAGCATACTCAAGGGCATAATTATAGTGAAATCTTCGATTGATTTGCATCCAATAGAGAATATACTCTCCATCAGGATTAGGCTGGTTGCTGTTCTTTTTGAAAATACGCTGGCTGTTAAAATTTTTCATATCAAAAAAACAGCACCCAGGTGAAATCAATTCCCTAAATTAGACCAACTCTTTCTTTTTCTCAGCGCGTTTTCTGTCGTTATGATCTAAATAGAGTTTTCTTATCCGCAGACTTTTTGGGGTAACTTCAAGAAGTTCGTCTCTATCAATGAATTCGATGGCTTGCTCCAAACTCATCTTCTTAGCCTGAGATATCTTAACAGAATCTGCTGTTTGCGTAGCACGGTGGTTTGTTAGATTCTTTTTCTTAACAACATTTATAACCATGTCGTCTGCCCTGTTGTTAATCCCCACAACTTGCCCTGTGTAAACCGGATCGCCCGGTTCTACAATAAACTGACCTCTGTCTTGCAAACCTTCCAGCGCATAAGGAGTTACATCACCTTGCTCAAGCGAAATAAGAGCACCTCTTGTTCTGCCTGCTATTTCACCTGCATATGGCCCATATTCATCAAATTGCTGGTGCATAATGCCTGTACCCCGGGTTTCTGTAAGCATTTCACCACGAAATCCAATCAAACCACGGGAAGGCACTTTAAATTCTATTCTATTATTTTCACCTTCTTGCACCATCGATGTCATGATACCTTTTCTTTTCTGTAAATTATCGATCACCTTGTTGCTGTAATCGGTGCTAACATCAATTACTACCTCCTCAAAAGGTTCATGTAATTTCCCATCAATTTCGCGGTATAAAACTTCAGGTCTTGAAACTGCAAATTCAAATCCTTCACGACGCATTGTTTCAATCAAAATGGAGAGTTGTAATTCTCCCCGGCCCGCTACTCTGAAAACGTCCGGGTTATCCGTAGGCTCTACGCGAACGGATACGTTAGTTCGAATTTCTTTATTAAGTCTGTCTTTTATCATATTAGAGGTTACATAATCTCCCTCACGGCCTGCAAATGGCGAATTATTTACCCTGAAATACATCGCCATTGTGGGCTGATCAATATCAAAATATTGAATGGCTGTAGGGTCAGATGCATCCGTTAGGGTATCTCCAATTTCAACAGCTTCATAACCTGCCATGGCAAAAATATCACCTGTAAACGCTTCATCAACAGGCTCTCTCACCAAACCACTAAAAGTAAATAACTTTGTAGCTTTACCTTTTGCCTTTTGTTCTCCCTTTCTGTTGAGTAGCAGAATCTCCTGATTCAATTTTATAGATCCTTGTTCAACTCTCCCAATGGCAATTCTGCCAACGTAATCGTTCCAGTCTACACTGCTGACAAGCATTTTGAAGGGAGCATCGGCAATCTGTTCCGGTGGTGGAATGTGTTCTACAATTTTATCAAATAGCGGTGAAAGATTATCATTATCATCTTCGAGTTCCGTTTTTGCAATTCCGTTAATTGCTACTGCATAAAGTACAGGAAAGTCAAGCTGTTCATCGTCTGCATCAAGAGATACAAAAAGATCAAATACCATATTCAGAACTTCATCCGGGCGGGCATCTTTTCGGTCGATTTTATTAATCAAAACAATAGGTTTGTACCCTAATGCAAGTGATTTCCTGAGTACAAATTTGGTCTGCGGAAGTGGTCCTTCAGCTGCATCAACCAAAAGAATTACACCATTCACCATTTTGAGAATCCGCTCAACTTCTCCGCCAAAATCGGCGTGACCTGGCGTATCCACAATATTAATTTTTGTGCCTTTCCAATTAATCGCTGTATTCTTTGAACTGATGGTAATTCCCTTCTCTTTTTCAAGATCACCGGAATCCATAACCCGCTCAGCTACCTGTTGATTCTCCCTGAATGTTCCGCTCTGCCTGAGCATTTGATCAACAAGTGTTGTTTTTCCGTGATCTACGTGAGCGATAATTGCAATATTTCGAATGTCTTGTATCATAAAATTAGTGTATTAGCCAGGCTAATTAAGCTGGCCAATGTAAATGAAGATTAAATTTGTTTATTGACTGTTTTAGATGCTAATACCGAAAAACAGACAGCCTTTAATATACGACTAAAAAACGGGATAACTCTATTATTTCTTCGTAAACCTTTCAATAATCTGTAGTTTCAACGAAATAGAGTGGCAAAATGTGATCAACCAATTTCTATCCGGCCAAACACATGAATTTGTTTGAAATATATCGTTACTTAAATCAATGCCTCAAATAAAACTAACGCCCTCTCCCTTATGAATCTCTTTCTTCGCAAACATTCCATCACGAGTGCTCTCTTTGTTATTGGATTGATGTTCATCTCACCGCTTCAAGTATTCTCCCAACTTTCTGAAACTGAACATTCGAAACCAAATATTTTATGGATATCCGTTGAGGACATTAGCCCACTCCTTGGTGCCTATGGCGATCCAATAGTTCAAACACCTGTAACAGACAGCCTTGCTGAAGAAGGCATGCTGTTTACCAATGCATTTACAACAGCCGGAGTATGTGCACCAAGCCGGGCAGCTATTATAACGGGAATGCATCAATCATCAATTGGGGCACATCACATGAGAACAATGCATGAAGGACCGGGACTACCAACACCTTATCTTACCGTACCACCTTCACATGTAAAAGCTTTCACTGAGTATTTACGGGCTGCAGGGTATTACACAACAAACAATGTTAAAACCGATTATCAATTTGCGCCATTTATGGATCCTCGCCAGCCTTTAACTGCATGGGATGAATCCAGCCCTGATGCCCATTGGAAAAACACACCATCCGGAATGCCATTCTTTTCAGTAATCAACCTGATGACTACACATGAATCCCGGGTTTGGCCACACCCCGACCGGCCTGTTACCGTTGATCCGGATCTGGTGGAGGTCCCCCCCTATTTCCCTGATACACCAAAAGTTCGGGAAGACATTGCCCGGCAGTATTCAAATATTCAAAGGCAGGATGCTGAAATAGGTGAAATTTTAAAAGAGCTTGATGATGCCGGAATATCAGAAAATACTGTGGTTTTCTTCTGGAGTGATCATGGCGGAGCATTACCAAGACAAAAAAGATGGGTATACGATTCTGGCATACATGTACCACTTATCGTCCGTTGGCCCGGTGAAATTGAGCCGGGCACTATAAATAATGAGCTTGTTAGCTTCATTGATTTAGCTCCTACGGTATTGTCGATAGCAGAGGTTGACGTACCGGCTCACATGCAAGGCAGGGTTTTATTTGGCCCTTCAAAAGGTGAAGAACCGGAATATATCTTTGCTGCACGCGATCGCCATGATGAAAGCTACGATATGGTGCGCGCTGTGAGGGACAAAGAGTTCAAATACATACGAAATTTCTATCCTAATCAACCATACGTTGGCTGGATTGAGTACAGAAACCGTATGCAAATTATGCAGGAGATATTAGAATTACATGCAGATGACTCACTCAATGGAGCAGAAAAATTGTGGCTGCAAAATACACGGCCTGTACACGAGCTTTACAATATTAACGAAGATCCTCATGAAATAAATAACCTGGCTGGTAAGGCTGAGTATAACAAAACCCTCCGGAAAATGAGTACCGAACTTGACAATTGGATGTCAAAAATTGGTGATATGGGATTAGTCCCGGAAGATCAGCTTGCCGAACAATTTTGGCCGGGCGGCGAACAACCGGTCACGAATACTCCATTTTTCGTGGTAAACTCGCCCGAAGCACGGGAAACTGAATATCAGTATGATGGCGGTGAGTATACTGCTCCGTTTACAGTGCGAATTGTATCAACCACACATGGCGCATCGATTGCATACACCAAAGATGAATCAGATGACCCATGGTGGAAACTTTACACAGGTCCAATCAGGGTATCTGAGGCTATTACAATACGTGCTAAAGCCATTCGATATGGTTTTGCAGAAAGTGATGAGCTGATTGGAAGTTTCACAATTAAGAATTCTTTCGAAGATAAGTAAAAGCGATATTCCAAAATTTTCAGACCCTTTTATCAAATGATGTTTATTTGTCTGTTATTCTTTACATGAATGATTTAAATAAATGCCACTCTTTATTACATATCACTTCAACCGATTATTATGGTTTTATTTGAATCTGAGACTTACATATTCATGTGATTTTTTAGATGATTAGTATATATATATTGAAATTCATGAATTTAAATCAGCTTCATTTATTCATTACCGCAGTACTCTTAACAAGCATCCTTTTTCTTGGAGCCTGTGATAACAGTTTTGATCCGACGGATCGTGACAACGGCATCTACTCCGTTCACGGCATGCTCGATCTGCTTGAGGAGACAAGCTATATCCGGGTGCGTGACATGAACGCCCCATTTACTCTTGATGCAACTGAAGAGCTGGATGCAATAGTCACACTTTATAATCTTGATTCAGGAGATAGTTTTCAATTAAATAGTGATATAAGGGAATTTGAAGGTGTATTCCTCCACACATTTACATTTAGTGATGGAGTTGTTCCTGATACCCCCTATCAAATCAGGGTAGAAAACTCCATAGGCCTTGAGTTGGAGTTAACCACCCAGACTCCAACTCTGCCTGAATTGCAAATTAACAGGGAGAATGATGCCTGCTCAACACCGGTTAATCTTGTTTTCGCTCCGTTGAACGGGGGCACTATGGTACTACGATTTGGATTAGAGGAAGACCAGGAAGATAGAGATGGAAGATGGGGAATATTACGCGTCTATGATTCATCCCGATATACGGATCAGGTCAGCCTCTCAATAACTCCTCATAGAACAGCAGAAGGAATTGCGAATGCTTGGGGTGCTCCTTGTTCATCCCTTTTAAGAGATGGATATCTCTATTTGGCCATTGCTCACTACTCTCCCGGTTTTTATGAACGGCTTAACGACGAGGTTACCGATATCCTGTTAACTACCCAACAATTTGGGGGCTTTTATGCAGATACACTCGCAATCCCAATCGACACTTCACAATAATCAACAACTTCTTGAAACAATTATTTTCAATAGCATTTGTTCTCTTTATTCTTTCGGGGTTTGGCAGTAACCTAACTGCACAAAACAGTGCCGTTTTAAGAGTGATAACAATCAATACTGAAGATGGCACTCCCATGATAGGCGCCACGGTAACTCTATCGGAACCCGGTTCTGATGAAACTCCGGCTTTGTTCTGTGTTTCAGACCGCGACGGACTATGCGAGATCAGAAATATACCTGCAGAACAGGAACTTGAACTCTCTGTTTCATTTGTAGGGTTTGAACCATTCATTGAACGATATGTTTTTGAAGCAGGTGAACGAAAAATTGTACGCGCCACATTAACTCCTGCCATTGGAGAGTTCGATGAGTTAGTGGTAACTCAACAGCGCTATCTCACAACGGGCGAGGTGGGTGTTCAGCGAATTACGACCACCCAAATTGCCCGAACACCTTCGCCGGTTGCCGGTGGAGATTTAGCCACATTTCTCCAAAGTGTACCGGGAGTGATCACCAGTGGCGACCGCGGTGGAGACCTTTATATTCGGGGAGGCACACCCGATCAAAATCTCATATTGGTTGACAATATGCCGATGGTGAAACCCTTTCACATTTCCAATCTCTTTTCTGCGTTTCCCGATGATATGATACAAAATGCTGATCTGTACGCGGGTGGATATGCCCCGCGTTATGCCGGAGCAACATCTGCTGTTCTGGATGTAGCTCTGAGGCCGGGCAATATGCGTGCACATCGTGCCTCAGCCTCTGTAAGTCCCTATCTTACAGCTATACAGGCAGAAGGCCCTTTTACTGTTGACAGATCCTCTTTTTTGCTGAACGCCCGCTACTCTCTGATTGATAAAACCGGAGGATGGTTAACCGGAGAAGATCAAAATATTCAATTCGCTGATTTAACAGGCCGTTTTACCATACAAGGTGATGATATTACCTGCAGTATTACCGGTATCTATACCTATGACAACGGGGAAATTGTACCCACACGAAACATTGATCATACCTGGCAAAACATTGCCGTTGGGGGCAGATGCCTGGGATATTCTGAATTTTTCAATCATCCTCTTGATGTTTCTGCAGGTTTTACGAGTTATCGTAATGAAGAAGGAACCCCGGTACAGAGCGAACGTTCGTCAGAGGTCAAGCAAATTTATGTGAGAGCAGATTTTAAAAATCAAATAGGCGGGCTCCCGGTGGATATGGGGTTTGGCGTAAACATAAAAACCTATAGATTTGAATTGAATGAACGATTCACACGGTTTATATCACTTGAAAATGTTGATCGAACCATGCCTGTGGTTCACATCTATACCGGCACAGAATGGTCGCCGGGGAACAGCCTGACCTTTTATCCCGGAATCACATCTCAGTTTACACTCGATATGCCATTCACATTTGAGCCCAGGTTACGAATAGCCTGGCAGCCGGGAGGAAGTAACAACACGCAGATTAGCGCAGCCGCGGGCCGATATGTGCAAACTCATTCGGGAATCAGTGATGAGAGAGATGCAGGTACAGTGTTCGTGGTTTACAAACCTGCAGAAGTTGATGATCCTCTCCCATCAGCCATACATGGACTGCTTGGATTCAATCAAAGATTGGGAAACAGGACTTCATTTAATATTGAGGGATATGTAAAACGTCACTATAACATTCCGGTATCGAAATGGAACCCCGAACCACGTATTGAGATCGAAACCGCACTCGCAGATGGCCTCACCTATGGATTCGACATAAAGTTTTCAATGGACGCTTCAAGATACTACGTATCGGGTTCATACGGTTTATCGCTGACTGAATATGAGGCAGTAAGCGGTGATCTTGGCGCCTGGATCGAGCGCCCTGTTTTCAGCTATTCACCCGCCCATGATCAAAGACATAAATTAAATTTGGCCGGAGGTTACAGTTTTGCAGGATTTAATGTTGATGCGCGATGGGAATTAGGCAGTGGAAAACCATATACCGAAATTTTCGGGTATGACTTCTTTTTCAGATTTCCGGTTGAAAACCCCGGCTTTGACCCCGGTCAGGCAAGAATTCTTTACAGCGAACCTTTTAATGGCCGTATGCCCTGGTATCATCGCCTTGATCTTTCAATCAGCCGTGACTTTTCACTTGGAAGATCGTCGGTTATTGAAAGCCAGCTGGGAGTCATCAATGCATACAATCGCAGGAATATCTTCAATTACGATTACGGAGTTCTCGAGCGTGTTGATCAATCTCCATTACTTCCATATCTCTCACTTCGATGGGTGATTTAATAAATCCGGAATGAAAATGGGTACCAATCTTCTTCATATCCTAAGCACTTCTAACCGGATCAATTATATTGAAGATTAGATACAAATAATTAATCAGGAAAATACTTGTGGTATAGGCCTCAACTTTTCCCATTCTTAAACGTCATTTAAAAGTTGGTTATATTGAATCTTTTTTGATTTACTCAAATGGATTAAACTGTTTTCAATCTCTCCAATCTCAACCTATATTTTCATTTGATTGAATTAATGTAAGGTTTAAACATCGCACTTAACTCAACACATGACAAACCCTATCAAAATATCCGTTGCACAGTTTGAGCATAAGAGCCTTGATAAAGCATATAACCTGTCCATCATAAAGAGAATGAGTCAAGAAGCCAAAAAGGCAGGCTCTGATATCGTCTCTTTCCATGAATGCAGTATAAGTGGTTACACAATTGCTCAATCTCTAAGCAGAGAAGAACTGCTGCAGCTTGCAGAATATGTACCGGATGGAGAGAGTATTCAATCGCTTATTTCAATTGCAAAAGAACATGATATTACCATACTTGCCGGTTTGTTCGAAAAAGACCAACAGAATAAATTGTACAACACGTATGTCTGCGTTGATAAAAACGGACTGGTGGCTAAATACAGAAAACTGCATCCTTTCATATCCGAACATTTATCACCGGGAAATGAGTATATAACATTTACGTTGAATGGCTGGAAATGTGGAATTCTTATCTGTTACGACAACAACATTATTGAAAATGTGCGAGCGACCAATTTACTTGGAGCAGATATCATTTTTATGCCCCATGTTACCATGTGCACCCCTTCTACCAGGCCCGGTGCAGGATTTGTTGATCCTGCTCTGTGGGATAACAGGCATCATGATCCCACATCACTCCGGGCTGAATTTGATGGACTTAAAGGGCGGCAATGGCTGATGAAGTGGTTGCCTGCCCGCGCTTATGATAATGCAACTTATGTGGTCTTCTCTAATCCCATTGGAATGGATCACAATCAGTTAAAAAACGGCTGTTCGATGATTATCGATCCATTTGGCGATGTTTTGGCTGAATGCAGAAAACTGGACAATGAGTTTGTTACAGCTGTTATCACTCCGGAAAAGTTGAAAGATGCGGGTGGTTATCGTTATAAAAAAGCCCGAAGACCGGATTTATACCGGGATATTATCGGGAAAGAACATACATCGAAACAAAATGTTGCCTGGCTCAAATAGCAGTACGTGATGGGAGGCAATCAACAGATAGTTAATTAAAAATATATAGTTATGGATTTAGAAATATCTGAACAGAGATTTGTAGTTTGTGGTGCAAGCAGCGGGTTTGGCGAGGCTATCACACGAAGGTTAGTAAGAGAAGGCGCAAATGTTGTTGCCGTTGCCAGGCGTGGTGATCTCCTAAAAGAAAAATACAGCAATTTTGAAAAAAGCATCGAGTTTATAGAAGGCAGTGTGATATACAGCGAAACACTGGACAAAATTGAAGCTTCCATCAGAAAAAAAGAAACTCACGGAGTTGTCTTCAATGCCGGTGGACCTCCAACCGGAACACCACTTCGAACAAATATGGATGACTGGGACGCTGCCTGGCAACTGGTAATGCGATGGAAGGTTAATCTGGCTCTGCGCATTGCACCGATATTCGCTGATAAAGGTTATGGAAGAATGCTGTTTATCGAAAGTCAATCAGTAAAACAACCTCTTCCGGCATTAGCATTGAGCAATGCCTTCCGGGCCGGGGTTACAGGTTTTGCTAAAACACTCGCTACTGAGGTGGCAAACAAAGGTGTTACCGTAAACGTACTGGCCCCCGGTTCCCACGAAACCCCTGCTATTGAGAGGGTTATAAAAAATAACAGCAGCATGAAGGGCATTTCATACGAGGATGCTAAAGAAGAGATGGAGAAAAATATTCCCGTTGGCCGTATGGGTAAGGCTGAAGAATTTGCAAGCCTTGCTGCATGGTTGCTTTCATCTCATAGTGGATTTGTAACAGGACAAACCATTAGCCACGATGGCGGAAGTATTGCCGGACTCTTTGGTTAAAACCATTTAATGCAATAGTTATGAAATTTATTCAAAAAGAGATTAAGCTGAGTGCAAAATCGAGAGGATTTCACCTTATAACGAACGAAATCTTAGGCCATCTTCCTGAATTGCATGAAGTTGAAGTTGGTGTAGCCCATATTTTTATACAACATACCAGTGCAGGTCTAACCATTAATGAAAATGCCGATCCATCAGTCAGAAGAGATTTCGAAGCTCATTTTAATCGTATGGTACCGGAAGATTCATCACTTTTTGAACATACATTAGAAGGCTCCGACGATATGACCTCACATATTAAAAGCTCTCTTTTAGGCCAATCCGTTTCAGTACCGGTAAGCCGTGGCCGTTTTAATCTCGGTACCTGGCAGGGAATCTATCTGTGCGAACATCGTAACTATGGCGGCAGCAGAAAGATTGTAATTACTGTTTATGGTTCCTGATATTGCCTACATTTCACATCAAATTATTACCGAAAACAATGGCCATTAATTTTAAAGACTTACCAAAAATAGAATTACACCTCCATCTCGATTGCTCGCTGAGTTATAACGTAGTTAAGCAATTAGATCCAAGTATCTCAATAGAGGTTTATGATGATGAGTTCAAAGCACCACTTGGCTGTACAGGCTTAACCGATTATATCGAAAGAGCCAGTCGCGGAATTGATCTCATGCAAACTAAAGAGCAGCTGCGTTTAGTAACACTCGATCTCTTTGAACAGCTCAAAGAGGATAATGTGATCTATGCAGAAATACGCTTTGCACCACTTCTTCATATCCAAAAAGGATTAACACCCTATGAGGTTGTTGGGGCAGTAAACGAAGCTGCTGAAGAAGGCATCAAGAAAACAGGAGTTGAAGCCTCCATTATTCTCTGTACCCTGCGGCACTATTCTGAAGCCCAAAGTATGGAAACAGTTCAGCTGGCAAAATCTTTTAATAGCACCTTAGTTCGTGGTTTTGATATTGCCGCTGATGAAGCCGGATTTCCAATTGATAATCATGTAAAAGCATTCAAGTACGCAAAGAATCATGGCATTCACTGTACAGCGCATACAGGTGAAGCAAAAGGAGCAGAAAGCGTGTGGGAAACATTGAAATATTTCGGCCCATCAAGAATTGGTCATGGAGTGCGATCTGCTGAAGATCCGGAACTCTTAAAATACATTCGCAAACATAATATCCATCTTGAAGTTTGCCCAACCAGTAATGTACTCACAAAAGTATTCCATAAAATAGAAGATCATAACATCGATTTACTGTTTAATGAGAAAATCTCATTAAGCGTAAATACAGACGGCAGAACCATTTCAAATGTAACGCTTGAGGATGAATACAAAACATTAGAGCGAGTTTTCAACTGGCAACACTCCCATTTTAAGCGCTGTAATATCGACGCTTTAGAGCACTCATTTATCTCCAATAAGAAAAAAGAAAATCTTCGTAAAATTCTTATAGATAGTTATAAAGATTTATAAAGTAATACTTTGAGAACTTTAGATAATAAATTAAATTTATCTAATATAGAGGTTGATTTTCAGTCACGTCGACCATCAATACTGATACACACAAAAGACTGATTAGACAGTATTAATAATAGATATAGTCATATTTATACTGCAAATCACGAGCAAATTGTTTAGCAATAATTCAGAAGTTTGTATAATAGTTCTACGAGCTGAAATTAATCCGGGTCAAAGTGCAAAACAAAAAGAATGAAAATTCTGAAAGTGAAAACCTGAATCACAAAAACATTATTGATGGTGCGGATATAGGTACTTGGGTTTGGAATATTCAGACAAATGAAATTACCTATAATGAGAAATGGGCATCCATTCTGGGTTACACACTGAATGAACTTGAGCCACTAAACACAGATACCTGGAAAAAACTTGCACACCCTGATGACATTGAAAAAGTTGTTACCAATCTGAAGAACTATTTAGAGGGAAAAAGCAATAAATATGAGTGCCAGTTCAGAATGCAACATAAAAATGGGCACTGGTTGTGGATTCTTGATAAGGGTAAAATAATAGACGATCAGCAAAATAGCGGTCTTAAACAGATGACAGGAATGCACATGGATATTACTGAAAAAATGCACCTTCAGGAGAGTGTGTTGAAGCAGTCTGAATTCCAAAATTTATTACTGAAAATTGCCACCACTTATATCAATGTAAATCTTGAGGAAGTTGACACAATCATTCAGCAATCATTGAGAGAGATGGCCGAGTTTGTACATGCAGACCGAGCCTACATATTCAGTTATGATTTCCAGAACTCTACAACATCAAATACATTTGAGTGGTGTGCCGATGAAATTTCACCAGAGATTGATAACCTTCAGTTATTATCGATGGATAGTATTCCGTTTTGGGTTAGCAAACATCTTCGGGGCCAGCCCCTGCATATTCCCAACATAAAGGATCTGCCTGATGATGGCCCGCTTGGATTGCGTGCAATTCTGGAACCTCAGGGTATTCAGAGTTTAATTACCATACCGATGATACATGGCGACGATCTGCTTGGATTTGTTGGTTTTGACTTTGTGAAACATTCATACGAATTGTCTGAAAAAGAGATTACTCTGTTAACTCTTTTTTCAAATATGCTGGTTAATATTCAGGAGAGAAAAGATAAAGAGTTAAAACTCAATTCCTTTCTTTCCATCACACAAAATCAAAATGAAAAATTAAAACATTTTGCTCATATTTTATCTCATAACATACGTTCGCACAGCTCCAACATCTCTATGATTTTAGCACTTATTTCTGATGAATACCCTGAGCTTCACGAATTTCAGCTGATCAGATTATTAAATACAGCATCAGAAAAACTATCCGACACTATTCGTCATTTAAACAAAGTTATTCTGATTAATACTTCCTCACCGGAAAAACTGACAAACCTCAACTTATATGAAATCATTGAACATACTACACGCACGC